>JBPYEI010000069.1:0-31965 GCA_051985455.1 Acidimicrobiales bacterium
AAGTCCGCTCGACCTTCTTCAGATCCGACCGTCGACAAGCGGCGACAAAGCCGCCCGGACACCCCTTATGTCGACCGGGGGATGTCCTTCCAGGGCAGGTCGCGGTCGAGGGCCGGCTCCTTGGGCAGGCCGAGCACGCGCTCCCCGAGGATGTTGCGCATGATCTCCGACGTCCCGCCCTCGATGGTGTTGGCGCGGGAGCGCAGGAAGCCCCGGACCGTCGACCCCGCTGCCTCGTCCGATCGGGCCCAGGCCATCCCCCGGGCGCCGAGGATCTCGACGGCCAGCTCCTGCACCCGCTGGTTGTGCTCGGCCGCGAAGAGCTTGGTGATCGAGCCCTCGGGACCGGGCTGGCGGCCGGCCCGCCGGGCGGCGGCGGCCCGGAAGTTGGTGACCTTGATGACGCGGCTCTCGATCACGGCCTGCATCAGGCGCTGACGGAGAAGGGGGTCGTCCCACCGACCGAGCTGACGCGCCACGGCGACGAGACCGTCGACGGGACCGCCTCCGACGCTCTCGCCGCTGGCACTGCCCGCTCCCGACAGGGCCACCCGCTCGTTCATGAGGGTGGTCGTGGCCACTGCCCACCCTTCACCAACGGGGCCGACGCGAGCGGAATCGGGTATGCGCACCTCGGAGAAGAAGACCTCGTTGAACTCCGCGTCGCCGGTGATCTGACGCAGCGGGCGCACCTCCACCCCGGGCGCCTTCATGTCGACGATGAAGTAGGTGAGACCCTTGTGCTTGGGCTGATCGGGGTCGCTGCGGGCGACGAGCATCCCGAAGGAAGCGATGTGGGCGAGGGTCGTCCACACCTTCTGGCCGGTGACCACCCACTCGTCGCCGTCCCGCACGGCCCGGGTGGACAGTCCGGCCACGTCGGAGCCGGCTCCCGGCTCGCTGAACAGCTGGCACCAGATCTCGCGGTGCTGGGCCATGGGCGCGAGGTAGCGCTGCCGCTGGTCCTCGGTCCCCCAGTGCAGGATCGTCGGCCCGCCCATCCCGATGCCGATCACGTTGAACGAGCGGGGAGCCTTGTAGCGGGTCAGCTCCTCGTTGACGATCCGCGCCTGGCTCGGCTCCAGGCCTCCGCCGCCGCACTCACGGGGCCAGGTCGGGGTGGCCCAGCCGGCTTCGCCGAGGCGCGCACACCACTCGTCGTAGCCGACCAACGAGCGGGCCCGCTGGAGCTTGGCTGCGTCGCCGGTGTCGATCGCCTCGACCCACAGCGGCGGGAGGTTCTGGCGCAGCCACTCGACCACGTCGTGGCGGACCTGCTCGTCGGCGCGTGGAAGCTCGGTGACGGTCATGTGCTCAGACTACTTGACCACGTGGTCAAGTCGTCACCCCCGTCCACTACGGTTGCGCCGTGCCGGAGCTCGACGACGACGTCACCATCGAGCCCCTCGGTGGCGGTCGCTGGCGGGGTCGGCTGAGCGACCGCTGGAACATCGGAGCCGGGATCAACGGGGGTTACCTGGCCAGCTTCGTCCTCAACGCTCTCAGGTCCGAGTCCTCCGCTCCCGACCCGCTGACGATGACCGTCCACTACGTGGACCGCCCCCATCCGGGTCCGGCCCTCGTCGCCACCGAGGTAGTCAGGGCGGGTCGCAGCCACGCCACGATGAGCGCACGTCTCGAGCAGGACGACCTCCCTGTCGCCGTGACGCTGGCCACCTTCGGAGCGTGGCGGCCGCCGACGCCGATCGACTTCCAGCCCGAGATGCCAGCGGTGCCGGATCCGGACAGCTGCGTGGAGCTGGACCAGCCCACGGCGCCGGACATGAGCTTCGTCCAACGGTTCCGGTACCGCGTGGCGTCGCCCGAGGACCACGTGTTCGGGAGGTCGACGCCGGGACCAGCGCGCTCGGGAGGCTGGATGGCGCTGGCGGACCGGGAGCTCGACGCCCTGGCGGTGCCGCTGGTGATGGACGCGTGGCCGCCGGCGATCTTCGCCTCCTTCCTCGGCGGAGGTGCGCCGACCATCGAGCTGACCGTCCACTGGCGGGGCCGCCCGGGAACGACCTGGCACCTGGCCCAGTTCGCCTCGCGACAGCTGGCCGGAGGCTACGTCGAGGAGGACGGCGAGCTCTGGACCCAGGACGGCCGACTGGTGGCGCAGAGCCGACAGCTCGCCCGCTTCCTGCCGCCCGGTTGAGCCGAAGGTGGAGGCGAGCGCGAGCACGGCCCGCGCCCACTCACCCGTGGGCGTGCGTACGCGTCCTCGCCCGCTCGGCGAAGGCGTCGAACAGCGCCTGCTGTGACAGGTCGTCCGCTGCGGTCCGCTCTGGGTGCCACTGCACCCCGAGCACCCAGCCCGATCCCGAGCCGTCCGGCACGACGGTCTCGACGGCTTCGATCAAGCCGTCGTCGGTCCATCCCACGGCGACCAGGCCGGCGCCGAGCCTGTCGATCCCCTGGTGGTGCTGGGAGTTGCAGGCGTCGAGGACGGAACCACAGATAGCCGACAGTGTCGTACCCACGGCCACCCGCACGGAGTGGTCGATGGCGTCGCCGACCGGCGCCTGCCCGTGGGCGGCCATCGACGCCATTTCGGGGAGATGCTGGTGGAGCGAGCCGCCGAGAGCGACGTTGAGCACCTGGGCTCCCCGGCAGATCGCCAACGTGGGCAGCCCGCTGCGGACGGCCTCCCTGGACAGGGCGAGCTCGAGCTCGTCACGCTCGGGCTCGAGATACTCAGTGGGATGGGGCCGTAGCCCGTAGCGACGCGCCTCGACGTCACCCCCGCCGATCAGGAGCAGCCCGTCGAAGGGCGCCAGGATCTCGGCGGCCGGCGCCGGATCCTGCGCCGCCAGCACGACCCCGCGGGCGCCTGCTCGGGACAGCGCACCCACGTACTGGGCGGGAACGGCGTGGCTGGCGTCGGTCCAGCCCGACACCCGCCCGGGGCCCAGGCGATAGGCGGGGATGGCGACCAGCGGTGTGGACATCTCAGCCGGGCCCCGACGCGTACGGGTCCCATGCGGGTGGAGCCGCCACCAGGTAGCGCTCGACGGTCTCCCGCAGCCGCGCCGGCGGAATGTCACTCTCGTGTCCGTCGGCCAGGCGCAGGGAGGGGACGAGGGCGGCCACCCCGTCGAACGACCAGACGGCGCCGTTCTGCTCCTCGTCCTGGAGCCGCGCGCACAACGGAGCAAGGTCGACCCGCGGCAGTGGACGTCGAGACGTGTACTTCACCCATGATTCGTAGCGGTACAGCAGCTCGTAGCGGTGACCCTGGATGACGAGAACGCGCAGCGCGTTCGTGGCGTTGTTGATCGCCGCCGGGTGGCAGGCGGTGTCCTGACGCGAGCTGAACCGGGTGGCGAGGCGGGCACCGCGGTCGGCAGGGATGCTCACCACAGCCAGATCGAGGTCGGGGACCTCGTCGATGGTGATGTCGCCCGCCGCCACCGCCGCCTCGGCGGCAGCCAGCGCGTCGTCCTCCTCCGCCCATAGCCGTCGGTGGAGCTCGACGTGGTCGACCAGCTCCGGCAGCCGGCCGAGGAGCTCCTCGTAGAGTCCGGCACAGCGCTCGGGATAGGGAGCCTCGAGCAGGCTGGACCGGAGCGGCGACCGCTCCGGGTCGGCCATCGCCGCCAGGGCGAAGCTCACACGGGCGGCGTCACGGTCGGCGAAGGTGGCGAAGTCGCCCGCGGCGGCCACGTCCTCGAGGAAGGCCCGACGGGCGCGGGCCTCGTCCGGCGACACGAGGGCGTACACCGAGACCAGACCGTCCTGGTCGAAGTGGTCGTTGGACACCGCGTCGGCGACGGGCCAACGATGCGAGTCGTCGAGGTAGCGGAAGGCGATGCGAGCCGAGGTGTCGTCGGCCAGGCCGGCTGGAGTCGGACTGTGCGGCCAGTGCGACAGGGTGAGCACGGTCGACGGCAGCGCCGCCCCGTCGGCGATGACGTTCGGACGGTCGGCGAGCTCGCTGACGGACGCGAAGTGCAACTGCTACCCGGCAGGCGCCAGGCCGTCGATCTGTCGCGCCATGTCGAGGTCGGCCTGGGTCAGGCCGGCCAACGAGTGGGTCGACAGTCGAAGGGTCACGGTGTTCCAGCGGATGTCGATGTCCGGATGGTGGTTGGCCGCCTCGGCTCGCCAGGCCACGGCGTTGACGAAGGCCATGGCCCCGGCGAAGTCGCGGCTCTTGTGCACCTTGACCAGCTCGTCGCCCTGACGCTCCCACTGGAGGCCGCCCAGCGCGGTGGAGATGGTGTCGTCGTCGAGGAGGGACATGACGGACAGGCTAGTGCCAGCTCGCTCTCAGAGAACCCGGAAGCCGCTCGCTCCGCTGGGCTCTTCTGCGACCACCTCGACGTCCGACACGCGAGCCGACGGTGGGCCTGTACGGCACCAGGAGACGAGTCGGTCCACCGCGTCCGGCTCACCCTCGAACACCGCCTCCACCCGCCCGTCGCCCCGATTGCGCACCCAGCCCGTTACACCGGCGGCGACCGCCTCTCGCCGGCAGTCGTCCCGAAAGAACACGCCTTGCACCCTTCCGGATACGAGTACACGGCGCCTGACTGTCACCGGTGGGTCAGCGGCTACAGGTCCGCGGTGGCGCGGTCGAGCAGCTTGGCGAACCGGCGGGTGGCCTCCTCCCGCCGCGTCGGGACGTGCTCGGTCGGCACGTCGACCGGCTTGTAGCCCTTGAGCACTTGACGGGCCACCGTCACCCGGTGCACCTCGTCGGGCCCGTCGTAGATGCGGGCCGCCCGGGCGGCCCGGTACATGTGCTCGAGGGGCAGGTCGGTCGAGAACCCGAGCGAGCCGTGCACCTGGATGGCGCGGTCGATCACGTCGTAGAGCACCTGGGCGCCGTAGTACTTGATCATGGCGATCTCGACCCGCGCCGCCGATGGTCCCGCCTGGTCCATCTTCCAGGCCGCGTGCAGCGTCATGAGGCGGGCGGCGGTCATCTCGGCCAGCGAGTCGGCGACCCAGTTCTGGATCGTCTGCTTGTCGGACAGATGCGACCCGTGGGTGTAGCGCGACACCGCCCTCTCGCACATCATGTCGAAGGCCCGGCGAGACTGGCCCAGCCACCGCATGCAATGGTGGATCCGCCCGGGACCCAGCCGCTTCTGCGCCAGCACGAAGCCCTCGCCCTCGTTGCCGACCAGGTTCTCGACCGGCACCCGGACATCGCGGTAGAGGACCTCGGCGTGCCCGCCGTAGCGGCCGAAGCTCTCGACCGGGTGCTCCATGGTGGGGATGTCACGCACGATGTCGACGCCCGGCGTATCTGCCGGGACGAGGATCATCGAGCTGCCCTGGTAAGGGTGGACGTCGGGGTTGGTGACCGCCATCACGATGAGGAAGTCGGCCACCGAGGCGTTCGAGCTGAACCACTTGTGGCCGTTGATCACCCACTCGTCCCCGTCGCGTACCGCCGAGGTCTTGAGGAGGGTCGGATCGGCGCCGGCTCCGGGCTCGGTCATCGAGAACGAGCTGCGGAGGGCGCCGTCGAGCAGCGGCTTAAGCCACTTGTCGCGCTGTTCCTCCTGGCCGCTGGACTCGATGCCGACCGCCAGCAGCTCGGCGTTGCCCGAGTCGGGGGCGTTGTTGCCGAAGACGAAGGGAGCGAAGGCAGACTGCCCGAGGATCTCGTGCATCAGGCCCAGCTTGACCTGGCCGAACCCGCCACCACCGAGCTCGGGCGGCAGGTGCGCGGCCCACAGGCCGCGGTCCTTCACCTGGGCCTGCAGCGGCCGCACCGCCTCCAGGAAGGCGCCGTGGTCGAGGTTGATCGTCTCGAAGGGGAAGATCTCCTCGCGCACGAAGGTGCGCATCCAGTCGAGCTGACGCTCGAACTCCGGCTCGGTCGAGAAGTCCCAGGCCATGGCTCTCCTCCCTCGCAGGCTGCGGCATCTCCTGCGGGGCGCAGCCTACTCAGGGGGTCACTACCGGTCAGCCGGCGCGGTGGGCGCGCTCGGCGGATGCCCGGGGCTTTGTCATCAGCTGACGCCGGGAGCGGATGCCGAGCTTGGCGTAGGCGCGCTGTAGGTGGGTCTCGACGGTTCTCACCGAGATCGAGAGCTGCTTGGCGATGGTCTCGTTGCTGGCCCCGACGGTGGCAAGGCGAGTCACCCGCTCCTCCGAAGGTGTCAGAACGCGACGGCGCCCGACCGGGCGTCGTCGCCTGCCGCCCGCTCGAGCCATCGGAGCACGCGCCGGGCGTCCTTCCCCCGGCCGCCGAGGGCGTAGCTGGTGACCGCGTCCCGCGCCCAGGGAACGATGCAGGGTTCGCCGATCCCCATTGCCGTCGAGAGCTCCTCGACCCGGGCGTAGTGCTGGCACGCCTCCTCGATGTCTCCCTCCCCGAGAAGCCGAGCACCGCGAACATGGCCCACCCACAGCAGCGCCAACCGCTCACCCGAAGCCATGGCGCCGGGCTCGGCCTCGTCGCAGCAGGCGTCCGCTTCCTCGAGCCGACCCATCTGGAGCAGGATGTAGGCGCGACGGGCGAGCGCATATGGCGTCGCCGCCAGGTGCACACCCCTGCGCGTTCCTCCCCCCATTGCCTCGCGAGCCTCTCGCAGGCGCCCCAAGCGCACCAGACTGTCGGCCCGGGTCACATCGAGCGCGGCCAAGGCCTGGCGGTTGCCGAGCTGCTCGATTCTCGAGCGCGCCACCTCCTGCACCCGCTCGGCCTCGGCGAAGTGCTCGGTCCACGTCGCCACGCTGGCGAACGAGGTGAGGACGAAGTGACTCCAACTACGACTGCTGGGACCGTCGAGCGGGCTGCTCTCGACGACGCGGACCTGCTGCTCGAGGGCGCTCAAGCCGGCACCCTTGCCAGATCGGAGGGCGGCGAACCCCCACGCCGCCTCCACCCGAGCCCGGAGGTCTTCGCTCACGCCCGAGGCCAGCTGCCGAGCCCGAACCGTGAGGTCGAGGGCGCGCAAGGGGCCGTCGGTGGCCCAGCACGCGATGGCTCGATCGAGCAGGGTCTCCACCGCCAGCTCCGGATCGCCCTCGTCGCTGGCTGCCGTCGCTTCGCGGAAGCTCGCTTCGGCCCGAGCGAAAGGCCCGGGCATGCAGTCGGGCCCGCACCTGCGGCGCCATCCCGTCTTATAGCGCCTGCCGAAACAGCGGGTGGGTGAGCTGGGCCGAGCCCTCCCCGATGTCGACCGCCAGCCCGGACGCCCAGAGCGCCTCGAAGCAGCGCTCGGCCTCACGATCGCCCAGGCCCGCTACCTCGGCAGCCAGAGGCGGGCGGAACCGCTCACCAAACACGGTCGAAACTTCGAGTAAATGGAACGTGACGTGGTCCACGCCAGCAAAACGGTCCCGGACAATCGTCCTGCTCTCACCGTCGGAAATAAACGTGAGCTTGGTGTCACGATCCAGCGCGTCTGCGATGGTTCGACCCACCCGGTCGAGAAGAAGGGGATTGCCTGCGCACTGGCGGACGGCGGCCGTCGCGACACCGGGCGGGATCTCGCGTCCGGCGCTCGCCGCCATCAGGGCCCGCGCCCCTCCATCGCCGAGCGGCGCCAGCCGCCGGAGGCTCCCGTAACCGGCCCACACCAAACCCATGCACGCATCCTCGGCCGACGGCGGCCACGGTCGAAGGGCGCTGATCACTGCCAGCGGCACCGTGGCGATCCGCCGGCACATGAACACGAGGAGGTCGAGGGAATCAGGGTCAGCCCAGTGGAGGTCGTCGAGGAGGAGCACCGACGGACAATCGAGCTGCCGGAGCCAACGAACCGCCTGGTGGAAGCGTGTAGCCCGATCGGACGAGAAGAGGCCGTCCGGTCTTTCGGCAGCTGGCAGCGAGCCTCGCCTGGCGCTGCGGTCCTCGCCATCTTGGAGCTGGTCGATGGCGGCGCCGAGGAGACCGAACGGCGCCATGGATTCGCTCCGATCGCCGACGCTCTCCCCGATCCGGAGGTCAGCGCCGGCGTCCGCACGGGCCATTTCCAGGAGGAAGCTCTTGCTCAGACCGGCCTCGCCGACGATGAAGAGCGCGTCTCCGTGCGCCGACTTGGCCCGGTCCAGGATGTGGCAGATGGCTTCAGCCACCCGGTCCCGCTCCCACATGCCGGAACGAGCACGACCGGGGTGCGACGCCACGCCGAGGCGGTGGTCGACATTTTGCACTGATTTCCACCTCCCCCCCCGAGGCCATCCGGTCGATTCAGCTAGGCGCGACCACGGTGCATTTGACCCTGAACTCCGCTTCCTCCCTCCAACTATCATTGTTATGCCGGCCGCTTAACTTCTGCAACCGTCGGTTTTCTCTGACATTCGGTCGAACCGGACTGATCGGACCCGTGGCTGCCTGCACACCCTGGTCAGGGCGCGAGCCCACGCGTGAGAGAATCGCCCCGATGCCCCTGGGTGACGGCCTGTCGGTGTCGGAGGTGTCGGTCCAGTTCGGTGGCCTCACTGCCCTGGATGCCGTCTCCCTCCGAGTCGACCCAGGCGAGGTCGTGGGCGTCATTGGTCCCAACGGAGCGGGAAAGACGACCCTTTTCAACGTCATTTGCGGCTTCGTCCGGCCCAGTCGGGGACACCTCGAGTACCGCGGCGAGCCGATCAAACCGCGCCCGTCCCGCCTGCGCTCGATGGGCATCGCCCGCACCTTGCAGAGCGTCGGCCTCTGGCAGGGATTGAGCGTCGTCGACAACGTGATGGTCGGCGCATCGGCGGGACGGTGGGGCGGGTTCGCTTCTTCCCTGCTCGGCCTCCCGCCATCGGACCGACGTGACCGCGCCGTCCGAGCGAAGGCGATGAGCCTGCTCGACGAGCTCGGGATCTCGGAGACCGCAGACCGGTACCCCGGCGCGCTGTCCTACGCCGTCCAGAAGCGCGTCGCCCTTGCCCGCGCCCTGATGATCGATCCCACCCTGCTGCTGCTCGACGAGCCGGCCAGCGGTCTGTCCGACGCCGAGATGAGCTCGCTCGGCGATCGCCTCCGGACGCTCGGCCATCGCATGGGCGTGCTCCTCGTCGAGCACCACATGGACCTCGTCATGGCTGTGTGCGACCGCATCGCAGTGCTCGACTTCGGCCGGGTCATCGCCACCGGAGGCCCGGAACGGATCCGATCCGACCCGGCCGTCACGGAGGCCTACCTCGGCGAGGAGGTCGGTGACGGCGTCGCGACCGGGCCCGGCGAGCATGCTTGAGATCCGCGACCTGTCCACCGCCTACGGTCCGGTGCTGGCCCTCGACAGGGTGACGTTCGACGTGGCCGACGGCACGATCACCGCCGTCCTGGGGGCGAACGGGGCCGGCAAGACCACGCTTCTCCGCACGATCAGTGGCCTGGTGCGACCAAAGGAAGGATCGGCGACCTACGGCGGGCACGATCTCACGACGATGGCCGTCGAGGACATCGTGCGTCTGGGGATCGCCCATGTCCCCGAGGGCAGGGGCGTCATCCAGGAGCTGACGGTGGAGGAGAACCTCCGGCTGGGATCCCTCTGGAGACGCGACCGGGCTGACCGGTCTCGCGCCCTGGGGGAGGTCTACGAGCTCTTCCCGCCGCTGGCGGGACGCCGCGCCCAGTCGGCGTTCACGCTCTCGGGCGGCGAGCGACAGATGCTCGCCCTCGGCCGGGCTCTGATGGCCCGACCCCGGCTGCTCCTCCTGGACGAGCCGTCGCTCGGGCTGGCGCCCCTGGTGACGGCCCAGATCATGGCGAGGCTACGCCAGCTGAGCCAGGGCGACGGTATGACCATCCTGCTCGTCGAGCAGAACGCCCGCAGCGCACTGTCCATCGCCGATCAGGCCGTGGTCCTTTCCCTCGGTCGCGTCGTGCTGTTGGACCGAGCCAGCGCCGTGGCCGAGAACGCCGAGCTTCGCCATCACTACTTGGGCTTCTGAGGGGGGATAAGGGAGACAAACGTGCCCAAGCGATCGACGGGAGGGTGAGATGCACCGCTTCGTGGACTTCACCCTGAACGGGCTCACCTTCGGCATGGTCTATGCCGCCGTCGCCATGGCCCTGGTCCTGATTTGGCGGGGAACCCGGATCGTCAACTTCGCCCAGGGCGCCATGGCGATGGTCACGACCTACGTGGCCGTGAGCCTGATCGACCGGCATATCTCCTACTGGATCGCCTTCGCTGTGGCTCTGATCGCCGGCCTCGTGCTCGGCGCCCTGGTCGAGGTGACGCTCATCCGTCCCGTCGAGAACAGGTCGCCTCTCATCGCCGTCATCGTGACTCTGGGCCTCCTGATCGCGTTGGAGGCGACGGCTGCGCTCATCTGGGGTGGGCGGTTCCGCTCGTTCCCGGCTCCGTTTTCCATAGTCGGTCTCAAGGTGGGCAGCAACCACATCGCCCTGTCGCCGTTCGACATCTTCACCATCTGCGCGGTGCTCGCAGTCATGATCGCCTTGCTCGTGCTGTTCCGTCTGACCGCCACCGGCCTGCGCATGCGAGCTGCCGCCTTCGAGCCCGAGGTGGCCCGCCTGCTCGGTGTCCGGGTCGGGCGAGTGCTCACGTTGGGTTGGGCTCTCGCCGCGGTCGCCGGCTCCCTCGCCGGGCTGCTCGTGGCTCCCAACGTGCTGCTCTATCCCAACAACATGGACGCCATCCTCGTGTTCGGGTTCACCGCCGCCATCCTGGGCGGCCTGGACAGCCCCGTCGGTGCTCTTGTGGGTGGGCTCGTCATCGGACTTTCGCTGAGCTACGTCGGTGGCTACCTCGGCTCCGACACCGAGAACCTCGGCGCCTTCGTGATCCTCATCGCCGTCCTCATGGTGCGGCCCAGCGGCATCTTCACCCGCGTCAATCCGAGGAGGGTGTGAGCAATGACGACACCCAGGGACGCTCGCACACGCACCCCGGCGCGTGTCGGCCGACGACCGCCGGAGTGGCTTCGCCTGCCGCGCCAGACGCTGCTGCGCCACCTCCTCGCGGCCGTGGTCGTCGGTGTGCTGGCCTTCTGGCTCACCGACAGCGTCAGCGCCTTCACCGACCTCCAGCTGAGCACAGTCGGCGCCTACACGATGGCCTTGGCGGGGCTGACCGTGCTGACCGGGCACAACGGCCAGCTCTCGCTGGGACACGGCGCGTTCATCGCCATCGGTGCCTACACCACTGCGCTGATCCTCCAGAACACGTCGCTGCCCATCATCGTCGTGATCCTTGCCGCCGGGGGCGTCACGGCGATCGCCGGCGCCGTCGTCGGGGTCGCGGCTGCCCGCCTTCGAGGGCCCTATCTCGCCGGTGCCACCCTCGCGCTGGCGGTGGCCCTCCCCTCGGTGGCCACCAAGTACGCCTCGGTCTTCGGCGGCGAGCAGGGCCTCACTGTGAACCCACTGACCCCGCCGGCCTCGCTCGGGCTGAGCTTCCCCCCCGAGCGGTGGGTCGCCTGGCTCAGCCTGCTGGCCGCCCTGATCGTGCTGGTCCTGTTGGCCAATCTTCTCCGCAGCCGCTTCGGCCGGGCGTTCCGGGCTGTGCGGGACGACGAGATCGCCGCCTCCCTCGCCGGCGTGCACGTCGCCCGGACCCAGGTGCTGGCCTTCGTGGTCAGCGCCGCCTGTGCCGGGTTGGCCGGCGCCTTCTTCGCCTTCAACGTGCAGCTGGTCGCCCCCGCCGGCTTCACCCTGGTGCTCTCGATCTCGCTGCTCACTGGCATCGTGGTCGGCGGACTCGGCAGCCTCGTCGGGGCGGTGTGGGGAGCGTTCATCCTGGTCTATCTCAGCCGGGAGGCCACCGACCTGGCTCCCCACCTCCACATCTCGGCGACGGCGGGCGCCAACGTGGCGCTCCTCGCCTACGGCTTGATCCTGATCGCGGTCATGCTGCTGTTCCCCGAGGGGATCCAGGGGGGCGTTCGGCGGCTTTGGCGGTTTGTGACCAGGGGGTAACGGGAATATGACAGTCGGGTAACAGTGACAACCTGACACCTGTCGGTGCTCGGTGCCGACGGCTCTCGCTGGTGAAGGAAGGAACCATGAGTGCAACCGGTCAGGGTCGTGTTCGAGTCGGCGTCAGGCGGTGGCTGGCCCCGGCTGCCATCGTGTCCGTCGTCGCCCTGGTCGCTGCGGCCTGCGGCGGTGGGACGTCGAGCTCGTCCTCTTCGACGACTAGCGGTGGGGCGAACACGGCGTCGGCCCCCGGCATCTCCGCCACCACCATCACCATCGGCAGCCATCAGCCGTTGACCGGGATCGCCGCACCCGGCTACGACGAGATCGCTCCCTCGTCGAAGGCCTTGTTCGACGACGTGAACGCCCACGGTGGCGTGAACGGCCGCAAGATCGTCTACAACTACCAGGACGACGCCTACAACCCGACCCAGACGGCCACCGTCGTCCGCAGCCTGGTGCTCCAGGACAACGTGTTCGCCATCTTCAACGGCCTAGGCACGCCCACGCATATTGCGGTGCAGCCCTTCCTCAACAGCGAGCGGGTGCCCGATCTGTTCGTGGCCTCCGGCTGTGACTGCTGGAACAACCCCAGCAAGTACCCGTACACGTTCGGGTACCAGACCGACTACACGATCGAGGGGAAGATCACCGGCCAGTACGTCAAGAACAACTACGCGGGGAAGAAGATCGGCTACCTGTACCAGAACGACGACTTCGGCCAGGGCGGCATCAAGGGCCTCGACCAGGAGATCCCCGGATCCTCGGTGGTGAGCCGCCAGTCCTACGTCGTTACCAACGTCAACGTCGGTCCCCAGGTGGCCGCTCTACAGGCGTCGGGTGCGCAGGTGGTGGTGTTGTACACGGTGACCCCCTTCACCGCTCTCACCCTGGCGGCGATGGCCAAGATCGGCTACCACCCGCAGATCGTGACCTCGAGCGTGGCCGCCGATCCGACCACACTGACCGGCCTGCTTAATGGCTCGTCGATGCTCGAGGGGCTTGTCACCAGTAGCTACCTCCCCTCGCCGCAAGACACGTCGAACCCCTGGGTCCAGACGTTTATGCGCATCCACAATCAGTACGTGCCGAACCTGCCTTTCGACGGGAACACCTTGTACGGGATGTCGGTGGCCTACACCTTCGTGAAGCTCATGCAACAAGTGGGCACCAACCCCACCCGGCAGAGCGTGGTCAACGCGGTGAAGACGGCCAACCTGGCCGGCCCGGGGCTGGTTCCCATCAGCTACTCAGGGACGTCTGGTTACACGGGAGTGCAGATGGGCAGCATCAGCGGCGGCAAGCTCACCCTGAGCGGCCCGCGCTACACCGCCACCGACAACGGGCCCATTGGGACCTTCAACGGGACGCAGCCGGCCCCGCCGAGCAACCTCTAGTCGGCACCATCTCACGCGGGCGATCCGGCTGGGCGTCTCGGCCCGGTTCTTCGAAACGGGACCGAGACGCCGACCGGATCACTCTCAGCGAAAATCCCGTGAGCGGGCCGACGACCCGACGGTGAGCGAGAGGGCGGTGATGCGCTCGGCCACCACGTTGACGACTCCGTCGGCGCGCTCGAGGTGGCCCCGGACGAGGAGGGCAGGGGCCGACCGGGCCGCGTGGCGGTAGCGGGTCCAGGCGCCTTTCGAGCAGATGACGTTGATGAGGCCGGTCTCGTCCTCGAGGTTCAAGAACGTGGTGCCCTGGGCCGTGGCCGGGCGCTGGCGGTGGGTGACGATGCCGCCGACCAGGACCCGGCTGTCGGGATCGGCGTCGGCCAGCGCCGCCGCCGTGATGGCCCCCCACTCGTCGAGTCGGTCCCGGATGAGCGCCACGGGATCTCCCGTCGGTGACACGCCGGTGGCCCACAGGTCGGAGGCCATCTCCTCGGCCTCGGTCATGTCCGGCAGAGTGGGTGCTCGCGCCCCGATGACCACCCCGTCGAGGCGATCGGGGGTGGCCTGGGACACCGCTCCCGCCGCCCACAGGGCGGCCCGCCGGGTCTCACCAGCGCCTCCCAGCGCCCCCGCCGTGGCCAGCGCCTCGAGCTGCGCCCGGGACGCGCCCGTCCGCCGCACCAGGTCCTCCATGCCGGAGTACGGGCGACCGACGGCGATGCGCTCCGCCATCTCCAGCCCGATGGTTCGCACGTACTCGAGCCCGAGGCGTACGGCCGGGGCGTTGGCCCCATCGCCGCCGGGCTCCAAGGTGGCTTGCGCCGAGCTGAGGTTGACGTCGGGTCCCCGCACCTCGACGCCGTGGCGGCGGGCGTCGGCCGTCAGCGTCTGGGGCGACCAGAAGCCCATGGGCTGGGCGTTGAGCAGGGCCGCACAAAAGGCCGCGGGATAGTGGTGCTTCAACCACGCGCTGGCATAGACCAGGTAGGCGAACGACACCGAGTGGCTCTCGGGAAAGCCGAAATTGGCGAAGGCGGCCAGCTTCTCGTAGATGGCGTTGGCGACCTCACCGGTGATGCCGCGCGAAGCCATCCCCTCGTACAGACGGGCGCGCAGCCGCTCCATGCGCTCACCGGAACGCTTCGAGCCCATGGCCTGGCGCAGCTGGTCGGACTCGGCGGCGCTGAACCCGGCCACGTCGATGGCCATCTGCATGAGCTGCTCCTGGAACAGCGGCACACCCAGGGTCTTCTCCAGCGAGGGCTCGAGCAGGGGATGCAGGTAGGTCGCCGGCTCGAGCCCGTTGCGCCTGCGGATGTAGGGGTGGACCGAGCCGCCCTGGATGGGACCGGGTCGGATGAGCGCCACCTCCACCACCAGGTCGTAGAAATGGCGGGGCTTGAGACGGGGCAGGGTGGCCATCTGGGCTCGGCTCTCCACCTGGAAGACGCCCACCGAGTCGGCCTGGCAGAGCATGTCGTAGACCGCGTCCTCCTGAGGGAGCGCGGCCAGGTCGACCTCCACCCCGTGGTGGGTACGAACCAGGTCGAGGGCGCGATGGATGGCGTTGAGCATGCCCAGGCCAAGGAGGTCGAACTTGACCAGGCCGACGGCGGCGCAGTCGTCCTTGTCCCACTGCAGGACGCTGCGGCCCTCCATGCGCGCCCATTCGACCGGGCACACCTCCACCACGGGCCGGTCGCAGATGACCATCCCTCCCGAGTGGATGCCGAGGTGGCGCGGGAAGTTCTCCACCTGGGCTGCCAGCCCGATGACCGGCGCGGGGATGTCGTGGGCCGGGCGGCCGTCGGGACCGACGGCGTCGGCGGTCGCCGCCAGCGGTCCCCACCGCTCGATCTGCTTCGACCAGGCGTCCAGCTGGCCGCTGGCGTGGCCCAGGGCCTTGCCCATGTCGCGCACCGCCGAACGGGCCCGGTAGGTGATGACGTTGGCGACCTGGGCGGCGTTGTGCCGGCCGTAGCGCTCGTACACATGCTGGATGGCCTCCTCCCGCCGGTCGCTCTCGATGTCGATGTCGATGTCCGGCGGGCCGTCCCGCTCGGGCGACAGAAAGCGCTCGAACAACAGCCCTAGCGAGACGGCGTCGGTGTTGGTGATGCCGAGGGCGTAGCAGACGGCCGAGTTGGCGGCCGAGCCCCGACCCTGGCAGAGGATGTCGTTCTCCCGGCAGAACTCGACGATGTCCCACACCACGAGGAAGTAGCCGGGGAACCCGAGACGCTCGATGACCGCCAGCTCGCGGTCCAGCTGGACGTAGGCACCCGGCACCCGCTCGGCGCCCCGAGGACCGTAGCGGCGCGCCGCGCCGCGCTCGGTGAGCTCGGCCAGCCAGCTCATCTCGGAGTGACCGGGCGGCACCGGGAAGTCGGGCAGGCGTGGTGCGACCAGCCGCAGGTCGAAGGCGCACGCACGTCCCAGCTCGGCGGCCCGCTCCACCACGCCGGGATAGCGGGCGAAGCGCCGCGCCTGCTCCCTTCCCGAACGCAGGTGGGCGCCGGCTGCCGCCGGCAACCACCCGTCGATCTCGTCCAGCGACCTCCGCGCTCGCACCGCGGCCAGGGCGGTCGCCAGCGCCCGCCCGGAGGGGGTGGCGTAGTGCACGTTGTTGGTGGCGATCAGGTCGACGCCGTGGGCCAGGGCCAGGTGGGCCAGGGCGTCGTTGCGCGCCGTGTCCAGGGGGTCGCCGTGGTCCCACAGCTCGACGGCCACGTTGTGCCGCCCGAAGACGTCGGCCAGCCGGCCCAACGACCGGCCCGCCGCCGCGGGACCGTCTTGGACCAGGGCCGTCGGGACCTCCCCCTTGCGGCAGCCGGTGAGCACCATCCAGTGGTCACCGTGGGCCTCGGCCAGGGTGGCCAGGGACACGATCGGCTGACCCTTCTCCCCGCCGGCCAGGTGGGCCTCACTCAGGACCCGGCACAGCCGGGCGTACCCCTCGGGGTCGCGGGCCAGCACGACGAGGTGGTGGCCCTCGGGGTCGGCGGCGGCCTGGCGGTGTCCCAAGGTGCCGGCCGGACCAGGGCGGCGGCCCTGGGGTCGTCCGCTGGTCCGCGGGGCCCGTCGGGCCAGGTCGAGGGTGAGCTCGGCCCCGAAGACAGCGGGCACACCGACGGCCTGGGCCGCCTCGGCGAAGCGGACCACCCCGTACATGCCGTCGTGGTCGGTGAGGGCCAGCGCCTTCAGGCCGAGGCGCTCGGCCTCTTCGACCAGCTCCTCGGGGTGCGACGCCCCGTCCAGGAAGCTGAAGTTGGAGTGGCAGTGCAGCTCGGCATAGGGGACCGGGGTGTCGCGGCGTCGGGGTGACGGCGGGGCCCGATAGGGCTGGCGCTTGCGGGACCAGGCCGGGCTGTCGCCCCCGTCGGCGTGGTCCGGCCGGTTGGGCGGCCGGCCGTCGGACAACCGGCGCTCGAGCTCGGACCACGGCATGGGAGGGTTGCGCCAACCCATGCGCCAACCCTAGGGCCGCCAGGCTCGGGAGTCGAACGCGTGTTCGATAGGGCCGCTTCGGGTAGACCTACGACGTCCTGCCGACCTCCTGACGAAATGGGGAGCCCGTGCTGTCACTCGTCCGGCGCCCACTTCCGCTCGTCCTCGGCCTGCTGAGCGTCGTCTGGGGCCTCGCTGCCTGCGGCCAAGCCGCGTCCTCCTCGTCCTCCACCTTGCGACTGGGCGCCGTGTTCCCGATGCACGGGTCTCAGGCCTCCTTGGCGACCGAGGAGCTGCGCGGCGTCCGCATCGCCGCCGACCTCGCCGACCGCGACGGCGGAGTCCACGGCAGGCACATCGAGCTCGACGTGCGTGACCTCGAGACCCGCGAGCAGGCCCCGCAGGCCGTCGGCTCACTGCACGACGACGGCGTCCCCCTGGTCCTCGGCGCCTACTCCTCGCAGCTATCCATACCTGCGGCGTCGGCGGCGTCGAGCTCGCGACTCGTCTACTGGGAAGCGGGCGCCGTCGCCGACCGTCTCACTGGCGAGGGATCACCGTGGGTCTTTCGCGTCGGGGCGACGGGGTCGAACCTGGGCGACAACTCGGCCCGCTTCGCCGCGACCCAGCTCGTGCCCCGGTTGGAACTGGCACCGTCACAGACGCGCGTGGCCGTCGTGTGGGAGAACGACGCCTACGGCCAGTCGGTCGCCGACGGTGCGATCGCCACCGCTCAGGCCTCGGGGCTCGACGTCGTCGACCGCACCACCTACGACGCCTACAAGCCCGACTGGACGTCGGTGATGGCGCAGGTCTCGGCGGCTCGCCCGGACGTGCTCGTGCTGGCTTCGTACATCCCCGACGGCGAGGGCTTCCGCCGGGCCATGCTGGCTCAGCACGTGCATGTGGGCGCCATGATCGGCTCGAGCATGGCCGAGTGCATGAGCGACTTCGGCGACGACCTCGGCCCGCAGGCGGTCGGCGTGTTCGCGTCGGACCGACCGGGCGGCGGCTTCAACCCCGGCGCCTTGACGCCGGTCGGCGCCCGGGACTACCAGCGCTTCGCCGCCGTGTGGAAAACCCAGACTGGCCAGGCGACGCCTGACAACGAGGGGCTGGCCGGCTTCAGCGCCGCCTGGGCGCTGTTCCACTACGTGCTGCCCAAGGCGCACTCGTTCAGCCCCTCCGACATCGCCGCCGCCGCCCGGCACACGACGCTGGCCGAGGGCGAGCTTCCCAACGGCGCCGGGCTCCATTTTGCCGACGACCGGGCACACGAGGGACAGAACGTCCTCGCCGCCGCCGTCATCTGGCAGTGGCAGTCCGTCGACCACAGCGTGGTCGTGTGGCCACCCACGTACGCGACGGGCAGGCCGACGATGGTGCCGCTGCCCGCGTGAGCCAGCCCGGGAGGCTGGCCCGAGGGACGAACATCGTCGCTCGCCGGCGCACAGGCGCGGCCGGGCTGCTCGTGATGCTCGCCGCGGCGACCGTGCTGCGCACGGTCCTCGCTGGTGCTGCCGGGGCTGCGTCGGAACGCGGCGCGGCGCTGTTCGCGTTGCTGCTGCTGGCCGCTGCGGTACGCGCCGGGTGGCGCCCTGGTCGCCTGCGGCCGACGGGCCTTGGGTGGGGGTTGCTCGGTGCCGCCGGCCTCGTGGCGGGTCCCGTGGTGCTGCGTCTCGCGGTCCCGCGCCCGCAGCTGCACGTGTCGGGAACCGGCTTCGTGATGTGGGCCGTGGTGGTGACCGCCGTGGCGCTGGCCGAGGAGGTGCTGGTGCGGGGCGTCCTGTTCAACGCCGTCGAGGACGCCGCCGGCGTGCCCGCGGCGTTGGTCCTCACCACCGTCGTCTTCGCGTTGGTGCACGTGCCGCTGTACGGCGTCGCCGCCCTGCCGCTCGATCTGGCCGTCGGGCTGTGGCTCGGTGGGCTGCGGGTGCTCAGCGGTGGAGTGACGGCGCCGGCGACCGCGCACGTCCTCGCTGACCTCGCCGGTTGGTGGCTGTGGTGACGTGGAGCAGGCAACGGCTCGGTCTGGTGACGCTGGCTGCGGCATTCGTGTTGCTGGCGCTGGTGTGGGTCGTGCGTGGGTCGCATGCCGGCCCACCGATCTACGACGGGCTCCCGCTCCAAACCGAGCCCTACCGGTACCTGCAGCCTCCGCCTGGCCAGGCGACGACGGCGCCACCCACCTCGGCGTCGGAGAACGTCAAGCCCTCGAACCTGGGCCTCCCCTTCATCGTGAACACCAACGAGTCGCCGCCCCAGGCCGAGCTGCAGGCGGATCCCGACGCCTTCGCCATCCCGCCGTCGACACCGAACCTCACGATCACGATCACGCCGGTGTCCCCGGCGGCGCCGATCCCGAACGGCCGCCTCGACGGGAACGTCTACCGGATGTCGGTCACGTTGCCGGGAGGAGCGCCCGTCGTCGTCCGACCGGGCAAGCACATCACCGTGTTCCTGCGCGGAACCGGAGCACTCGGCAAGACCGTGATGGACCGCTTCAGCGACGGCCGCTGGACGTCGCTGGTGACGACGCTGCCCGGCAGCGGCTACCACGCCGCCGACTCCGACCGGCTCGCCGACTTCACCCTCGTCCTGCTGCCGGGGTCAGCCGGGCTGAGCGGCGGCGTGCGAGCGGCGATAGCGGTGGCGGCCTTCGTGCTCGTGATCGCCGTGCTGCTCTACGTCGTCAGACGGCTGCGGCAGTAGGAGTCGCCGGCTCGTTCTCAGCCCACGGCGCGGCGGTCGTGGCGCGCCGCGGTCGGGGGGTGCTCGCTGCTGAAGGGCTGTGAATCTGAGGGCGTTTGCCGTAGCCCTCGCTGCGATCGCAGCCACGACAGGGCCTGCGACCCGGGGTCCTCCACCGTTGGCGCGCTCACTGCGGCGAGGTGACGCACGAGGAGCCAACCGGCAAGGGCGAGCAGGTGGGGCGCCTCGTCCAGGACGTCGGTCGTCCCTCTGGTCAGATCGATCACGGCAGTCAGGGTCAGGAGGACGGCGGCCGCTCCGACCAGTGTCCGCATCCCGATTGCACGTCCGGGACGCCAGGCGGCGATGAGGAACCCGACGGCCAGGGCCGCGTCGAACGACCCCATCTCGTGGGCGACGTGTCCCGGAGCGCTGTGGTCCTGCCCGAGCACCAGCATCGGCACGGTGATGGCGATCTGTGCGGCGGCGATGGCGACCAGGCCGAGGCGCGCCAGGGCCGCCGTGCTCGGCTGTCTCGGACGCGGGCCGGCGGCATGCACGGCCTCCAGTACCTCTTCGGTCCGCCTGGGTCCGGGCCGCATCAGCTCGACTCGGGCCCGACGGGTCACCTCGTGAGCGCTCTCCTGCCAGAGCCGGCAGGTCGGACACGCCTGCACGTGCCGGTCCAGGTCGGTGATGTCGGCCCGAGGCTCTTCACCGTCGAGCAGGGCCGAGATGGCTTCCTTGGCCGCGTCGCAGTTCACAATCTGGTAGTCGACCGGTCACCCCGCTTGGTTCCCGCACAGTGCTGGCGTTTAGCGTGTCGGTCATGGACGAGCTGAGCCGCCTGGCGCACGCCGCCCGGCTCGGCGAGCCCGGTGCCCTGGAGGCCTTCATCAGCGCCAGCTACGACCAGGTGCGTCGACTGTGTGCCGCCATGGTCGATGAGAAGAGTGCTGAGGATCTGACCCAGGAGACCTTCGTCGGATCCGTCCGGTCCCTCGGCCGTTTTCGGGGTGACTCGTCGGCGCGGACGTGGCTCCTCTCCATCGCCCGACACACCTGCATCGACGAGTTGCGCCGACGGGCCAGGCAGCGGAGCCACGACGCACGGTTCGGCGTCGGCGGGCCCGAGCGAGGCATGCCCGCGGCCGATGCCTCCGAGGAGGTCAGCGTGCGCGATCTGCTCGGTCGGCTCGACTCCGATCGGCGCGCCGCCTTCGTGCTGACCCAGCTTCTCCAGCTGTCGTACGACGAGGCCGCGAACGTCTGCGGATGTCCCCCTGGCACGATCCGCTCCCGGGTGGCTCGCGCTCGCGACGACCTCATCGCCTTGTCCACCGAGAGGAAAGGCGGTCAGCGCCGCTTGGGTCTCTGAAGTCCGTGGAACCGCAGCTGGCACTCGCTCGACTACCAACGCATGGTCTGCGACGTGCGAGGCCTTCGGACGGCGCCAACCGCGTTCTCGGGGATCCAGCGGGGTAGCGTATTCTCGGCGGCCGGATGATGTTCTCCCCGACGCTCATCCTCGCCCACGCCTTCGGCGCCCGGTACGACATCCCCGTTCCTCTCTACCTCTTCGTCCTGGGCGGCGCCGGGGTGGTCTTCATCTCGTTCCTGCTCGTTGCGCGGCGGGAAGTGGCTCCGGCCGACGGACCGACGACCGGAGACGGCAGCTACGTATCCCGGAACCAGCGCGTGGTCGGCCTCCTGGGCCTGGTGATCCTCGCCCTTCTCATCTACGCCGGGATCTACGGGTCGCAGGAGATCCCCGAGAACATCCTGCCCACCAGCTTCTGGCTGGTCATCTGGATCGCGGTGCCCATATCGTGTGGTGTCCTCGGCGACTGGACGCCGTGGATCAACCCCTTCGCCACCATCGCCCGGGCCGTGGACCGCGAGGACCTGCGCACGCGGGTGATCGGCGGACCCGCGCTGCCCTGGCCGTCCTGGCTCGGGTTCTGGCCGGCCACGTTGCTCTTCTTCCTCGTCGCCAGCGGAGAGCTCATCTACAACACCTGGGCCACCAGGCCCATCGTCACCGCCGTGGCCCTGGTCGTCTACGCGGCGATCAGCGCCGCTGGCAGCCTGGTCTTCGGGGCCGAGGAGTGGCTGAAGCGGGGAGAGGTCTTCTCGGTCCTCTGGGCGACGTGGGGCCGCCTGGGCTACTTCCGCTTCGGCCGGCCCGGTCGAACCGGGTTCCTGGGCGGGGTGGACCAGCCCTTCGACTCGTCGATCAGCCGCATCACGTTCGTGTTCCTGATGCTCATGTCGGTGACGTTCGACGGCCTGCTCGCCATCCCAGCGTGGAAGCGGTTCGAGGGTCAGCTCCCCCACGGCTTCACGGTCGGCTCAGCGGGTTACATCGCGGTGGCCATGGTGGCCTTCGCCGTGCTCGTCGGGCTGGCGTGGACGGTCTTCGGATCGTTCGCCAGGGCGGTGCGGGACGTCGGCCGGCTCGACCTGAGCGTCCGGGGCACCATCGCCCAGCTCCTGCCCTCGCTGCTCCCGATCTCCTTCGGGTACCTGGTGGCCCACAACCTCAACTACCTGCTGGTCAACGGCCAGCTGTTGATTCCCCTGGCCGGCAACCCGACCGGGACCCACCAGTGGCTGCCCGCTCCCTTCAACGACTCCTACGTGGTCCACAAACAGCCGCTTCCCCCCGGTGCGTACTGGTACATCGACCTGGTGCTCATCGTCGCCGTGCATATCGCGGCCGTCTTCATCGCCCACCGTCACCTCGCCGGCGTGGCCCGCACCCGGAGCCAGGCCGAGCGCTCCGAGTGGCCGTGGATCTTCGCCATGGTCGCCTACACGATGACGAGCCTGTTCCTGCTGGCCCAGCCCATCGTCAAGGAGAGCAGCAGCAGCAAGACGGCAGCTGCGGTCCCGGTTGCTCACGTGGCATCGGCACCGGCGGCATCGGAGCCGCGGGGCGTGCCTCCGCCTCGCTGAGTCGCTCGGCCGTCAGGGCTCTTCGTCGGCGGCGTCGCGGCCACCCGCGGACCCCGATGCCGGTACGGGAGGGCCCTTCGCTCCCCATGCCGCTTCCCACATCTGCAGACGCCGCGCCTCCCTCGCGCTGGGCTTGCGGTCGCGATGACGGGACGCGCGCTCCTCCTGGCTCATCCACTGGTGCAGCATGAGCAGCGCGGCGCCAAACGTGATGAGCATGCTGGCTCCCCAGAAGACGGCGCCGCCGGTGTGCGTGTCGGACAGGGTGTGCTCGGGTGCGATGGGGCTGCCCTGGTTGAGCAGTGCCAGTCCGAGAAACACCTCGAAGGGCATGCCCACGAACATGGCGATGATCCGCGTGGAGAAGGCGGGCCGATGCGGCAGCTGGTCGACCGCCACCATCGGCCACCAGAACAGGCACCCGAGCACGACCATGACCAGATGGCTGGCGTCGTGGACGAGCGGGTGCCGCAGGGAGAACGGATAGAAGGAGGTGAGGAAGAAGATGTACATCGACGCGTAGTACAAGACCCCGGCGACCGCGGGCAGGGTCAGCACCCGAAGCACCGGGTGATGGAGCAGATGGATGAGGCGGCTCTGGAGAGGTCGGTGCGCCGATTGGATGGCGAGCGTCACGGGAGCACCGAGAGCCAGCAGGGGCGGCGCCACCATCATCAGCAGCAGGTGCTGGACCACATGGACCGTGAAGACCTGGTCGTCGTAGGAGGCCAGCCCGGAAACGACGGCGATGTCCAGGACGAGGACGCCCGAGATGAACGCGGTCGTGCGCCACTTCGACCACGACCGTCCTCGCCGACGCAGGCGCAGGACCGCACCCAAGTACCAGACGGCAGCGGCGACCTGGACGATGAAGGCGAGGAGCGCGAACCACTCGCCGAACTGCCAGGCGGTCAGGAGGTGCTCAGCCTGTACCGGCGGTGAGGGCTTGTCTGCGTCTGCCAAGAGCACTGGCCTGATCGTGCCGGCGTTGGCACGGGTTCGCCAGTCGGGCTGGAGGACGAAAGAAGGAGGTCAGTCGTAGGTCGCCTCGATGCCCCAACAGCCCGCTTCGAGGGCCAGCAGGTGGGCGCTGCCGTCGGCCAGCACGACCTGGAGCCGGGCCCGTCGACGGTGGGCGGCGGGGTCCCACCACCGCTCGTCGGCCGGCCACGGTCCCGCCCAGGCGGTCACCTCGACCCATGGTCCACCGGCCACCGACAGCCGGGCCGGGTCGGCGCTGAGCAAGCCCCGGCCCGTCACCTCGACGGCGCATCCGTCACCGTCGACCAGCTCGGCCACCACCGACCGATCGTTCACGATGGCCGGAGCAGGAGGCGGCAGCCTCCCAGGCCACGGCGGTGCTGTCGTTTCGGGCTGGCCTCGAGCCGCCGGGCGGGGGTCGCCCCAAGGCACCAGCTGCGCCTGCTCGCGGGGACTGCGGCCGCCGCCCAGCACCGCCGTGACCACCGCCTCCGGGCCCAGCAGGCCCTGCACGCGCGCCAGGGCTCGCGCCGTGCGCTCGTCGACCCCGGCCTCACCGCCCCAGAAGCCGAGCTGTCGTCCCTGATCGGGAACCACCTCGTCGGGCAGCAGCCGCAGCAGGGTGAGCCCGGCCGTCGGCCGGGAGGCGGCGGTGCCGCTCAGCCAGCCGTCGAGCTGCCAGCGCACGCGCTCGGCCACGTCGGCAGGAAAGAACGGACCGTCATGGCACCACAGGCGGCTCAGCTGCTCGCCGTGCTCGGTCTCGGCTTCGATCCGCAACCGGTGACAGGCCATCCCCAGTCGGACCAGTCGCTCGTGCAGATCCTGGGCCAGGCTCCTGGCCGCGAAGGCGGCCGTGTCGACCCGATCGACCGGTGGGTCGAGCTCCACCGAGACGACCAGGTCCGGAGGTGGCTCCCGCCCGGCCAGGGGACGCTCGTCGAGACCTTGCGCCAGGCGCCGGGCCAGTGCGCCCTCGGGTCCGAAGCGAGCCAGCACGTCCGCGGTCGGCAGGGCGGCCAGCTGGCTCAAGGTGCGGATGCCGAGACGCATCAGAAGGTCCGTCAATTCGGGATGCCCCAGGACGGCGATCGGGAACTCCGCCAGGAACGACGCGCTCTGTGCGGGTGACACGATGACGCCCCGATCGGCGGCCAGGATGGCGGCGAAACGTCCGTCGGCGATGCCCACTCCCCAGTAGGGGCTGTCACGGCCGGTTGGCGCGCTCGACAACACCCCGGCGACGGCGTTCGACACCGCCGCTCCGATGCGGACGACCAGGGCCTCCTCCCCACCGAAGTACCGGGCGGGCCCCCGGGTGGGAATGGCGCAGATCCCCGGACGCGACACCTCCACCTTCGGTCCGAAGGCCTCGACGGCCGTCACGACCGGCTCGAAGGCGCGCGCCTCCTGGCCCCGGTCCCGCTCGATGACCACCAGGCCCGGACAGCGGCTCTGTGCCTCGCGGCGGCGCAGTCCCACCTGGACACCCTCGGCCCGAGCCGCCACCGACGCCGCTTCGACCCGGTTGGCAAAGACGACGGCGGCGGCGATGTCGGACGGGACACCGGCCGCGGTCACCGGCCAGTCGGGACACGACACCACCAGGGTCCGGGTCGCCATCACTCAACCTGCTCTGCTGGCGGCTTCGCCCGCCGGCCGTGGGATCGCGACAGCAGGCCGCACGGCGACCACCTCCTCGTCGAGCGCGGCCACCTCGCCCTCCGGAGACGGCAGCCACAGGTGGGCCCTGACCGGCCGGGCCGCTGCTCCCCTGCCCTCGGCCACGACCTCGACCTGGCGGCCCCGCAGACAACCGTGTCCATCACCCAGGCCGGTCCAGCGACTGGCCGTCACGGTCAGCCCCAGGTCGGTCACCCCGGGCCAGGCCCTCCTGGGCTCGAACCGGTCGCCCGCCCCTGCCGAACCGGCCAGCACCATCAGGGCAGCCCCCCGCTCCCGGGCCCGGCTGGCCAGGCGCCGGATGTCGGGCGGCCGGACCCGACGGGGCGACCGGAAGAGGACGACGTCGACGCCGTCGAGCAGCGCCGCGACGACGGTCATCCACCGATCCTCCGGTGACGGGACCAGGGCGAGGTGGGACACGTCGACCCCGAGCTCGGCGGCCGTCACCAGGCCCAGATCGGGAAGGCCCACCGCTGCACACCACGACCCTTCGACCGTGGCCCGGGCCAGCAGGGCGAGAGCCAGCGAAGTGGTGCCTCCCGCAGGGCCGCTGGACACCGTGATCGTGCTACCCCGCCGGATCCCCCCGCCCGGCATCAGCCCCGACAGGGCCGGGGTCACCTCCAGCCGCTGCTCCTCGGCGAGGGACACGGGACGCACCCGCCGGGCGAGCTCGGCCAAGGGCATAGACCCTGGATTTTAGGGCTCTTCTCCTCCTTGGTCGAACGCGTGTTCGCCTAATGGACGTGCTCGAGGAACCAGGACCGCGCCAGGCTGGCGACGGCCTCCAGGGCGCCGGCCTCCTCGAACAGGTGCGTCGCGCCGGGAACGACCTCCAGCCGCTTCTCGGTGTGCAGCTGGCCCAGCGCATCCTGGTTGAGGCCGAGCACGACGTCGTCACGCCCGCCCACGATGAGCAGCGTCGCTGCGTGTACGGCGCCCAGGTCGGGTCCGGCCAGGTCGGGCCTGCCGCCGCGGGAGACCACGGCCATGACGCGCTCCGGCAGACGCGCCGCTGCGACCAGAGCGGCGGCCCCACCGGTGCTGGCGCCGAACAGCCCCACCGGGAGGTCGGCCAACGACGGCTCGACCGACAGCCACTCGACGAGGGCGACCACGCGACCGGCGAGGAGCTCGATGTCGAAGCGCAGGTGACCGGTGCGCATGTCCGCCTGCTCCTCCTCCGGTGTGAGAAGGTCCGCGAGGAGCGTGGCGAAACCTGCGTCCTGGAGGACGGCCGCCACCTCCCGGTTGCGGGGGCTGTGGCGGCTGCTACCGCTGCCGTGGGCGAAGGCGATCACGCCGGTTGGCGTGTCGGGCCCGGCCAGATCGGCGTCGAGCTCGAATCCGTGCACTGGGATCCGTACCGCCGCGCTCATGGCGCACCAAGCTCAGACGCCCGCGGCGGTCAACACGAAGTCGGTGGCGAAGCCGGCGACCAGCCCGCCGAGGATGCCCCACATGAGCATCTCCTTGTGGCCCATCTTCTGGGCCACGTTCAGCAGCTGGATCACGACGTAGAGGATGGAGCCGGCAGCCAGGGCGAGGAAGGCAACAAAGACCGTCTCGTTCACGAACGACCGCCCGACGACGGTCCCGAGGAACGTCGGTCCCCCGCCGATCAGCCCCAGGAGGGCGAGAAAGGTCCACCTCGGCCGGGAGTCCTCCACGGCCAGGGGAGCCACGATGCCGAAACCCTCGGTGGCGTTGTGCAGCCCGAAGCCGATGATGAGGACCAGGGCCAGGCTCACCTCGTTCCTGGCCGCCGACTGCCCGATGGCGAGCCCCTCCGAGAAGTTGTGCAGACCGATGCCGACAGCGATCAGGAGAGCCAGGCTCTCTCCCGAGCGCACGAGCGCTTGGCGGGGCTGGGCGAGCTCGGCGACCGAGGCGGCGCCCGGTCCGAACCGTCGCCGCTCGGCCCGGTGGGCGGACCAGCGGTCGTAGTACACGAGGCTCAACAGCCCTGCGCCCAGGCACCCCATGAACGTGGCGCAGGACCCGGCGAACGCCCACCACGAGCCGTGGCCGTCGGACGCCGCCCGGAGCGAGCTCTGGGCCGGCCCCACCGCGTTCGTGAGCACGTCCCACAGCAGGAAGATGAGGATGCCGATGGCGATGGCGTTCAGGAGCGCCCGCAGGCTCGGGCTCATCTGCCGCAACCGGCCCACGGGCAGGCCGAAGAAGATGGTGAGCCCGGCGATGGCCCCGAGCAGAAAGACTTCACCAGCAGGCACGGCACGCTCCCAAGGCGGCAGGGTCCATCAGCGCTTAGGTCCCCCTAAGTATTAGGCAGACCTAACGGCGGAGTCAACCCCATTCCTGACACGGGCGTCATATTGCCCCAGGATCTTGGCCCACGATCGCTCAGGGGAACAGGCCCCGGGCAGAGATGCCCTCGGCCACCCGCTCGACGGCGATGACGTAGGCGGCGCGCCGCAGCGACACACCGAGGGCGTCGGCCCTCGCCCACACAGACGTGAAGGCGCGGTCCATGGTGGCCCGCAGGCGGTTGGCCACCAGGCCCTCCTCCCACGCGTACCCCTGGCGGCTCTGGGCCCACTCGAAGTACGAGACGGTCACCCCGCCGGCGTTGGCCAGTATGTCGGGCACCACGACGATGTCACGACGGTCCAGGATGGCGTCCGCCTCAGGGGTCGTCGGCTCGTTGGCTGCCTCGACGACAACCTTGCCGCCCAAGCGGGTGGCGGCGTGCTCGTCGATGGCGCCCTCGAGCGCGGCCGGAACCACCAGCTCGCACTCGAGCTCCCACAGGTCGTCGGGCGCGATGGGGTCGCCGCCGTCGAACCCGGCCACCGTGCCGTGCCGATCGACGTGGCCGGCCAGCGCGGAAGGGTCGAGCCCGCCCGGGTTGTAGACGGCGCCGCCCACGTCGCTCACCGCGACCACCCGCATACCGCCCGACGAGAGCAGGAAGGCCAGCGGGCCGCCCACTTTGCCGAACCCCTGGAGCACCGCCCGGGCGCCGACGAAGGGCATGTCCAGCTCGGTGAATGCTGCCCGAATGCAGGCCAGCACGCCCGACGCGGTCCCGCCGGAATAGCTGCGGGTGCCGCCGATCGACAAGGGCTTGCCCGTCACGGCCCCGGGATAGGCCCCGCCGCCCCAGATCAGCGTGAGGGTGTCCATCAGCCAGGCCATGACCCGCCCGTCGGTGTTGACGTCGGGGGCGGGCACGTCCCGGTCCGGCCCCAGGATGGGAGCGATCTCGGTGGCGTAGCGCCGGGTGAGGTGCTCGAGCTCGCGGATCGACAAGCGTCGGGGGTCGCACCGCACCCCGCCCTTGGCGCCGCCGAAGGGGATGTTCACCACCGCCGTCTTGAATGTCATGGCGGCGGCGAGTGCGGCCACCTCGCGGGCCTCGAGGTCGGGGTGGAAGCGGACACCGCCCTTGGCCGGACCCCGGGTGGTGTCGTGGTGCACGCGCCAGCCGATGAACACCTCCACTCGCCCGTCGTCCATGCGCACCGGTATGGCAACCTCCAGCACCCGGCGCGGCGTGCGCAGCATGCGGTGGATGTCCGAGTCGATCCCGGCGAGCTTCGCCGCGTCGTCGAGCCGTTCGAGCGTGGCTGCCCAGGGATCGAAGCTCGCCATGGCTTCTCTATCCTGGTCCAGCCCGTCGGCGGGGTCGAGTGGTCGTGCCGGCCCACCGGGCCCTCGGGGGCCGTGGGTACGCTGACGCCGATGGCGCCCGCGACCGAGACAGTGGAGATCGAGGGTCACATCATCGACTCGCTGATCCTCGCCAAGGTGATGGACCTCGTGCTGGCGGCGGGCGCGGACTACGAGGTGCAGTCGGTCCACATCGGCAAGACCAATCGGGACATCAGCCGGGCCCGCATCCAGATCTCGGCCCCCAGCGACGAGGTGCTCGGTCCGCTCCTGTCCCAGCTCCAGGCGCACGGCGCCAACCGGGTCGTCCAGGGTGACGCCGAGCTCGTGGCGGCAGACACCGACGGCGTCCTCCCCGCCGGCTTCTACGCCACGAGCAACCTGCCGACGTGGGTGCGCGTGGGCGGTCGCTGGGTCAGCGTCGTCAATCCCGAGATGGACTGCGCCGTGGTTGTCCGTCCCGGGCGCAGCGCCGAGGAGGGGGTGCGGACCGTACCCATGCACAGGATCCACGCCGGCGACCTCGTGGTCGTAGGCACCGACGGGGTGCGGGTGGAGGCTCCCGAGCGTCCGCGCGGCGCGGTGCCGTTCGAGTTCATGACGTCGGAGGTGTCTCCCGAGAAGCCCAAGGCGGTGGTCGTGGCCGAGGTGGCCGACCGGATCCGGAGAGAGAAGACCGAGTCGGGCGGGAAGGTGCTGGCCGTGTGCGGCCCCGCCGTGATCCACACCGGCGCCGGCCCGGACCTGGCCGGCCTGGTTCGAGCGGGATGGATCGACATCCTCTTCGCCGGAAACGGCTTCGCCGCCCACGACATCGAGGCGAACGTGATGGGCACGTCGCTCGGCGTGTCGATGGGAGGCGCCACGCCGGCCAACGGGGGACACGCCAACCACCTCCGAGTTATCAACGAGGTCCGTCGCTACGGCTCCATCGCCGCCGCCGTCGAGGCGGGCTACGTCGACGGCGGAGTGATGTACGAGTGCGTGCGACGGGGCGTTCCGTTCGTCCTCGGCGGCTCGTTGCGCGACGACGGCCCGCTCCCCGACGTGTACCGGGACGTGGTCGAGGCCGCCGACACCATGCGTTACCTGGTGCCCGGCGTCAGCGTCGCCCTCATGCTGGCCTCGACGCTGCACGCCATCGCCACCGGGAACCTGCTCCCCGCAGGGGTGCAGACCTTCTGCGTCGACCTCAACCAGGCCGTGGTGACCAAGCTCGCCGACCGGGGCAGCCACCAGGCCCTCGGGATCGTCACCGACGGGGGGCTGTTCGTGCGCCAGCTCGCCGAGCAGCTCGGCGGGGCGCCCGGTTGAGCGAGCTCACGTGGGGCCGGCGGCTCCTCATGTGCCGTCCCGACCACTTCACTGTCCTCTACGAGATCAATCCGTGGATGCGCGCCGAGGTGCGTCCCGATCCCGAACGGGCCATGGTCGAGTTCGACGGGCTCATCGCCGAGCTGCGGGCGGCGGGAGCCGAGATCGAGCTCATGGAGCCGGTGGAGCACCTTCCGGACCTGGTGTTCACGGCCAACGCGGGAGTGGTCAACGGGCGTCAGTTCGTGCCGGCCCGATTTCGCCATCCCGAACGGCAGGGAGAGACCGAACACGACGCGGCGTGGTTCGCCGCCCGCGGCTTCGACGTCGCCTGGCTGCCGGAGGATGTGGCTCACGAGGGAGCGGGCGACGCCCTACCCTTCGGCCCGCCGGGCGAGCCGCAGGTTCTGGTGTCGGCGTACCGATTTCGCTCCCACGCCAGCTCGCACCCGGCCCTGTCCGAGCTGACCGGGGCCCCCGTCCGCTCCGTCGAGCTGACCGACGAGCGCCTGTACCACCTCGACCTCACGTTCTGTCCGCTGGACGACCGGCGTGCCATGGTGGCACCGCTCGGTCTCGACACCTATGGGCTGAAGGTCATCGACGCCCTGGTGCCCGAGCCGTTGGTGCTGGAGGACGACGAGGCGCTCGCCTTCTGCGCCAACTCGATTGTCGTGGGCACGAACGTGATCATGCCATCGTGCCCACCACGGCTCGGGCGGGCGCTGGAAACCTTCGGCTTCTCGGTCGGCGTCGCGCCCGTCGACGAGTTCCTCATGGCCGGCGGCGCCTGTCGGTGCCTGACCCTCGCCCTGGACGTCGACCTGCACGGGTAGCGGCGTCGCCCTCAGGCGTACGTCCGCACCAACTCGAGCACCGGATCGGGGCCGTCGACGCGCAGCGACGTATACTCGGCACGAAGCCGCTGGGCAGCCACCAGACACAGCTCGACGGCGTCGCCGCGGACGGTCGTGGAGGCCGTCGCATCGGGCGTGAAGCTCCACAGGTCACCGTTCGGCCCGCGCAGCTCGAAGGCCGTCGCACTCGGCGCATCACGACCGGCGCGCGCGAACGCGTACGGCAGGGTGCGCCACGCCAGACGGGCGACGTGCCACAAGCGGTCGGTGGCCGCCGGCGCCCATCCGAAGGCCGCGCCCACGTCACCGGCATGGATCCACGTCTCGGCCAGGCGAGTGGTGGACAGCGTGCGAGCCGAGACTCGACCTGCCACCCACTGCAGCCGCTGGTGGGGATCGGTTTCCTGCAACCGTCGACAGAGGACCTCTGTGCTCAGCTCCCACCGATCACGCACTGCCGATGCCGGCTGGCCCCGTTGGCGTGCCACCAGGAAGTCGGCGCCATCGTCCACGGACCCGCCACCACCGGTGCCGGCGAGCTCGGCGATCGCTTCCTCCATTCGTCCATCGGCACTGGCGATCGACAGCTCGTTGGTCTGGGCCAAATGGAGCACGACATCGCAGACGCTCCAGCCCTCGCACCGCGACGGTCGCTGCCAGTCCTGGTCGTCCAAGCGAGACAGGTGGCCGGAGAACTCGGCGTTCTCCTCGGCGAGCGCGCCGACGATCTCGGTGCCGGCGGTCATTATCGACGGTCGGGCCGGTAGAGCTCGAGATCGAGCTGCACCTTCTCGTCCATGGCCAGCGCGGCAGCGGCCGAGCCGACGAAGGGTCCGTGTGTGAGACCGACGGCGCCGAGACCGGTTGCCATGATGAGGCCGGCGACGCCATCGATGCGGCCGATGGAAGGGATGCCGTCGGGGCTGAAGGGACGAAACCCGACTCGCACGTCGACGACGGTCGCACCAGCCAACCCCGGCGCGATACCGAGGGCATCACCGAGAACCTTGCGGAGGCCGTCGGCGGTCACCCGGTAGTCGAAGCCCGACTCCGACTCTCTGGTTGCGCCCGCGACCACTCGTCCGTCGGGAAATGCGAGCAGATAGTGCTCGTCGAGCGTGGTCACGATCGGCCACCGCCCGCTCTCAGGATC
>JBPYEI010000070.1:0-2842 GCA_051985455.1 Acidimicrobiales bacterium
ACCCGGCCCTGGTTGAGGAGCACGGCGTGGTCCGAGACCTGCAGGGCGCGACCCACGTGCTGCTCGACGATGAGCAGCGACGTCCCCGCCTTGCGGATCTCGCCCAGGATGCGGAACACGTCGTCCAGCACGATCGGCGCCAACCCGAGGGACAGCTCGTCGACCACGAGCATCCGGGGCGGGTTGGCCAGCACCTTGGCCAGCGAGAGGATGCGCTGCTCGCCTCCCGACAGCGTGCCGGCGCTCTGGCGGCGGCGCTCGCCCAGGCGGGGGAAGGCGGTGTAGGCCCTGTCGAGGGCCTCATCCATGTGCTTGCGGCCCAGGGCCTGGCGGAACGTCAGGACCAGGTTCTCCTCGACCGTGAGCGACGAGAACACCGAGCGGCCCTCGGGAGCATGGGCGATCCCCATGCGTGCCATCCGCCACGCCGGCGTTTGGCGACTGACCCGCTGGGGCACAGGTATGGGTCCCAACGGGTAGAGGGGCCGACCGGAACGCCGGTGGCCGTACAGACGCCACAGACCGAGCCTCCATCCCGGAATGGTGGTCACGTCGACCCCGTCGTAGAGCATCCGCCCCGACGTAATGGGGACCAGACCGGTGCAGACCCGGGCGACCGTGGACTTGCCCGCACCGTTGGGCCCCAGGAGCGCCGTGGCCGAGCCCTCGGGCACGGAGAACGACACGTCGAATATCGCCCGGAACGGCCCGTAGGCGGACGAGACGTTCTCCAGCTCGAGGAGGGGAGCGCCGCCGGCCGAGCCGTTGCCCCCGCTGGTCACACTGCCTCGCCGAGGTAGGCGCGTCGAACGTTGCTGTCGCCCATGACCTCGGCGGTCGGGCCGTCGGCGATGAGCTGACCGAGATCGAGGACGGCGAGGTGGGTCACCACCCGCTGGACCATCTCGAGGTCGTGCTCCACGAGGAGGATGGCGACGCCCCGCTCCCGTTGGACCCGGGAGAGCACGCGGGCGAGGGCAAGGGACTCCATGCGGTCGAGCCCCGAGGAGGGCTCGTCGAGCAGCAGGAGCCGGGGTTCGGTGATCAGGGCCCGGCCGAGCTCGACCAGCCGGCCGTGCCCCAGGCTGAGCGCCTCGACGGGAAGGTCGGCCACGTCGTCGATGCCCAGCAGCTCGAGAACGGCAGTGGCCTGGGCCTGCTCACCGGCCGTGGGTCCTCCCTGGTTGAGCAGATCCTTCCAGAGCGCCCCGTGGCCCGAGCGGGCCCGCGCCGCCACCAGGAGGTGGTCGCGAGCGGTCATCTCGGTGAACAGCTCGATGCGCTGGAAGGTGCGGCCGATGCCAAGGCGCGCCCGACGGTAGATGGACATGTGCGTCAGGACGTGGCCGTCGAAACAGATCTGGCCGGTGTTGGGACGCAGGATGCCGAGCAGGCAGTTGAACAGGGTCGTCTTGCCGGCTCCGTTGGGTCCCACGAGTCCCACCGCCTCCCCGGCTTCGACCCCGAGCGACAGCTCGGACAGGGCGACGATGCCCCCGAAGCGCTTGGAGATGTTGGTCGCCTCGAGCAAGGCCATCTCAGGATCCCCTCTGTGGCGGCGAGCGCTCGGAAAGTGGGGCACGATCGCCGTCGCCCTGGGCCTGGCCGCCGCTCAGGGCCTGACCGTCGCCGGCGAGCTCTAAGGCGGGAGCCTGGCCGCGCGCCAGCGCGGCCGCGTCGGCGATGCCCACGGTTGGCTCCCGGCCCGCCCGCCGGTCCAGCCAGGCCGAGATCCACAGCAGCGACCGTCGCTTGTTGTACTCGACCGCGCCTTCCGGATGTCTGGCGTAGGTGAGGGCGCCGATACCGAACAGGAAGAACGACAGGGCCTGGGCATTCCCCCCGAGGTGGCTCAACAGCTGCGGGACGACGACGAAGGCGATACCCGCGTTGACGGCTCCTTCGACGGTGCGCACGCCGGTGGTGAGGACGAGGACCACGAACACCAGCGACAGTCCGGATTGCCAGTCCGCCGGGGAGGTCGTCTGCTGGGCGGAGGCGAACATGGCCCCTCCCACGCCGGCAATCGCCGCCGACAGGGCGAAGATCGTGATCTTGGCTCGAGTCGGGTTGATTCCGATCGTCTCGGCCGCTACCTCGCTTCCTCTGATGGCGGCGAGGTATCGGCCGACGGTGCCTTTTCGCACCAGGATCACGACGAGGCCGCAGACGCCGAACACCACCATGGCCAAGAGGAAGAAGGCCTGGTTGTTGTTGAAGTTGATCGAGCCGAGCTGCGGGCGCGGGACGACCAGCCCTCCCTCGGCGTTGCCGACCAACCACGTCTGGCCGAACAGGATGTTGTCGGCCAGGAGACCGAAGGCGAGCGTCCCCAGGGCCAGGTACAAGCCCTGCAGCCGCATGGCTGGAATGGCGACGAGCGCGCCGGCGGCCGCCGCCGCGGCTCCGCCGATCAGCATGGCGAAGATGAAGGGCACGTTGAGCGTGGTGGCCAGCTGTGCCGCCGTGAAGCCCCCCAGGCCGGCGAAGCTGAGCTGGCACAGGGATATCTGGCCGCTCATTCCGGTGAGCGCGGTGAAGGACAGGAAGATGGTGGCGTAGATGATCCCCTGGGTGAGCAGGAACAACCAGAAGGACGGGACGAGGAAAAGGGAGATGACGATGTAGGCGACGATGAAGATCGGGAAGATGATCTTGGTCAGGCGGTCGAGCGTCTGTCCTCGCAGGCTGGCGGCCAACGCGGGCGGTGGTGGATCGCAGCCCGCCAGTGGATCGGCCGCCTCCCGCCGCCGGCGAACAGGCGGCCAGAAGAGGAGCAGGAGGACCAGCATGATGAACGGGAACGACGGGCGCAGCTCTGCAGCCAGCTGGCTGCCCAGGG
>JBPYEI010000071.1:0-3738 GCA_051985455.1 Acidimicrobiales bacterium
GTGTAGCTCTGGCTGAACCCCACCTCGGCCAGCTTCGCCATCATCTTCGGCCGGGTAAACGCCTCGGCCAGGAAGATCACGTCGGGATCGGTGGCCTGGATGGCGGGGATCAGCCAAGCCCAGAAGGCGAGGGGCTTGGTGTGGGGGTTGTCGACCCGGAAGATCCGCACCCCCTCACCGATCCAGTGGTCGAGGATGTCCTTGGCCGCCTCCCAGAGGGCCTGGCGGTCGCCATCGTCGGCCGGCCAGAAGTTGAGCGGGTAGATGTCCTGGTACTTCTTGGGCGGGTTCTCGGCATAGGCGATCGTGCCGTCGGGGCGGTGGTGAAACCACTCGGGGTGCTCGGTCACCCACGGGTGGTCCGGTGAGCACTGGAGGGCGTAGTCGAGGGCGACCGCGATGCCCAGCTCGCCGGCTCGGGCCATCAGCTCCTGGAGATCTGCGACGGTGCCGAGCTCGGGGGCCACCGCGGTGTGGCCTCCCTCGGGGCTGCCGATGGCCCAGGGGCTGCCGGGGTCGCCCGGACCGCCCTGGAGGGTGTTGTCGGCACCCTTGCGGCTCGTGGTGCCGATCGGGTGGATGGGGGGCAGGTACAGGACGTCGAAGCCCATCTCGGCCACGGCGTCGAGTCGCTTCACGGTCCCGGAGAGGCCACCTTCAGAGCGGGGGAACAGCTCGTACCAGGCCCCGACCAGGGCCCGTCGCCGGTCGACCCACAGCGGAACCGTTGCGGCACGGGTGTGATCGGGCGCCGTGCCTGGCCCCGCCATCAGCTCCGTCACCCAGGCGTCGAACGCGGGAGCCAGCCGGCGCTCGAGTGGAGCCCTCGGCGCCCGCAGGGCGCCGGCCGCGTCTCGCAGGTCGGCGGCGGGGTCACGCAGCGCGGTTCGCGGGCCGTGATCGAGGCGCCTGGCCTGCTGTTCGAGCAGGCGGGCCCCCTCCTCGAGCTCGACCGACACGTCGTCACCCGCATCCCGCTTGACCGAGACGCGATGGCGCCAGGTCGCCAGGCGGTCCGTCCAGGCCTCGACCACCAGGTCGTGGAGCCCGACGACGCGAGGCTCGATCACGCCCGCCCAGCGGTCGTTGCCGAGGTCCCACATGGGTGCAACCGACCGGTCGGGCTCGCCGGAGGCGCCGGCGCCGCTCGACGCCGGTCGCCAGCAGATGCGCGCCGCCAGGACGTCGTGTCCGTCTTTGAAGATGTCTGCGGCGACAACGACCGCCTCCCCGACGACCGCCTTGGCCGGGTACATGCCAGTGGGGGTGCGCGGGCGAATGTCATCGATGACGATCCGGCCGATCACACGTTCAGCCTTACCGTCCGACGGCCGTGAGCCAAACCGGCAGGTGCTCGCCCAGGGCCGGCCCGGGAGGCCGGCCAGATCGATAACCCGCAGGCGCGTCAGCGCCTGGGGGCGAGGCGGCCGGGTTCGGGGCGACGCGACGCTTCGGTAGCCTGCCGGGCATGAGGGCGCTCCGCAGCTTCACGGTCGGCGTCAGGCTGCCCGATTCGCTGGCTCCGCTCCACCTGCTGGCGACCAACCTGCGATGGTCGTGGGACGAGCGGACCCGGGATCTGTTCCGGTGGGTCGATCCCGACCGCTGGGAGCTCAGCGGGCACGACCCGCTGCGCCTGCTGACGGCCGTCGATCCGGAGCGGCTGGAGACCCTGGCCGCCGATCCCGCCTTCACCGGCTTCCTCGGCGAGGTGCGGGCCGATCTGGACCGCTACCTGGAGGCCCCGTCGTGGTTCCAGGGACAGGGGCCGAGCGATCTGCGGGCGGTGGCCTACTTCTCTCCCGAATTCGGCATCGCCGAGGCCCTCCCCCAGTACTCAGGCGGGCTGGGCGTGCTGGCGGGGGACCACCTCAAGGCGGCGGGCGACCTCGGCGTCCCCCTGGTCGGAGTGGGTCTGCTGTACCGCTGCGGGTACTTTCGCCAAGACCTGAGCGCAGACGGCTGGCAACAGGAGAGCTACCCAGTCCTCGACCCCCACGCCCTCCCGCTTAGACTGGTCGAGGGCGCGGTGGTCGACGTCGACCTGGCGGGCCAGCCGGTCGCCGCTCGCCTGTGGCGCGCCGACGTCGGTCGGGTGCGCCTCTACCTGCTCGATACTAACGTCGACGGCAACGACGGCGACGGCCGGGCGGTGACCGACCGCCTCTACGGAGGCGACACCGAGCACCGGCTGCGCCAGGAGATCCTCCTCGGCGTCGGCGGCGTCCGCGCCCTGGACGCCGTCGGGGAACCGGCGCAGGTGTACCACTCGAACGAGGGTCACGCCGGCTTCCTCGGCCTCGAGCGCATCCGCCGTCTCGTCGTCCACCAGGGCCTGACGATGGACGAGGCCCTCGAGGCCGTGCGGGCGGGCACGATCTTCACCACCCACACGCCGGTGCCGGCCGGGATCGACCGGTTTCCGCGGGCGCTCATGGAGCGCTACTTCGCCGGCTGGGCCGAGCAGTGCGGCGTCGCCTTCGACCGCCTCATGGCGCTCGGGCAGCTGCCCGGGGAAGCGCCCGATGCCCCCTTCAACATGGCGGTGATGGGCCTCCGGCTGGCAGGAGCGGCCAACGGTGTCTCCCGGCTCCACGGCGCCGTGACCCGGGCCATGTTCGGCGAGCTGTGGCCGGACATCGAGGAGGAGGAGGCGCCCATCGGTTCGGTCACCAACGGTGTGCACCCGGCGACCTGGGTGTCTCCCGAGATGGGCGACCTGCTGACCAGAGGTCTCCTCCCGGCCTGGGCCGACGCCGACTCGACCACCTGGGCCAGGATCGATGACGTCAGCGACGACGAGATCTGGCGGGTCCGGGACCAGTGCCGGGAGCGGCTGATCGGCTTCGTGCGCGCACGGGTGGGCGCCGAGGTGCTCGATCCTGGCGCCCTGACCATCGGCTTCGCCCGGCGCTTCGTTCCCTACAAGCGGGCGACGCTCCTGCTGTCACAGCTGGAGCGGCTGACGGCGCTGCTGGAGTCCGAGGAGCGGCCCGTGCAACTGGTGCTGGCCGGCAAGGCCCACCCCGCCGACGACGCCGGCAAGGAGATGATCCGCCGCATGGTGCAGTTCTCGCGCCAGCCCTCGACCCGCCGCCGGGTGGTGTTCGTGGAGGACTACGACATCGCCGTGGGTCTGGCGCTGTCCCAGGGCTGCGACGTGTGGCTCAACATCCCCCGCCGCCCGCAGGAGGCGTGCGGAACGAGCGGACAGAAGGCCGCCCTCAACGGTGCCCTCAACGTCTCGATCCTCGACGGCTGGTGGGACGAGTGGTTCGACGGTGACAACGGCTGGGCCATCGCCTCGGCCGAGCGGGAGGAGGACGAAGACCGCCGCGATGCCATCGAGGGGGCCAACCTCTTCGACGTGCTGGAGCACCAGGTCGTGCCCCTCTTCTACGACCGGCCCGACGGCTCCGTCCCCACGGCGTGGGTGCGCAGGATCAAGGGCTCGCTCGGCTCGCTGGGACCGCGGGTCGTGGCGCCTCGCATGGTGCGCGACTACACCCGGCTGTTCTACGAACCCGGCGCCCGACGCGTCGACTCGCTGTCGAGCTCGGGCTATGAGCGGGCCCGCGCTCTCGCTCGGTGGAAGGCGCAGGTGTCGTCCGCCTGGCCCGGTGTTCGTGTGGTAGCCGTCGACTCCGAGACCGCCCCCGCCGACCTCGGAGCCAAGCGCAGCGTGGAGGCGGTCGTCGTGCTCGGCTCCCTCGACGAGGGCGACGTCACCGTGGAGCT
>JBPYEI010000072.1:0-4629 GCA_051985455.1 Acidimicrobiales bacterium
GCCTTCCAGGAGTGCGACACCACCGGCATCACCATGGCGGTGACCAAGCACAACTGGCTCATCACCGACGCCCAGGACATCCCCCAGGTGGTCGCCGAGGCCTTTCACGTGGCCACGACGGGCCGTCCCGGGCCGGTCCTGATCGACGTGCCCAAGGACGTGGCCAACACCACCATGGAGTGGTACTGGCCCGACGGCGTGGACCTGCCCGGCTACAAGCCGACGACGCGCGGCCATCCCCGCATGGTCAGAGAGGCGGCCCGGCTGATCGCCAACGCCCGGCGACCGGTCATCTATGCCGGCGGGGGAATCCTCAAGGCGCGTGCCGCCGAGGCCCTGCGGGAGCTGGTCGACATGACGGGGATCCCGGTCGTCACGACCCTGATGGCGCGTGGTTCGTTCCCTGACGAGCATCCGTTGTGTCTCGGCATGCCGGGCATGCACGGCAACTACACCGCGGTCACCGCCATGCAGAAGGCCGACCTCCTCGTCGCCCTCGGGAGCCGCTTCGACGACCGCGTCACGGGCAAGGTGTCGACCTTCGCGCCGGACGCCAAGGTCATCCACGTGGACATCGACCCGGCCGAGCTGGGCAAGGTCCGTCGTCCCGACGTGCCGATCGTCGGCGACTGTCGACTGGTGATCGAGGAGCTGGTGGCCGCCCTGCGCCAGCACGGGCCGACAGAGGCCGGCCCGGGAGGCCGGCCCGGGGACCAGCCGGCGCCGGACCTCGCTCCGTGGATGGAGCAGATCCGCCGGTGGCAGCGCCAGTACCCGCTCACCTACGACCACAACCCACCCGACGGTGTGCTCAAGCCGCAGTTCGTCATCGAGTCGCTGCGCGACGCCACCCCCGACGACACCATCGTCGTGGCCGGCGTCGGCCAGCACCAGATGTGGACCTCGCAGCACTGGCGCTTCAACCACCCCTACACGTGGGTCAACTCGGGCGGCCTGGGCACGATGGGGTTCGCCGTGCCGGCCTCCATCGGGGCCAAGGTGGGCCGTCCCGACCGCACGGTGTGGGCCGTCGACGGCGACGGTTGCTTCCAGATGACGGCCCAGGAGCTGGTGACGGCGTCGGCCGAGCGGATACCGGTCAAGGTCGCCATCCTCAACAACGCCTATCTGGGCATGGTGCGTCAGTGGCAGGAGATGTTCTACGACGAGCGCTACTCGGAGGTCTACCTGTCGCCCGACCTGCCCGACTACGTGAAGTGGGCCGACGCCATGGGCTGCGTGGGGCTCAGGGTGGAGTCGCCCGAGGAAGTGGCACCGGCGATCGACAAGGCCAACGAGATCGATGACCGGCCCGTCGTGATCGACTTTCGCACCGACTCGTCGGAGAAGGTCTTTCCGATGGTGCCGGCGGGCGGCTCGAACGACGACATCGTCGTCGACCCCGCCCACGGAGAGGGAGGACGATGATGGCGCCCACGAGGGGCACGCCGCCGAGGCACCACATCCTTTCGGTCCTGGTCGAGAACCGCGCCGGCGTGCTGGCTCGCGTCGCCGGCCTGTTCTCCCGCCGGGGTTACAACATCTACTCACTGGCCGTGGCTCCGACCGACGACGAGCGCTTCAGCCGCATCACGATCGTGGTGGACGTCGAGTCGACTCCGCTCGAGCAGATCACCAAGCAGCTCTTCAAGCTCATCAACGTGGTGAAGATCTCGGAGCTGGATCCGGCCGGGGCGACCGAGCGGGAGCTCCTGCTGGCCACGGTGCGGGCCGAGCCGGCGACCCGCGGCGAGGTCATCGAGCTGGTGCAGGTGTTCGAAGGCATGATCGTCGACGTCGGCTACGACCAGCTGACCGTGATGCTGGCGGGCCGACCGTCGAAGGTGGACGACTTCGAGGACCTCATGCGCTCGTACGGCATCGTCGAGCTCCAGCGGACTGGACGGGTGGCGCTGCCCAAGCTCGAGCGTCACGCCCCGCGTCTGCGCAGTGTGGGCGGGGCGGTGAGCTGAGCCGAAGAAAGGAAGAATAGGGACATGGCCACGCTCTACTACGAGAAGGACGCCGACCCCGGACTGATCGCGGGCCGGAGGGTCGCCGTCATCGGCTACGGATCCCAGGGTCACGCCCACGCCCTCAATCTCAAGGACTCCGGTGTGGATGTGCGGGTAGGCCTGCGCCCAGGGTCGTCCTCGTGGGCCAAGGCCGAGGAGGCCGGCCTGCGGGTCGTCACCGTCGACCAGGCGGCCAAGGAAGCCGACCTGGTGATGATCCTCCTCCCCGACACCGAGCAGGCCGCCGTGTACGAGACCGCCATCGGCCCCAACCTCGACGACGGCGACGCCCTCTTCTTCGCCCACGGGTTCAACATCCACTTCGACCAGATCACCCCGCCTCCGGGTGTCGACGTCGGGATGGTCGCGCCCAAGGGTCCGGGACACCTCCTGCGGCGGACGTTCACCGAAGGTGGTGGGGTTCCGTCACTCGTGGCGGTGTCGCAGGACGCCTCGGGCAAGGCGCGCCAGCTGGCTCTCTCCTACGCCCATGCCCTGGGCGCCACCAGGGCGGGCGTCCTCGAGACCACGTTCGAGGAGGAGACCGAGACCGACCTGTTCGGTGAGCAGGTCGTGCTGTGCGGCGGGCTCACGGCGCTGGTCACGGCCGGCTTCGAGACCCTGGTCGCCGCCGGCTACCAGCCCGAGTCCGCCTACTTCGAGTGCCTGCACGAGCTCAAGCTCATCGTCGACCTCATGTACGAGAACGGGATCTCGGGCATGCGGTTCTCCATCTCGGACACGGCCGAGTACGGGGACATGACGCGAGGGCCGCGCATCATCGACGAGGCGGTGCGGGCCGAGATGGGCCGCGTCCTCGAGGAGATCCGCGACGGTCGGTTCGCCGCCGAGTGGGTCGCCGAGAACCGGGCGGGGCGCCCCCGCTTCAACCAGTTGCGAGCGGACGGAGCGGCGCACCCCATCGAGAAGGTCGGGGCCGAGCTGCGGGCCATGATGCCCTTCGTGGGGGCGGGTCGGGCCCGGCCCCAGGACGTCTCCGGGGGCTGAGCGCCGGCCGGGTAGGCCGCCCCGGCCCGGAGCCGGGGCAGTACCGTCAGCGGTCGATGGCCGTCGCCCTGCCAGTCGACCCCGTCGACCCTGTCGATCCTGTCGATTCCTCGGTCGTCGGCGAGCTGCGGCGGGCTCGCCGCCGGCGCCGCCTGGCGGATGTCGACGTGTTCGAGGCCCTCTACCGGGCGTACCTGGCCGCGCTCGCTGTCGGGATCGTCGTCGCCGTCGGCTCGGGCGTCACCGGGGACTCCCGGCTCGGGCCCTCGGCTCTGGCCCAGGTCCGGGCGCACGGATCGGCGGTGGTGGGGCTGGCTGTGGCCCTCGCCGTCGCCGTCGCCCTCCGCTCGGCCGGCCGCGGGGGCCCGCTGGCGGTCGAGGGTCCCGACGTGAACCACATCCTCCTGGCACCCGTCGATCGCCGGGCCGCGCTTGCCGGACCGGCGTCCCAGCAGCTGAGGTTCGGGACCTTCGCCGGCGGCGCCTCCGGCGCGGTGATCGGCCTGATCGCGTACCGCAGGCTGCCGGGCACCCCCGCGGCGTGGGTCTTCTGGGGCGCGGTGGTCGGCGGACTGGCCGTCGTGGTGGCCCTCGGCGCCGCCATGGCCGCGTCGGGGCGGCGCGTCTCGCGCCAGGCAGCCAACGGGCTGGGTCTGCTCGTGCTGGCGTGGTCCGCCGCGGATCTGGCGCTCGGCGTGACGACGTCACCGCTCACGCTGCTCGGCCGGCTGTCCCTCTGGGCGCTCGGGTTCGACTGGACGGCCGTGGGCGGTGCGCTCGTCGCCCTGGCCGTGGGCGCCCTCGGCCTGGCCCTCGTCGGCGGGATCTCGCTGGAAGCGGCCGAGCGCCGGAGCCGTCTCGTGGGCCAGCTCCGCTTCGCCGCCACGGTGCGCGACCTGCGCGCCGTGATGCTCGTGCGCCGGCAGCTCGCCCAGGAGCGACCTCGCAGCCGTCCCTGGTTGCGGGTCGCTCCGAAGCCGGGTTCGGGCACCCGGCTGGCGGTGTGGACGAGGGACTGGCGCGGGCTGCTCCGATGGCCGGCCCGCCGGGTGGCCCGCCTGGTGCTGCTGGGCGCGGTGGCGGGAGCGAGCCTGCGCGGCGTCTGGGCCGGCACCGCCCCCCTGGTGGTCGTCGCCGGCCTGGCCCTGTGGCTGGCGGCGCTGGAGGCGGTGGAACCGCTGGCCCAGGAGACCGACGGCGCCGATCGCAGGGACTCGTACCCGCGGGCCGAGGGGTGGATCGAGCTGCGCCATCTGGCGGCGCCCTGCGTCGTGATGGTGGTCGTCGGCGTGGTCGCCATCGGGGCCGCCCTACCGCTGGGGCAGATCGGATTGGTGCTGGGCGTGGGCGGCGCGACCCTCGTGCCCGCGGCCACGGCCGCCGTCGCTGGCGCGGCGGTGAGCGTGGTCCGTCCACCACCGGTCGTCGCCGCCGGCGACCTCATGCCCGAGCTGACCGGCCTTCGGGCCGTGGGGCGGGAGCTGCTGCCACCGGTCCTCGCCACGGCCGGGCTGCTGCCGGTGCTCGCCGCCCGGGCGGTGGCCACCCACCACCACTCGGCCATCCTGGCCGCCGCCAACGTGGCCGTGGTGCTGCTCATCGTCCC
>JBPYEI010000073.1:0-15890 GCA_051985455.1 Acidimicrobiales bacterium
CACCGCACCCCATGGCCCGATACACCGGCCCCGTCTGCCGCTTGTGCCGCCGGGAGAAGATGAAGCTGTTCCTGAAGGGCGCCAAGTGCGACTCGATGAAGTGCCCGATCGAGCGCCGGCCCTACCCACCCGGCGAGCACGGGCGCGACCGCGTCCGCCAGGGCTCGGAGTACCTGGCTCAGCTGCGGGAGAAGCAGAAGGCCCGCCGCATCTACGGCGTGCTCGAGAAGCAGTTCGCCAATCTCTACGAGCAGGCCACCAAGCAGTCGGGCATCACCGGTGAGAACCTCCTGCGCATGCTCGAGCTGCGGCTCGACAACGTCGCCTACCGGGCTGGTTGGGGCGCCAGCCGTTCCCAGGCCCGCCAGCTCGTCCGCCACGGCCACGTGCGCGTCAACGGCAAGCGGGTCACGATCCCCAGCTACCGCGTCCGCCAGGGCGATGTCGTGGACCTGGCCGAGAAATCGCGCCAACTCATCATCGTCCGTCACAACCTCGACACCCTGGATCGTCAGGTCCCGCCGTGGCTGGAGACCGAGGAAGGCGGCCTCCAGGTGACGGTGCGGAGCCTGCCCCTCAGGGAGCACATCGACGTCCCCGTGCGAGAGCAGCTCATCATCGAGCTGTACTCCAAGTAGCAGTCAAGTAGCAGTACCAGCGTCAAGGAGCCAGTGTCGCCATGCTCATCATCCAACGCCCGACCGTGGAGCCTCTCGGCGAGGAGGAAGAAGGCCGCCAGCGGTTCGCCATCGGCCCCCTCGAGCCCGGGTTCGGCCATACCCTGGGCAACTCGTTGCGCCGGACCCTGCTCTCCTCCATCCCGGGAGCGGCCGTGACCCAGGTCCGCTTCGACGACGCCCTGCACGAGTTCACGACGCTCCCCGGCGTCAAGGAGGACGTGACCGACATCATCCTCAACCTGAAGGACATCGTCCTCCAGGTCGAGTCCGACGAGCCCGTCACCCTGCGGCTCGACGTACGCGGGCCGTCCACCGTCACCGCGGGCGATCTGCAGACGCCGGCAGACGTCCACGTGCTCAATCCCGACCTGACGCTGGCCACGCTGGATCCCAAGGGCCGCCTGGCCATGGACGTGACGGTCGAGCGGGGGCGGGGCTACGTCTCGGCCGAGCTCAACAAGCGCACCTCGACCATCGGCATCATCCCCGTCGACTCGATCTTCTCGCCCGTGCGGCGGGTGGCGTTCACCATCGAGCCCACCCGCGTCGAGCAGTCGACCAACTTCGACCTGCTCGTCCTCGACATCGAGACCGACGGGTCGATATCGCCTCGTGATGCCCTGGCCTCCGCTGGTGAGACCCTGCGGTCCCTGGTGGGCCTGGTGGCGGACATGAGCGACCATCCGCAGGGCCTCGAGCTCGGCGACGTCAGCACCATGACGAGCGGATCGCCCGATCTCGACCTCCCCATCGAGGACCTCGATCTCTCCGAGCGGCCCCGCAACTGCCTGAAGCGCGCCCAGGTCAACACCATCGGTGAGCTGGTCGAGCGCACCACAGACGACCTGCTCGCCATCACCAACTTCGGTCAGAAGTCGCTCGACGAGGTCATCCAGCGTCTCGACGAGCGGGGCCTTTCGTTGCGCACCAAGGAGGACTGAGGTGCCGGGCACCCCCACCAAGGGCCGGCGCCTCGGTGGAGACGCCGCCCACCAGAAGGCCATGCTGGGCAACCTGGTGGCATCGCTGGTCGCCGCCGAGGCGGTGGTGACCACCGAGTCGAAGGCCAAGGCCATGCGGCCCGTGGTCGAGAAGGTCATCACCAAGGCCCGCAAGGGGGGCGTCCACCGCCAGCGTCAGGTCGTGGCCCTCATCAGGGACAAGGACATGGCCAGCAAGCTGTTCGAGGAGATCGGGCCCCGCTACGTCGACCGTCCTGGGGGCTACACGCGCATCCTCAAGCTGGGGCCCCGCCACGGGGACAAGGCCCCCATGGCTCGCATCGAGCTCGTGTGACGCTGTTCGGGCCGGAAGAGCCGGCCCGAGAGGCCGTCGTGGAGATGCCGGCGCCGGTTCGGGTCCGGCTCACCGTCGCTTACGACGGGACCGGCTTCCACGGTTTCGCCGCCCAGCCCCGCCAGGTCACGGTGGGCGGCGCCCTGGCCGAAGCCATCGAGAAGGTGGTGGGCCACGAGGTGGGCCTGACCTGCGCGGGGCGGACCGACGCCGGCGTCCACGCCTGGGGCCAGGTGGTCCACGCCGACCTCGCCCCAGCCCGCGGCACGCTGGATCTCGATGCCCTGGTTCGATCGTGCAACGCCATGCTGGCGCCGGCCGTCGTCGTGCGGGAGGCGGCTGTGGCTCCGCCCGGCTTCGACGCCCGCCACTCGGCAATCGCACGCCGCTACCGCTACAGCGTGCTCAGCGCACTGACGCCTGACCCGTTCCTGGCCACCACGGCCTGGCACGTCGAGGACCCGCTCGACATGCGGGCCATGGAGCAGGCGTCGGACCCGCTGCTGGGCGAGCACGACTTCTCGACCTTCTGCCGCCGCCCGCCCGAGGGCAGCTCGCCCGTGCGACGCGTCCTCGACGCACGCTGGACGAGGGGGTGCCGGAGCGTCGCCCAGGATGACCTCCTCGAGTTCGAGATCGAGGCCAACGCCTTCTGCCACCAGATGGTGAGGTCGGTGGTGGGCACCCTCGTGGAGGTGGGCCGCGGTCGCCGGCGGGCAGGAGACATGGCCTGGATCATGCGGACGGGCGACCGGGCGCAGGCCGCTTCGCCGGCGCCGCCCCACGGCCTGTGCCTGTGGGCGGTCAGCTATCCGGACTACCGGTCACCGGGCTAGGTCGACGGCGAATCCCTGATCGCGCAGGGTCTGCACCACCTCGTGGCGATGGGAGGGGTCACGGGTCTCGACCGTGAGCAGGACCTCGACCTCGTCCACGCCCAGCTCGAGGCCGGCGCGATGGTGCTCGACCGACAGCACGTTGAGCCGCATCTTGGCCACCGCGTCGGTGAGGGCCGCCAGGGCGCCGGGGCGGTCGCCGAGCACGATCCTGAGCAGGAGATACCGGCCGGCGGCGCTCAGGCCGTGGTCGATCAGCTTGGTGAGCACGAGCGGGTCGACATTGCCCCCGGAGAGCACGGCCAGGGCGGGACCGGCGCCCGGCGCCCGGCCGGTCAGGATGGCGGCCAACCCCACCGCCCCCGCCGGCTCGACGACGACCTTGGCCCGCTCCGCCAGCAGGAGCACGGCCTGGCTGATCTCCTCCTCGCTCACGGTGACCACGTCGTGGACGTAGGTCTGAGCGTGGGCGAGGGTGAGGTCCGAGACGCAGCGCACAGCGATGCCGTCGGCCATGGTCGCCACGCTGTCGAGCGTCACGCAGCGGCCGGCGTCGAGCGAGGCCCGCATGGCCGCAGCCCCCGCCGCCTCGACGCCGACGACCTTCACCTGAGGACGGGTGTGGGCGAGGGCGGTCGCCACGCCGGCGAGGAGCCCGCCGCCGCCCACGGGCACGAGGACGACCTCGGCCTGCGCCGCCTGCTCGGCCAGCTCGAGGCCGATCGTGCCTTGGCCCGCCACGACGAGCGGGTCGTCGAACGGTGGCACCAGCACGGCGTCGGTCCGATCGGCGTGGTCGCGGGCCGCGGCCAAGGCGTCGTCGACGACGGCGCCGTCGAGAAGCACGGTGGCGCCGTACGACCGCGTCGCCTCGACCTTGGGCAGTGCCGCGTTGGCGGGCATGTAGATGGTGGCTGGCAGGCCGGACAGGCGGGCGGCCAGGGCCACGCCCTGGGCATGATTGCCGGCCGAGGCGGCCACGACCTCGGGTTTGCGGTCGGACTCCCTGGTCGCCGCCTCCAGATGGGCCACGAAGTTGCGAGCGCCGCGGATCTTGAACGACCCGGTCCGCTGGAGCTGCTCGCCCTTCAACAGGACCGGGCGCCCCGCCAGCTCCGACAGCGAGTGCGAATGGGTCACCGGCGTCACCCGCAGAACGGGCCCGACCCTGGCCCGAGCCTCTTCGATGTGTCGGAGGTCGATCACTCCGCTCTCAGCCTACCGTTGCCCTTTCGTCCGGCGTTTGCCGGTACGGGGACGGGGATCTATCCTTCTAGGTCGGCCCTGCGCCCGATTGGCGCGTCTCCGCAAGCCCGAGAAATACCGAAAGATCGACCTGTGCGCACGTTCTCTCCCAAGCCCAGCGATGTCGACCGCGCCTGGTACGTGGTCGATGCCGACGGCCTGGTGCTCGGGCGCATGTGCTCGGAGGTGGCGCGCGTCCTGCGGGGCAAGCACAAGCCCACGTTCGCCCCCCACTTCGACATGGGGGACCACGTGATCGTGGTCAACGCGGCCAAGGTCGTCATGACTTCCGACAAGGCCGACAAGAAGCTCTACTACCGGCACAGCGGCTATCCCGGCCACTTGACCAGCCGGACCTACGCCGAGCTTTTGGCCACCCGGCCGGAGGAGACCGTGCGCCGGGCGGTGCGCGGCATGCTGCCCAAGGGCCCACTCGGCCGGCGCACGCTGAGGAAGCTCAAGGTCTACGCCGGTCCCGAACATCCGCACGCGGCCCAGGACCCCCAACCCATGCCGCTCGAGGACGCCCGGTCGCGGCCGGCCTGAGGAACCGAACGGAACGGACGGAACGCCAGCCATGCCCCAACCACTCGTGAAGACAACCGGTCGCCGCAAGGCCGCCGTCGCCCGCGTGCGCTTCCGTTCTGGCGGAGGAACCATCATCATCAACCGGCGTCCGATCGAGGAGTACTTCCCCTCGGCGACGCATCGCATGATCGCCACTGAGCCGCTGCGGTTGGCTCCGGCAGCGGAGTCCTACGACATCGACGCGACCATCGGCGGCGGGGGTACCAACGGTCAGGCGGGCGCCCTCCGCCTCGGCATCGCCCGGGGCCTGGCCGAGCTGGACGGCGACCTGCGGGTACCCCTCAAGCGGGCAGGGTTCCTGACTCGCGATGCGCGGGAGAAGGAGAGCAAGAAGTACGGCCTCAAGAAGGCCCGCAAGGCGCCCCAGTACTCGAAGCGGTAGCGCCGCTTGAGCCTCAAGTTCGGCACCGACGGGCTCCGCGGGGTCGCCAACGACGAGCTCAGCCCAGAGCTCGTCCTCGCCCTCGGACGGGCGGCAGCGCGTGTCGTTCCCGGCCGGGAGTTCGTCGTGGGGAGGGACACGCGGTTGTCCGGCCCCCTGCTGCAGGCGGCGTTGTCGGCCGGGCTGGCCAGCGAGGGGGTGAGCGTGGCCGATGTCGGCGTCCTCCCGACCCCCGGCGTGGCGTGGCTGTCGGCCGCGAGAGACGTCCCGGCCGCCATGATCTCGGCCTCGCACAATCCCTTCCCGGACAACGGCGTCAAGCTCTTTGCCGCCGGCGGGACGAAGCTGTCGGACCCGGTCGAGCGGGCCCTCGAGGAAGAGCTCGGTCGGCTGGTCGGTAAGGGCGGCGGATCGGCGATGGCCGGGGCGCGGTCGCCGGCCACCGTCGGGCCGGCCGCCGACAAGCCGATCGCCCAAAAGCCCATTGTCGACGGCTCGGTGGGCACCATCCGGACCGACCCGGGCGCAAGCGACGAGTACGGAGACCATCTCGTCGCTTCCCTGGAGGGGCGACGCCTCGACGGCGTCCGCTGCGTGCTCGACTGTGCCAGCGGCGCAGCCAGCCGCATCGCCCCGTCCGTTCTCGCCCGACTGGGCGCCATCGTGACCGTGATCGCCGACGCACCCGACGGCACCAACATCAACGACGGCTGTGGTTCGACCCACCCCGAGGCGCTCCAGCGGGCCGTGGTCGATGCGGGTGCCGACGTCGGACTGGCCTTCGACGGCGATGCCGACCGCATGCTGGCCGTCGACCACACCGGGGCCCTCGTCGATGGCGACCACCTGATGACCATGTTCGCCGCCGACCTGCACGAGCGCGGCATGCTCGCCGCCGACACCGTCGTGGTGACGGTCATGACGAACCTGGGGATGCTGCTCGCCCTGGAGGCCAAGGGCATCCGGGTCCACCAGACGAACGTGGGCGACCGCCACGTGCTGGAAGTCATCGAGCAGGGCGGGTTCGTGCTCGGCGGCGAGCAGTCTGGACACATCATCTTCCGCCGACTGGCGACCACGGGCGACGGGATCCTGACCGGGCTCCAGCTCCTCGACCTGCTCCGGCGTCGCGCCCGCCCGCTGGCGGCGCTGGCGGGCGAGGCCATGACGCGTCTGCCCCAGGAGCTCGTCAACGTGGCCGTCCCCGATCCGGGCCAGGTGGCGTCGGCCGGTGGCATCTGGGACGAGGTGGCGGCCGTCGAGGCCGAGCTGGGCCGCGCCGGACGGGTGCTGGTGCGACCCAGCGGGACCGAGCCGGTCGTGCGGGTCATGGTCGAGGCCCAGAGCGCCGACCAGGCGCGTGCCGCCGCCGACCGGCTGTGCCGGGCCGTCCGCCGTCACCTCGGAGACGCCTGAGCGGGGCGTCCTCATTTCGTCCCGCGGTTCCACGTATTGACGAAATGGGGCGGGGCGGCTGCCAGCGAAGTGCCCACTTTCGACAGAACGTGGAACCGTGGGATATGCGACGGCCTCACCCACCGTGCGCAACGCCCTAGCCTTATGCCCATGTGCGGGATCATCGGTGCAACCGGCTCGGAGCCTGTCCTCCCCGTCCTGCTCGAAGGGCTGGCACGACTCGAGTACCGGGGCTACGACTCGGCCGGCGTCGCCCTGCTGGCCGACGGTGGCGTGTGGCGGCGCCGCCGGGCGGGCGGCAACAAGAGCGTGGCCGAGCTGACCGAGGCCGTCGGCGACGCCCCGCCGGGGACGACGGGCATCGGTCACTCGCGCTGGGCCACGCACGGGGCCCCCACCGAGCCCAACGCCCACCCCCACACCGATGCCACCGGTCGCCTGGCCCTCGCCCACAACGGGATCATCGAGAACTACCGGGAGCTGGCTCGCACCCTGCCTCAGGGTGGCGACGAGGTCGAGGGCGACACCGACACCGAGGTGCTGGCCCACCTGATCGCCGCCCGCATGGCCACGGGCCTGGGACTGGCCGATGCCGTGCGCGCCGCCCTCGCCGAGGTGCAGGGCAAGTTCTCCCTCGCCGTCGTCCACGCCGACGAGCCGGGGCTGATCGTCGGCGCCCGCCGGGGCTCGCCGCTGATCGCCGGGCAGGCCGACGGCACCGGCCTGCTGGCTTCCGACATCCCCGCCATCCACGGCCGAGCCGAGCGCTTCTTCGTGATCGACAACGAAGGGGTCGCGGAGGTCCGCCCCGGACAGATCCGTGTCACTGACCTCTCCGGGCGCGAGGTCGAGCTAGTGGCCCGCGAGGTGAGCTGGGACCTCGAGGCGGCCGAGAAGGGCGGCTACCCCGACTTCATGCTCAAGGAGATCCACGAGCAGCCGGCCGCGGTCCGCGACACGCTGCTCGGCCGCATCGAGCGCGGGCGGCTGGTGCTCGACCAGATGCGACTGTCGGACGACGACATCCGCCAGGTCGACAAGGTCTTCGTCGTCGCCACCGGCTCCAGCTTCCACGCCGGGATGGTGGGACGGCTAGCCATCGAGCACTTCGCCCAGCTGCCGACCGAGCTCGAGATCGCCAGCGAGTTCCGCTACCGCGATCCGGTGCTCGACTCCTCCAGTCTCGTCGTGGCCATCAGCCAGTCGGGCGAGACGCTGGACACGATGGAGGCCGTGGCCCACACCAAGGCCATGAGCAGGGCCAAGGTGCTGGCCGTCACCAACGTGGTCGACTCCTCTCTCGCCCGGGACGCCGACGCCACGCTCTACACCCGGGCGGGACCAGAGATCGCGGTGGCGTCGACCAAGTGTCACGTCGCCCAGCTGGTGGCCATGCACGTCCTCGCCCTGTACCTGGCCCAGGTGCGGGGCAAGTACTACCCCGAGGAGGTGGCCCATCAGCTCGAGTGCCTGCAGCGGCTGCCCGAGCGCGTCCAGGCGGTCATCGACAGGGCACCGGCGGTCGCCGAGGTGGCCCGGCAGGTCGAAGGGGTGCGTGACTTCTTCTTCATCGGCCGGGGCGTGGGCAACGCCATGGCCCTGGAGGGTGCGCTCAAGCTCAAGGAGATCAGCTACCTGCGGGCCGAGGGCTATCCGGCCGGCGAGCTCAAGCACGGTCCCATCGCCCTCATCGAGCCCGGCGTGGTGGTGGTGGCCATCGCAACTCGGAGCCGGCTGCGAGACAAGCTGCTGGCCAACATGCAGGAGGTCAAGGCCCGAGGCGCCGTCGTCGTCGCGCTGACGGACGACGAGGACGTCGACGACCCCCACGTGCGGGCGCTGTCGGACCACATCCTGTCGGTGCCCTACGCCGGCCACGAGCTGTTCCAGCCGGTGGTGAACGTGGTGTCGCTCCAGCTGTTCGCCTATGCCCTCGCCACGGCACGGGGCAACGACGTCGACCGTCCCCGCAACCTGGCCAAGACCGTCACCGTCGAGTGACGGCAGCGATCGAGGGCGTGCGCATCGGTATCGACGCCGTCGAGGTGCCGAGGTTCCGCCGGTTGCTCGAACGCCGGCCCCGTCTGCGGGAGCGGCTGTTCACCGAAGGCGAGCTCGCCTACGCGGCCCGGTTCTCCGATCCCGCCCCCAGGCTGGCGGCACGCTTCGCCGTCAAGGAGGCGGCCATGAAGTCGCTCGGCGTCGGTCTCGGCGCCTTCCGCTTCCGCGACGTGGAGGTCGTGCGCCAACGAGGCGGTGCTCCGAGCCTCGCTGTCGCGGGCCGCGCGTCCGAGCTGGCCGAGCGCCTCGAGGTGACGGCGTGGCGGGTGTCGATCACCCACACCGATCTGATGGCGGAGGCGGTGGTGCTCGCTCTAGCCGGGCGGGCCCCATGAGACCGGTCGTCACCGTGGACGAGATGAAGGCCGTCGACGCCGCAGCCCAGCAGCGCGTGAGCCTCGAGACGCTCGTGGACCGGGCGGGGGCGGCGGTCGCCAAGTCGGTGCTGCGGCAGCTGGGAGGCGCCTACGGACGGCGGGTCGTCGTGGTCGCCGGCAAAGGGCACAACGGTGACGACGGCAGAGTGGCGGCGGCGCGGCTCCGCCGGCGCGGCGTCGGCGTCACGGTCGTGGACGCCGCCGCCGCCGACGGACCGCTGGCGCCCTGCGATGTCGTCGTGGACGCCGCCTACGGAACGGGATTTCGTGGGGACTACCGAGCACCCGAGGTCCCCACCGGCGCCCACGTAGTGGCCGTCGACATCCCGTCGGGTGTCAACGGCGACACCGGCGAGGCGGCTGCCGGTGCCGTGCGGGCCGACGCCACCGTGACCTTCGCCGCCCTCAAGCCCGGGCTGCTCCTCGGCGAGGGCCCCGATCGCTCCGGATCGATCGAAGTCGTCGACATCGGCCTCGACGTCAGCGGCGCTGGCGTGCACCTGGTCGAGGACGACGACGTCGCTACCCTTCTGCCGAGACGCCCCCGTAACGCCCACAAGTGGGAGACCGCCCTCTACGTCGCCGCCGGGTCACCGGGGATGATGGGCTCGGCCACCTTCTGCTCGCTGGCGGCCATGCGGGCGGGCGCGGGGATGCTCCAGCTGGGAGTCCCGGGCGCCGGCCCCCGCGACCTTCCCACCAGCGAGGTCGTCGCCCACGGGCTGCCCGCCGAGCGATGGGACGCCGACGTGCTGGCGGTGGTCGAGCGCTGTCGCGCGCTCGTCGTCGGACCTGGTCTCGGGCGCTCGGAAGCAACGGCCGCCGCCGTCCGCCGCCTCGTCGCCGAGTGCCCGGTGCCCGTGCTCGTCGACGCCGACGGGCTCAACGTGCTCGGCCGGGCGCGGGAGATCGCCCCGCTGGTCGCGGGCCGGACGACGCCGGTGGTCCTCACCCCGCACGACGGTGAGTTCTCCCGCCTGGCCGGGTCCGGTCCCTGGCCCGACCGGTTGGGTTCGGCCCGTGATCTCGCCCACCGGGCCGGTGCCGTGGTCCTCCTGAAGGGTTCGGCGACGATCGTGACGCCGCCCGCGGGCCGGTCGCTGATCTCGACCTCCGGGTCGGCGCGCCTGGCGACCGCAGGGACCGGCGACGTCCTCTCCGGCATCATCGGCGCTTTCCTGGCCCGTGGCCTGCCTGCGGTCGAGGCGGCGGCCCTGGGGGCCCACGCCCACGGTCGGGCCGCGGGCCTCGGGCTGCCCGAGGGGCTGCTGGCCGGCGACCTGCTGGAGCTCCTGCCCCGCTGGCTCAGCACGGTCACCGCCGGCGCCGACGGAGCCGAGATAGCCGAGATAGCCGAGAGGAAGGTGACGCCATGAAGCGGGCCCGCTGGATCGTCGTGGGGGTCGGAGCCGGGGTGGGCGCCGCCATCGGTGTCGGATCCGTGGTCCAGCGCCAGCTCATCCGACGGGAGCGGGCGCGGGTCGAGCCCGGGGGTGAGGACGATTTCGTACCCCCCGTCAGCGAGCGGACGATCCCGACCGACGACGGTGGGCAGATCCACGTCGTCGAGCGGGGCCAGGGCCCGCCCGTCGTCCTGGTCCACGGGATCACCCTCTCCGCCGCCGTCTGGGGCAATCAGCTCCACGACCTGGCCGCCACCCACCGGGTCATCGCCATCGACCAACGCGGACACGGGCGGTCGCTGCCAGGAACGGAGCCGGCGGACCTGGCCCGCCTGGGCACCGATCTGCTGACCGTGCTCGAGGCGATGGAGGTGCGCGACGCAGTGGCGGTCGGCCACTCGATGGGAGGCATGGTCCTGCTGCGGCTGGCCGCCGACCGTCACGAGGCCCTGTTCGAGCGGGTGGCGGGACTGGTCCTGGTGGGCACGTCGGCAGGACCTGTCAGCCGCCTCCCCTACTGGGCTGAGGCGGCGCCCGTCGTGGCCCGGATGGCAGGGGGCCAGATCCGGCTGTCGCAGCGGACCGGACGCGGCCTGCTGCCGTCGGGCGACCTGTCGTACCTGATCGCCAGGCGCGCCTTCGGTGCCCATCCCGATCCCACGCAGGTGGAGATGACGCGAGCGATCATCGACGACACGTCGCCCCTCGTCGTCGCCGAGCTGCTGCGCGACGTGATGTCGGTCGACCTGTCCTCCGACCTCGAGAAGGTCGACCTCCCCGCCCTGGTGATCGTCGGCTCGAAGGATCGCCTCCTGCCACCATGGACCGCCCGGCGGCTGGCCGAGGCCCTCCCGCGGGCGGAGCTGCTCACCCTGCCCGGGTGCGGGCACATGGTGATGCTGGAGCGACCCCGGGAGCTGACGGCCGCCATCGAGCGCTTCAGCGGCGGCATCGCGCGGGACGAGATCCCGGCGTAGCGATGGTGGTCGAGCTGGCTGGGGTGCGCGTCGGCCACTGGACCGATCCCCGGGCCCGCACCGGTTGCACGGTCGTGCTCCTCCCGCCGGGGACGGTGGCCTCGGGCGAGGTCCGCGGCGGCGCGCCGGGCACCAGGGAGTGGGCCCTGTTGGCCCCGGAGCGGATAGCGCCACACGTCGACGCCGTGGTGTTGAGCGGCGGGTCGGTGTTCGGCCTGGCGGCCTGCGACGGCGTCGTCAGGTGGTGCGAAGAGCGTGGCATCGGCCTCGTCACACCGGGCGGTGCGGTCCCCATCGTGGTGGGCGCGGTGCTTTTCGATCTCGCTGTCGGCGATCCCTCGGTCAGACCGGGCCCCGAGGCTGGCTACGCGGCCGCTGACGCCGCGGTCGACGGACGGTTCGCGACCGGCCTCGTCGGCGCCGGCGCCGGCGCCACCGTCAGCAAGTGGCGCGGACCGGACGCGGCGGTGCCGGCGGGTATCGGCACGGCGACAGAGCGGCGGGGCGATCTGCTCGTGTCGGCGCTCATCGCCGTCAACGCCTTCGGGGACATCGTCGGAGCGTCCGATATGTCCGGGGCCGAGCGTCCGGAGCCGGGACCCGAGGTCGTGTGGCCTGTGGCCGGCGCGTCGTTCGGAGCTCTCGAGAGCACCACCATCGGTGTCGTCGTCACGAACGCGGCGTTGACCAAGACGGGATGCTTTCTGGTCGCCCAGTCGGCGCACGACGGCCTGGCGCGCGCCATCGAGCCGGCGCACACGACGGTGGACGGCGACGCCATCGTGACCGCCGCCCTGGGGGAGTTGGAGGCGCCGCTCGACCTCATTCGCTTCCTTGGTGCGCGCGCCGTCGCCAGGGCCGTGCGGTCGACCGCAGGGCCGGCGTCGGCCGAGTCGTGACGGGGCGGGCCACCCGGCACTTTCGCCCACCCCTGCGATTACGATGCTGGTGTGGCGACTCTCGTCGAGCTCGAGCGAGAAGCGCACGTCTGCGTTCGCTGCCCGCTGTCCGCAGGCCGCACGAACGTGGTGTTCGGAGTGGGCGATCCCGACGCGTCGCTCATGCTCGTCGGTGAGGGTCCAGGCCGGGACGAGGACCTCGCCGGGGAGCCCTTCGTGGGGCGGTCGGGCCAGCTGCTCGACCGGCTGCTGCGCCAGGAGGTCGGCCTGGAGCGCGGGCAGGTCTACATCGCCAATGTCGTGAAGTGCCGGCCACCGGGCAATCGCGATCCGCGGCCCGAGGAGATCGAATCGTGCCGCCCCTACCTCGAGGCCCAGATCGACCTGGTGGATCCCACCGTCGTGGTGACGCTGGGCAACTTCGCCAGCCGGCTGCTGCTCGGCACCACCGAGGGGATCCGTCGGCTCCGGGGAAAGAGCTACCGCTTCGGCTCGCGCAGCCTCGTACCCACCTACCACCCGGCCGCCGCCCTGCGAGGCGGAGGCGGCGAGGTCCTGGCCGAGATGCGCGCCGACCTCGTGCGGGCCAAGCAGGAGCTCGGGTCGCGCTCGTGATCGTCGCCGCCACCAAGTCACCCGACGACACGAGAGAGCTGGCCTCGGCCGTGGCCGGTCTGGCGCAGCCCGGTGACGTTCTGCTCCTGGGGGGCGAGCTGGGCACGGGCAAGACGGTCTTCGCCCAGGGTTTCGGGCGGGGCCTCGGCGTCGAGGAGCAGGTGACGAGCCCCACCTTCACCCTGGTGCGCACGTACGAGGGCCGGCTCACGCTCGTCCACGCCGACGTGTACCGCCTCGACCATCTCCAGGAAGTCGTCGACCTGGCACTGCCGGAGCTGCTGGACGAGGGGGGCGTCGCCGTCATCGAGTGGGGCGACGTGGCCGCTGCCGCTCTGGCTCCCGACTTCCTCGAGGTGAGCCTGGAGCGGGGATGGGGCGACGACGACCGCCTGCTCACCGTGCGGGCCGTCGGCGCCGGCTGGCAGTCACGACTGCCGTCCCTGGTCCTCGCCCTCGACCGCTGGCTGGTCGAAGCCGCCGACGGAGGGGACTTCCGGTGATCATCCTCGGCATCGAGACCGCCACCCAGCAGGTGGGTGTCGCCCTGGGCGGCCAGGAGGGGGTCATCGCGTCCTTCGGGGTGGCGCGCGGGCGCCGCCACGCCGAGACACTCGTCCCTGCCATCGACTTCGTCTGCCGCCAGGCCCAGGTGGAGCTGGGCGAAGTGGGGATCGTGGCCGTCGACACCGGGCCTGGCCTCTTCACGGGCTTGCGGGTGGGCGTCGCTGCGGCCAAGGCCACGGCCCAGGCCCTGAGGCTGCCCATGATCGGGCTGTCGAGCCTCGACCTGCTCGCCTTTCCGGTGCGGCACAGCCGCCGGCTGATCGCCGCGGTCATCGACGCCCGCCGGGGCGAGGTCTACAGCGCTCTGTACCGGCAGGTGCAGGGGGGCGTCCAGCGTCTGTCCGACTACCGGCTCCAGCAGCCGGCCGAGCTGGCCTGCGAGCTGGAGGCCAGCGGGGACGAATGTCTGGTGGTGGGAGACGGGGCGGTCCGGTACGCGGACGTGCTGGTCGCCGACAGCCGGGTCGAGCTGGGAGGCACCGGCTACGCCTACCCGCAGGCGTCGGCACTGGTGGAGCTGGCGCATCCCCGTGCCATCCGCGAGGAGTTCGTGCAGCCGCGCGACCTCCAGGTCATGTACCTGCGGAAGTCCGATGCCGAGATCAACTGGGAGGAGCATCGCCGCGCCGCCGGCGAGCGCTCGATGGGCTCGGTGGGCTCTGCGGGCTCCGTGGGCTCGGTGGGCGACCCCGGCTCGACCGGTGAGACTGGTGAGACCGGTGACGGGGCCTGGGTCCCGGAGCGGAGCTGAGCATGGCTGCCCGCGTGCCCGAGGAAGACGCCCGCCGGGCCTTGGCGCCGCCCCGGCGGGGCCCAGTGCCCGAGGTCCAGGTCTTGCCCATGCGACGCCGGCACCTGCGTTCGGTGCTGCGCATCGAGGCCCAGGTCTACCCGCGCCCGTGGTCCCTCAGCTTGTTCATGAGCGAGCTGGCGCTGCGCTCGACGCGCGCCTACCACGTCGCCCGTGCGCAGGGCGCCGTCGTCGGCTATTCGGGCCTGATGTTCAGCGGTGCCGACGCCCACGTGACCACGATCGCCGTCGACCCGGCGTGGCAGCGGCACAAGGTCGGCACCAGGCTCATGTTGAACATGGCCTGGTTGGCCCGACACCGGGGTGCCCGCAACATGACCCTCGAGGTGCGGGTAGCCAACCGTGTCGCCCAGGCGCTCTACTACCGCTTCGGGTTCCAGCCCGCCGGCATCCGGAAGAACTACTACGCCGAGACCAACGAGGACGCACTCGTCATGTGGGTCGACGACATCGACTCGGACGACTACGCCCGCCGCCTCGACGGCCTCGAGGCCGGGCTCGGCTCGACGGTGGCGACCGACAAGCGTCGGTGAGGACGTGAGCGCGCACGGGCGCATCCTGGGCATCGAGACGTCCTGCGACGAGACGGCGGCGGCCGTGGTCGCGGAGGGCAGCAGGCTGTTGTCCTCTGTGGTCAGCAGCCAGGTGGACATCCACGCCCGCTACGGCGGCGTCGTCCCCGAGATCGCCGGCCGGGCCCACGTCGATCTCCTGACGCCCGTCGTCGCCGAGGCGCTGGTGGAGGCGGGGCTCGACGCCCGTGGTACCGAGGACGGCGACGGCTCTCCGGGAGTGGCGGCCGTGGCGGCCACCGTCGGTCCCGGCCTGATCGGGTCCCTGCTCGTCGGGGTGAGCGCGGCCAAGGCGCTGGCGCTCGTCTGGAACGTGCCTTTCGTGGCGGTGAACCACCTCGAGGCCCACCTGTACGGAGCGTTTCTCGAGCGGCCCGATCTCGAGCTGCCCATGGTGGTGCTGCTGGTGTCGGGCGGTCACACGCTGCTGGTCGCCATGGAGGAACACGGGCGCTACCGGCTGCTGGGCCAGACCATCGACGACGCCGCCGGTGAGGCCTTCGACAAGGTGGCCCGCTTCCTCGGGCTGGGCTACCCAGGCGGTCCCGCCATCGACCAGCACGCTGCCGGGGGGCGAGGTGACGCCATTGCCTTCCCTCGCGCCCTGTCCGACGAGGGCCTGGACTTCTCATTCAGCGGCCTCAAGACGGCGGTGATCACCCAAGTCCGCAAGCACCCCGAGGTGGCCATCGCCGACGTGGCGGCCTCCTTCCAGGAGGCCGTGGTGGACGTCCTCGTGGCCAAGGCCCGGCGGGCGGCGGCCGCCGTCGGCGCCCGCGGCCTGTGCCTGGCAGGTGGGGTGGCGGCGAACTCCGTCCTGCGCGAGCGGATCCTCGACGCGTGCGTCGCCGACGGCCTGCGGGCGTTCATCCCCAGCCGGGCGCTGTGCACCGACAACGCCGCCATGGTCGCCGCCGCCGGGTGGTGGCGGCTGCGCAGCGATGGCCCCAGCCCGCTCGACACCGGGGCCGATCCGGGGCTGCGCCTGGCCGGCGCCCGCTGAGCGGCGGCGTCGGGCCCCGGTTGCATACCCGCGAGCCCCTCGCTAGGGTTAGCACTCGACATCTGAGAGTGCTAACGCCCCGAAAGGGAGGCCTGCGGAGATGAACCTTCAGCCCCTCGACGACAGGATCGTCGTTCGTCCCAGCGAGTCGGAGGAGACGAC
>JBPYEI010000074.1:0-13150 GCA_051985455.1 Acidimicrobiales bacterium
CGACTATTGGTCGACCCTTCCGGCCGGTTGAGTAGTTCTCGAGATCGATCGATCGGTCGGCGCATCCTGCCGGCCGACTACCAGCGCAGCTGGCGGGGGGGCGATCGCAGGAGCATGAGGCCGAGCACAGCAGCGATCGCCGCCACCAGCGCTCCGACGCGCATGCCAGTGGCCGACCCAGGCCCCCCCCATGTTCCCCCCCTCGTGGTTCCTGGGCCCTCAGGCTATCCGAGGTCCTCTACCAGGTCTCGGGGCGGCCGTCGCTCAGGATGGCGGGCGACGCGCTGCCAGCACTCGTCCCGCAGGTCCTGGAGCTGCTTGAGCTGGCGGCGCACCGCCCGACCCTGCCTCCTGGCCTGCTCGACCTCGAGCGCGGGCTGGTGGAGGCGGGCGGAAGCCTCGTCCCACACGGCCTGCGCCCGCTCCTCGGCGATGCTCCGGCCCTTGTCGAGATGGTGATCGATCTGCCTGCGGGCTTCCACCGCCAGGCTGTCGGCCCGCTGCTGATCGCGCCGGGCCGAGCCCACGATGGCGGCGGCGCGAGTGCGGGCGTCCTCTCGCACGTCTGCTGCCCCGCGCTCGATCGTCGACCGGTCTCGCTCGGCGTCGATGAGCACCTGCGCCGGAAGCTCACGGCCCGCCGCACTCACGGTCTCAAGCAGTCGCTGGGCCAGCTGGCTCACGGGCCTCGCTCCGGGGGGTTCGCTTCGTGGCGAACGGGTCTGGAGCGCCGAGATCTTGGCCTCGAGCGCCCGTGCCCGCTCGGTGACCTCGGCCAGGCCCTTCTCGGCCTCGTCCATGCGCGTTCGGGCCTCACTCGCCTGACGCTCGTAGTCGAGGACGTCGGCGTCGACCTGGCGCCGGTCGTAGCCGTTCCTCACCACCGCGAAGTGGACCTGCTGGACTGCGTGCTGGAACATTTCCGATTTCTCTCGTTTCGCACCTTCTGATCTCGGCACGGGTTTCTCCCCCACACCGCCGTCCCTGAAACATCAGGCGCCCACCGGGGCCAGGAGGTCATCCATCGAGCGCCGCATGCCTTCGATGACGAGATCGAGGTCGGGTACGACGTCGGGGTCGGCGCACAGGCCGAAGGACAGCCGCCCGAGGCTCGATCGGGCACTGACGCGCAGGGCGTGGGCCTGGGCGACCTCCGCCACCCCGTCGAGCGAGGCGACGCGACCGCCCATCACGTAGAGAGGTCCCCGAGGACCGGGCACGTTGGAGACGTTCAGGGCGAACACATGGGGGCTCATGGTCAGGTCGACGACGTGATCGCCCAGAGGTAGGTGCTCCACCTCCTGCACCAGGGCGTCGAGCTCGTCGGCGTCGTGCGCACCTTTCCGCTGCGACGTTTCCCGCGAGATGGCGACCAGCTCCTCGCGGACGTCCGGCTCGAGGATGGGGAGATCGACGAACATGAAGGAGTCCCGGTTGCCCAGCTGGTTCCCCTTCTCCCCCGGACGGTGGAGGCTGACCGGTACCTTCACCCGTAGGCGCTCGGTCCCGGTCCCGCGGGCGGCCAGCCACCTCCGCATCCCGCCGGTGACCACGGCCAGGACGACGTCGTTCACGGTGACTCGTGGCGCAACGGCCTTGCCCGCATCATGGAGCTCGGCCAGCGGACCGGAGACCCAGGCCACGGTCCGGCGGGGGCCTACCCCAGCCGCAAGGGGAGAGAGGTCCGAGCCGGGGAGGAGCTCACGGCGGACGGTGCCCACCAGCCGCCTCACGTCGCCGAGCGAAGGCAGCCAGCATCGTCGCTCGTCGCGCCCGTCGGAGCCGGGTGGCGACGGGCGGAAGCGCGCCGCCAGACCGAACCGCAGCAGCTCTCTCTTCGTGTACGACGGCGTCGGGACGTGCACCGCGGACTCCGCTGGTCCCGGCTGCGCCTTGGTGTCCCAGATGAGCGCAGACAGGACCCGCAGCGAGGTCGTGCCGTCGGCCACGCAATGATGCTGCCGCCACAGGAGTGCGGTTCGACCGCCCCGCAGCCGGGCCATGTGCAGGGTCCACAGCGGATGTCGGCGGTCGAGCCGCCCTTCCATCAGCCGGGCGAGGGCGCGCGGGAGAGCCTCGTCGTCGATCTCGCGGTCCCGCGCGAGCTGTCGCACGTGGCGGGTGACGTCGAAGTCGACGTCGTCGACCAACAGCGGCGGTGCGACCCGGAGCGGGGTCGGCGCCAGTCGTTGCCGGCACCGCGGGACGCGGTGCAGGCGGCTCGTGATGTGCGCCCGCAGGGCATCGAGCGTCATCGGCTCGGCGTCAGGCGGTGGATCGACGACGATGACCGTGCCGCAATGGCCGGCGATGGCGCCACGCTCGAGCCGGAGGATCCGCGCGTCCTCCGCCGTGAGCCGTTCGGCCTCGCATTCGGTGCCAGCCAACCTCTCCCCCGTCGCCGCTCTCGAGCGTACAGCGGAGTCGATTGATTTGCGACCAGCGCGGTCATCGTGCAAACGTGACTGGAGTGCTGGGGTTTCGGTGAGTTCCTGAGGCCGGGGGGCGTCGCACGGCAGTTGTGCAGGCGGCGCTGAAGAGGCCCGCAGACCTGGCAAGCGGATGGACACGGCCCTCGGGTCCCATACGTCACCAGCGGGTCGGGCGCTCGACGTCCGGTTCGCAGCGCGTGAGCTAGCGAGTCGGGCGTGCGCCTCGAGAAGCGCGGAGAGAACGGGAAGGAGCCCATGATCGAGGATCGGGTCGAGCGACCGGCGTTCGACGTGATTCGCGGCTACGACCGGGCCCAGGTGGACGACTATCTGGCCGAGAGGGCGTCGTGGGAGAGCGAGGCGCGGGGTCGCATCGAGGAGCTCGAGGCCACGGTGTCGGCGTTCGAGGATCTGGCCGAGACCTCCCAGCGCGATCGGGAGCGGGCCCACGACCTGCTGCGGCACGCACAGTCCGACCGGGAGGCCGCCCAGCGCAAGGCGGCCGAGGTCGTCGAGGCCGCCCACGTGCGGGCAGCGGAGCTCGACGAGGCTTCCCGTGCCGACCGCCGGGAGGCCGACGAGCTCCTCCAGCACGCCGAAGCGGATCGCTCGGAAGCGAAGCGGCGGGCAGCCGAGCTCGACGAGGCTTCTCGCGCCGACCGCCGGGAGGCCGACGAGCTCCTCAAGCAGGCCGAACGGGACCGCTCGGAAGCGGAACGGCGGTCAGCCGAGATCCTGGAGGTGGCCAGGGCCGAGGCCGCACTCCTGAGCGAGGAGTCGCGGCGGGACCGTGAGTACGCCAGCGGACAGGTGGAGGAGGCCCACCACAAGATCGAGCTCCTCGTCGAGGAGGCCCGACAGCAGTTCGAATGGTTCGTCGAGGAGGTCGAGGCGGCAGCGGCGGAGGGCGAGGCTGTGGCCTTGAACGGCACCCGGCCGCATCTCGACGAGATCCGCCGAGGCCTCGTCGATCTCGAGGATCAGCGTGAGTCTGTCCTCGGGGACCTGTCCCGCCTCCGGGAGAGCCTGGACGGCCTCGCTTCCGGAAGGTTGGGGGTCGCGTAGCGCCATGGGCTTGGCAGGACGATCGGAGTCGGAGATGGAAGAAGGGTCGGTGAGCCCTTTCCTGTACGACGACGAGGAGAACGGTGGACGGGTGGCCGTCGACGCCGTGAACCTCCTGGACGTCGCGGGCGTCGCGGACGCCCCGGATGCTGTGGACGCGCACTACGACGACGGGACGGGTGAGATCATCGAGGGCAGCGCCGAGCGACCGCATTTCGCCCGCGCTCTTCGCGGCTACGACCGGGACCAGGTCGACACCTACGTCGCCGAGTACGCCCGCTGGGGGAGCGCCGCCCTGGCGCGGATCGCCGAGCTCGAGAGCAAGGTGGAACAGGTCGAGGCGGTGGCGGCCTGGTCGCGTGAACACGGCGAGGAGGCCGACGAGCTCATCCGGCGGGCAGAGATGACCAAGGCCGAGGCAGAGGAGCGGGCCACGGCGATGGTCGACGCCGCCGAGGCCCGGGTCGGCGAGCTCTGGATGAAGGCCGAGCGCGACCGTGATGAGGCATCCGAGCTCACCCACCAGGCCGAGATGGCCCGAGCCGAGGCCGAGGCGGCCAGGGCCGACGCCGATGAGGTGAGGGCCGAGGGCGAGCGCCGCGCCGCCGAGATGATCGAGGAGGCCCACGCCAGGGCGGCAGAGATCGTGGCCGCGAGCGACGGCCACGGTGCCGAGGCGGCGCACCTCATGCGTCAGGCGGCCGAGGCCAAGGCCGACGCCGAGCGGTGGGCGAGCGAGCTGATGAAGGAGGCCGAGGCCAAGGCCGCCCGGCTGCACGCCGAGCCCGAGCGCCAGCGTCAAGCCGCGGTCGAGCTGGTGCGTCAGGCGGCGGCGGTGAGCCGCGACGCCGAGCGGAGGGCGTCCGAGCTGGTCGAGGCGGCCGAGGCGACCGCCGCCGACCTGTCGGCGGAGTCGGCCCTCGACCGCGAGGAGGCGATCCAGCGGGTCAAGCAGGCCGACGCCGACGTCGCCGAGGCGGCCACCCGGGCCGCCGAGATGATCGAGGAGGCCGAGACCAGGGCGGCCGAGCTGGCGGAGGAGGCCGAGAGCAGGGCCGCAGAGCTGGCGGAGGAGGCCGAGACCAGGGCGGCCCAGCTGGCGGCCGCCGCCACCCAGGAGCGCGAGGATGCGCAGTCCCTCGTCGAGCACGCCGAGGCCAGAGCAGCGGAGGCCGAGCACACCACAGCGGCGCTCTTCGAGCAGGCTCAGGCCCGAGAGGCGGAGGCCGAGCACACCACAGCGGCGCTCTTCGAGCAGGCTCAGGCCAGAGAGGCGGAGGCCGAGCGCACGGTCGCCGCGCTCCTGGAGCAGGCCGAGGTCAGAGAGGCGGAGGCGGCACACGCAGCAGCGGCGCTCGTCGAGCAGGCCGAAGCCATAGCCAGCGAGGTCGTGGAGGGGTCCCGGCGCGAGCACGAAGAGATGACGTGGAGGATGGAGGTCGCCCACGAGCAGGTCGACCGGCTGAGCGACCAGGTTCAGGTGGCGACGGCGGAGGGCGCCCGCGCCATGGTGGACGGGCTGCGGCCGCACGTGGACGATCTCCGCCGCCAGTACGAGGATCTCGAGGCCGAGCGACGGGAGGCCGTGAGGCGGGTGGCGCGGGTCCGGGAGTCGCTGCGCCGGTGGGGCAGGCAGATGGCCACGGAGGACGAGCGGTCGGCCTGACGCGGCGACCCCATCCCGTCCTTAGTCGTAGACGCGGAGATGCGGCCACATCACCGGCCACGAGGCGAGCTGGTGAGTGCAGATCCAGATGGGCAGGCCGACCTGCTGTGGGTCGATCGGCCCGTTCGCTTCCGTGAGAGCACCCGCCGTGGCGACCGATCCGAAGTAGCGACGCAGCTCCGAAGCTGGGAGCCCCACGGCGATCACGACTCGGGCGTGCCCGGCCGTCGCCCAACCCCACCACCACTCGCTGTTGTGGCCGCTGATCGCTGGTGGGATCTTCTCCGCCGCTTGCCAGTAGGACAACGCGGAGGCCTCGCTGTAGTCGCCAGTCAGAAACGCCGCCGACGTTCGCTCGGACGCCGGCAACCCGCGGTAGACGGCAGTGAGTTGATCGACGACATCGTGCCATCCGAGCATGCCGCCGAGGTCGGGATTGGTCTTGGTCAGACCCAGCGCGACGGCGGACGAGGCCGGCACCATTGGGACGGTCAACGGGGCGAACAGGATCCCCGTCACCAGGACGGCACCGAGCAGGCGCCAGCGGCCCCTCGCTGACCAGCGGGCCTCGACGGCGACGGCGCCGGCGGCCGCCACGGGAAGGTAGACGCCGGCGGCGTAGTAGCCCTTGCCGGCGGTCACAAAGATCGCCAGTACCACGACGACAAAGGCCACGGCCAGCGGCCGGTACACCGATCCCCTCGACTCCCGGCGCATCCAGCGGAGGCCCTCCACCACCAACGCGGTTCCGGCGATCGTCATGAGCCCGACCTGGACCGGCCAGAACTGGACGAGGTTCTGGTCGCCAGTTCGCCGACGCAGGGCCGAGTAGAAGGAAAGGCTCGCCCAGTGGTGCGTCGCCTGCCACACGATGTTGGGCGCGGCCAGGAGCGCGAACACTCCACACCCGACGAGGATCCAGGGACCGGCGAGCAGCCCGTGCCGGCGCGTGACCAGGAGCCCGACGGCCACCGCTGCGCACCACAAGACCATCGTGTGCTTGTTCTCGAAGCCCAGCCCGGCGACGAGCCCGATCGGGACCCACAGCCGCCGGTCGCCAGTGCGGAGCAGGCGGATGAGCAACCAGGTGGCGAGGGCCCAGAGCAGCAGGTCGACGGTCACCGTGCTCACGAAGTGGAACGTGGTGGTGAACACCGTGCCGACGGCGGCCACGGTCATCGTCGCCCGCTGGGCCGAGCGCCCGCCCCCGAGCTCGCGGGCCAGGAGGGCGGCCAGGACGACGATGGGAATGCTCAGGATGGCGGCGAGAGAGTGCAGCGCCAGCTGGGAGGCACCGAAGAGAGAAGACCACCCGTGGTAGAGCAGCGGCGTGATCGGCGGTTGGTCGACGTAACCGGTGGCCGGATGGCTTCCCGCGGCCAGGTAGTAGAACTCGTCGCGGTGGAGCCCATAGAGGGTGGCGGTCGCCAAGTGGAACGCCACCTTGGCGCCGGCGATGGTCGCCAGCGCCTTCCACTCGATGGGAGCCAGCCGTTCGTCACGATTACCGCCCCCTTCCTGCAGGTGATCGCGGGCATCGACGAGGACAGCGGACATCCTCAGCTCCCCAGACTCTCGGTGAATAACCGATTCAGTTATATACTGACGCCCGTGCCGAGGTCAAGGCCCCCTGAGCGGCTTCGAGAGGTGATTTCCGCAGCAACCCGGGTGTTCGCCGACAAGGGCTTCGCCCGGACCCAGATGGCCGACGTCGCCCGCGAGCTGCGGATGTCGCCCGGGGCCCTGTACGGGTACGCCGAGAGCAAGGACGCCCTCTTCCATTGGTGTATCGAGGCGGCCGCCGATCGCGACGTGCTGGTCGGGGCGAGTCTCCCGCTGCCGGCTGGGCGGCGCGCCGAAACCATCGCCCGGGTGCGCCAGCACCTCGATGACATGCAGTGGGAGGGCGCGCTGGCCAAGGCCTTGATGACGCACAAACCCGATGACGCTGCGGTGGAGCTCTGCGAGGTCGTCGGCGAGCTGTACGACGGGACCTACGCGAGCCGGCATCTTCAGGCCATCATCGAACGCTCGGCTCAGGAGATGCCCGAGCTGTTCGACGCCTACTACCACCGCATGCGGCGGCCCGTCATCGGTGGGGTCGCCGCCTACCTGCAGATGCGCATGGACGACGGGTACATCCGCCCCCTGATCGACGTCCCCACGACCGCTCGGCTCGTCATCGAGACCGTGGCCTGGTTCGCCAGACACCGTCGGGGCGATCCGGACTCTGCCGATATCGATGACTCGACGGCGCGGGCCACGGTCATCGACGTGCTTCGGCATGGGCTGCTGCCCGTCGGACCGGCGTAGGACGCGGCGCCCGTCCTTCCCTTCATCCCGCTCGTTCAACGCGTGCGTCGGGCCGAGGCCCTGCGCCGCATGGCCACGGTGCCGACGCCGGCCGCCACGGCTGACACCTGCAGGCCCCGCCGGTAGCCGATCATGGATGGCCGTTTCTGCAAGGTGACGAACATCTGTCCCCCGGCGGACAGGCGGGTGACGCGCCCCTCGTCGTCGCGGCCGAACACGACGGGCACGACCAGCCCTTCGACGGCAACCTCGAAGGCGAGCGGATCCGTGCCGTCGACGGGGTGAAGAGGAATCCCCTTGCGCAGCGACTTGAGCGGACCGAGCGTCCGGAGGACGAGCTGCTTGTTCCGTACGGTCACCTGCGCTTCGCCGCCGAAGATCTCCCAGATGCGGAAGTTGGTCAGGAAACCGGGCGCAGGCCGGTAGAACCCGCACAGCTCCTGCCACAGGTGCGGATGGTGCGGAACCTCGGGCCTCGGCAGCTGGGTGGCCGGATCGGGCACGCCGAGCAACGACCTCAGGATGGCGGCCGCCAGAAGATGGGCACCGAGCACGGAGCCGGTGTTGGTCAGCACGATCACGGCCACGCCGTCCCGTGGGGCGAATACCAGGGACGAGTTGAAGCCGGGAACGTTGCCGTCGTGGGTGGCGACCGGGTGACCTCCGATCTGGTCGAGAAAGAACGCCAGACCCATGGCGGGGAGCCGTTGGTCGGGCCGGTACTGGGGCTCGAGCATCTGCGCCACGCTCTCCCGAGCGAGGACCGATCCATCACCGTTGCTGCCTTCGTTGATGAGTGCGGCAGCGTAGCGACCCATGTCCGCCAGGCTCGATCGGACGGCGCCGGCGCCGAGGATGGAGAGGGACATCTCGGGAACCTGTCGGAGGTGATCGAAGCGGAGCTGGTACCCATCGGCCATCCGCTCCATCACCCGGTCACTCACCAGGTAGTCGGTGTTGGACATACCGAGCGGATCGAAGACGTGCTCGATCATGTACTCCGGAAGGCTCTGGCCGGAGATGTCCTCGACCAGCTGGCCGAGGATGGCGAACCCGTGGTTGGCGTAGGCCCACTTGGCGCCGGCGGGAACTTCGGTGACGACCTCGCCGCGGTACAGCTCGCTCAGGCGCGGGAGTGGACGCCTCTTGCGGACCATGCCCCAGGCCCTGGGTCGAATGAGATCGAGAACTCGGGGCATCTCGCCGATACCGGCGGTGTGCGTCAACAGATGGCGAAAGGTGATGGCCGGCCAGTCGCTCCCTCCCCGTCGGACCCGGAACGACACGAGGTGGTCGTCGATCGGATCGTCGAGCTGGAACTTGCCCCGCTCGTGCAGCTGCATCAAGCCGACGGCGGTCAGCGTCTTCGACACCGACGCGATCTGGAAGACAGTGTCGGTGTCGACCGGCCGTCCACTCGCGTCCGCCGTGCCGAGGCAGCAGCTGTCGATCAGCTCCGTGCCCCGTACCGCCCCGACGGCCAATCCCCCCAGTGCATGGCGGTTGACGGCAGATACGACCAGTTGGCGAAGTTCATCCACGGCGTCACGCTAACCAGTGGCGACGGTCCGCATCGACGGAGCCGAGCTCCGTTTCCTGGGCGCATGGGAACGGCCCCGAGAAGGGGCCGATAACGTCGAGAAGCCGCGTCCCGCCTGGTCCTGACGTGAATCGGTGTGGCGCGATCGCGTGAAATTGGCCCAGGTGTTACGGTTGATCCTGGATGGCTCAACTCGGGTGGAGCCACGGGCAGGTGCGGGACTCGGCCGACCAGGGGGGGTCGTCGATGCGATGGCGAGGCGGGACAAGACGCGGCAGCGTCGGGGCTGGTCACGGGCCCGGCCGCTTCGCGTCGCGATCGCTCGTCGCCGTAGCAGTCGCCAGCCTGTTGAGCGGGCTGGCGTCGGTGATGATTGCCTCCCCCGGCGTCGCCTACGCCAGCGCGGCGGTGGACGTGCCCTGCTCGGGTCCGAACGGCGGTGCGTCAGGTCTCGACGCCGCCATCGTCAAAGCCAACGGCGGCGGCGGCGGGACCGTCAGTCTGACGGCAGGATGCACGTACGCCGTCATGACCGGCGGCGCCAACCCCGGCGCGGGCTTGCCCGTCGTCACCAGCCCTCTGACCCTGAACGGCAACGGGTCGACCATCGTCGGACAGGGTGCCGATTCCTCGAGCCTCTGCCAGTGGGCTGACAACTCCAACCTGGCGCTCAGGGATATCAGGGTCATCGATGGGAGCCGACCATCAGCCGTCGAGTCGGGCGGAACCAACGGAGTCACGACGTGCTCGCCACCATCCCAGCCCGCCTCGACCGCATCGCATACCTCCACGACCAGGCCGCCGAGCTCGACGACAACGTCGAAGCCCGCCCCCTCCAAGCCGGGTCCGCCGCCCCCGACCACACCGCCTCCCCCGACCACCACGACCCCGGCTCCGCCTCCTCCGAGCCCGCCCCCGACTCCGCTCCCCAGCCCGCCACCGCCTCCCGCGACTCCCCTCCCTGCCTCGGGTGCGCTGCCCCACCCCCTGCACAGCCTGCCGGGCATCGTTCCGAGTGGACCAACCTCGTCGTCCCGCGGCTCGGCGACTTCGCAGCCCCAGCTCCACCCAGTCGTACCGACGGTCAAGGGACCGGTGCCAGTCGGCAAGGGCATGTGGATCTGGGCGCCGCCGAGGCTCCCGGCGCCACCGGACAAGACCAGCCCACCCAGTGCCCGCATTCGTACTCCGTCGGATTTCTCGACAGCTCTCCTCGCCGCCCTGGGTGACCCGCCCACCGGTGCGAACCTCCAGGCCCTCAACGCCTGGCAGGCGGCCGAGGGCGGGTTCGTCCACCTGAACCCCCTCAACACGACGCAACCGGAACCGGGAGCGACGATCTGGAACTCCCTGGGGGTCCGGACGTATCCCGACTGGCCGACCGCCATCAGGGCGACGGCTGAGACCCTGAAGAACGGCCTCTACAAGAACGTGCTCGCCACCCTGAGGGCCGGCAACAGCGCCGCCGCGGTGGCCCACGCGGTCGGCGCCTCCCAGTGGGGGACGGGGGACTTCTCGAGCGTGCTGGGTCGGACCTACGCCCCGAAGGTCAACGGAAGCGAGCTTCCCGTCGTCGACCCCATGGTGGCCAAGGCCCAGGCCGCCGGCTTGGACTACGTGGTCGTGCTCCTCGGTGCGTCAGACAACAGCTTCACCCAGCAGAGCTTTCTCGACGCCTTCGTGCCCGCCGCTCATGCGGCCAACATTCGGGTCTACGGCGCCGACGTCCCGAACCTGAAAGCGCCCAAGGCGGATGTCGCCCGGGCTGTGTCCGAGATCACGTACACCACCCCCGACAACGACAGGATCGACGGCTTCGTCGCCGACCTGGCTCCTGCGGGCGGGGCCTCGCCTCTGATGCCGGCCGCCCAGGACTACGGCAACCTGCTGCGGTTCATAGTGGGACCGAATTTCCCCCTCGTCGCCGCCGTGCCGGTGCCGCCGGTGCCGGCGCCGCCCGACCCCGCAGCCGCCTATCCCTACGCCCAGGTGGTGGGGCCGTTCGACGCCGTCGCCGCCCTGGACCCGTCGTCCACCCCGGAAAGCCGGGACCTCGTGCCGGCACTCGCCGCGCTGGCACCCCTCGGCAAGCCGGTGATGGCCGTGGACCAGGCCACGCCTCCCGCCCCGATGCTCCTCATCCCCGCTCCTCCGGGTCCGACTCCGAACGACCTCGCCCGCGACCAGGCGCTCGGCTTCATGCGGGCGGCCGACGACGCCAAGGCCGTCTCCGTCTCGTTCTTCAGCTGGGAGACGTTGCCCCAGTCCGTCTTCGACGTCGTCGAGCTCGCCTCGCAGTTCAGCCTCCCGGCGGCACCGGCGCCCATGTCGGTCAACGACGTGCGCAACTGGCAGTCGGTCCTCACTGCCCTCGGCTTCCCCGTCGTCCCCTCTGGAAAGTGGGACCTCGCCACCGTGGCTGTGACGAACAGCTACCAGCGGGCGGCTGGCATCCCGGTAACCGGCGTGGTCGATTTCGCCACTCGGCTGACCATGATGACGCCCTTCGCGCCGCCCCTTCCGCCCGCTCTGTTCCTCAGCGCGCCTACAGGTGGCGGCGGTGTGGTCGGCCCCGGCGGCGCCGCTCTTCCGTTGCCGCCCCAGTACCTCCACAACGGCAGCGTCGACCAGGGAGTCGACTACGCGGCGCCCGGAGGCACGCCGCTGTACGCCATGGGGTCGGGCACGATCATCCAGGAGGGCATCGGTGGGTTCGGGCCCGACGCCCCGGTCCTGCAGATCACCTCTGGACCCCTCTCGGGCAGGACCGTCTACTACGGCCATGCCGGGCCTGATCTGGTCCCGGTCGGTGCCCACGTCGTCGCCGGCCAGCAGATCTCCAGCGTCGGCAACGGCATCGTGGGCATCTCGACGGGCCCCCACCTGGAGATCGGCTTCTTGCCGCTCGGCCGCATGGGCGCGGGGCAGCCGATGCTCGACTACATCAACTCGGTGCTACCGGCCATCGGCGGCTGATGGGGAACATCCTCCCGCCATAACGGCGGAAAGGGCGCAGATCGGCAACAGACGGTACGTACCGTCCAGATGCTCGTGAGCCCCCGAGTCGGACCCCCAGCGTTTCCCCAGGTATCGCCCAGCACAACTGGTCATGTTGGCGTGGGCAGTCCAGCGGAACGGAGTACCGATGGCACAGGGAACCGACAGCAGGGACCGCAGGGCGCATTCTCGCTCTAACTACCGGCCGAGCATCGACTGCCATCACGGGCGCCGCGGGAGGAATCTGGACGCTGGGCTTCGACCGCTACTCACGATTCGACCGATGCGAGCGACGCCCCGACATGGAGCCGCGCCCCGTGGGCTCGTTCAGTCGCCGAGGTGGCCCGACCACGACCAAGCCGAGGGTAGGCGCGAGGCGGCTCGACTCAGTCCTCGGGAGCGAGAGCTCGTCGCACTGGTCGCAGGAGGGCTGACCGACGCGCAGATCGCCCAACGGCTTCTCATCTCGGTACGCACCGTGCGATCCCATCTGGATCGGATCCGCGACAAGAGCGGTGCGCGTCGGCGAGCTGAGCTCACCCGCCTGGCGGCGACGCTCGGCGTGATCACGCAGTGAAGATGCACCGGCCTCATTCGATAGCGAGAACGCGGGCTGCAGACCCGCTTTCACTCGTCGCCCAGCCGTGACAAGATCCAGCCGAGGGGAGGGCCCCGCGGCGGGATGGACACCGCGGGGGGGAAGGAGAGTGTCATGTCCATGAAAGGAGCGATCGGACTGTTCGAACGGGTCAAGACCGACGAGGGATTTCGTCGCACCCTGATGGATGCGTCGACACCCCAGGAGAAACACCACCTCGTGGCCGAGGCCGGTTATGACGTAAACCGGCATGACCTGGCCGCTCGCAAAGAGATGGCGGGGATCGAGGACATGTCCGATGATGAGCTGGCCCAGGTTATCGGCGGAGCGCCTGGCACGCCCGGCGGACCCCGGCCGTACTACGGCGCAGAGGGCGACGTTGGCATCCCGGTCGTCGTGGAAGTCTGCCTCGGAGCCCCCGTATAGACCCTGTCCTCGTCGAGCGGCCGTTGCTCAGGCGAGGCCGCGACAGACGGGCGACGTCTGGTCACCCGCGGTTGAGTCCGTAGGCGCTCCGGTAGTCGCTGGGGCTGAGGTTG
>JBPYEI010000075.1:0-18470 GCA_051985455.1 Acidimicrobiales bacterium
GAACGACAGCTACCATGTCGTTTCGGCCACCCTGCAGCAGCTGATGAGTCAGTCTCGGGTTCAGCGGCCATCACGGGGACGGTACTCGGCATGACAGCGAGACGGCGTCACGGGTGGCGCCGCGCCATCGGGAATCGACTAGGACGGAGACTGTCCTGAGCTGTCTCGGGGGTGTACCTCAGTCGCTAGAGCGCTACGTTCGCAACGTAGAAGTCGTCGGTTCGAGTCCGATCACCTCCACCAGGCTGGGAGGGTTATCCAATCTCGTCTTGGCCACGCTAACCCCAGCCTTTCGATTGGTCTTTACGCGCACGTCTCCTGGTCCAGCAGGTAGCCGTTCGTCGTGATGGTGGCGGAGTAGGCGACGTTGGCAGCGTCGCAGCGCCGGATGAACTCGTCGGAGAGCTCGAGCAGGAGTCGCTTGCCCACCAGTGGCTCGCCCCCGAACCATGTCACCTGGAAATTCGGCAGTGAGGACCTACTCGCCGCCCGTGGCGTCCTCGATGGCCTGGCGCAGGCGAGCCTGGAGGGTGGCGGTGGTGACGTCGCCCCGGCTGCGCTCGAGCACGGCACGCAGGGCGTCGACGGTCCGGCGCAGGCCGCCGGTGATGGCGTCGGGATAGTCGATCGTGACGAGCATGTCGTAGACGTCTTCCATGCTGCGGAGGAGCTCCTCGGCCCGGTCCAGCTCGCCCTGCCGGAGCCGGTCCAACAAGTGCCGGCGCAACTCCGACGCCGCCTCTGCCAGGCCGTTCAACCACGGCGGCGTACCGACAGACAAGTCAGCGGCATCGGGCAGTGGTGACCCCTCCACCAGTGCCGACGTCAACCGGGCCTCGGCGTACTCCTTCTCGGCGTCGTGCAGGAAGCCGGCGGCGGCCACCGTCGGATGCGGGCGCAACGCGGACTGCGCCTCCCGCAGGCTCGCAGCCGCCTCCTCGACCAGGCTGGTGTACTGGTCGGGCTCGAGGCGGTGGATGGCCCGAATCGACCTCCCGCAGGCCCGGATGGTCCGGCGGCACGCCGCCAGCGCCTCCTCCCGGGCCCGGTGGACACCCTCCAGCCGGGCCCGCACCAGGTCCCCCTGCGCCAGGAGCTCCTCGGCGCGCCCATGCTCGGGCACCGATGGTGCCGACGTCAGTTGGCCGAGCGCCGCAGCGCGAAGGCGGGCTCGGGCTGAGGATGCGGCTCGAGGAAGGCGACCTTGTTCGATCGCTCGACGGCGTTGGCACGCAGGTGCACCAGGGCGCCCAGGTAGACGACCGTCAGCCCCGCGATGCCCGCCGAGAACAGCCACGACATCCGAAGGCCCGGAACGGCCCCCATGAAGAACGTGACGGTGATGCCGATCAAGAGGGCCTTCAGGACATCCCGCCGCCGCCTGAGCGTGTGCTGGCGCGTCGTCCATGCCACCGGCTGCTCGGAGCTCGCCACCGGTGCCCGGTCCGACACCATCGCCCGAGCCGGCAGGTCAGGCCCGGAGGGGGCCACGGGCCGCCGCGGCAGAGGGGCGGGCGGGCTGGAGTACGCCATACCGAGGCTGGCCCGCCGGGTGCGGGCCAGAACCCAGAGCTGACGGCGGAAGTCCCCCACTGAGTCGGTCGAATGAATCGCTTCCCGGCTGCGGAGGATGCTCGGGAGGAGGACCCCAACCCACATCGCCGCCAGGATCAGGAGGACAACAACCGTCACTGTTCCTCGACCTACCTTCCTCTCTTCCCGGCGACCCTAATGGAGTGCCCAAGCCGAACGGTGGATGGTAGGACGGCCCAACTAAAGCTCCGCCGATGCTCTCCGACCCGAGCACGCCCCCCTCGCCGAGTCGAGTTCTACTACCCAATGAACGACGACGCCAGGGGTTCTTTTGCGCGCGTCGTATCCGCCCTGTACATCGGGTGTTTTCCTGGCGTTCAGACCGTCCGCCGGCGGCAGATCACACGTCGACAGGCGCCTGAGCCACTCCGTCGGTCCGCCGCCAGGTCCCTGATCGGCCACCGGTCTTCTCCCACAGGGCGAGGTCGCCGATGGTCATGGAGCGGTCGGTCGACTTGCACATGTCGTAGATCGTCAGCGCGGCGACGGCGCACGCGGTGAGGGCCTCCATCTCGACTCCGGTGCGCTCCACCGTCTCCACCTGGGTCTCCACGCCGACGTGGTCGTCACCGATGGTGAAGTTGACGTAGACCGACCCGACCAGGAGGGGATGGCACAAGGGGATCAGGTCTGCCGTCCGCTTGGCCGCCTGGATCCCCGCGATGCGCGCCGCCCCGAGGACGTCGCCCTTGGTCATGGCGTTGCTGGCCACCTTGGACGTGGTGTCGGGCTGCATGGTCACCTTGCAGCGGGCCAGCGCCCGGCGATGGCTCGGCTCCTTCGGGGTCACATCGACCATGCGGGCCCTGCCCAGCGGATCGACGTGGGTGAGGCCGCGGTCGGTCATGACCTGGAGTCTAGATTCATCCGACGCTCCTGGTCGCCTGGCCAGGGGTTAGCCGCCGATCTGGCTCATGCTCCGCCGGGGTCGCACGAAGCTCACCTGACCGATGCGGTGGCCGGCCCACTTGGTGCCCACCGCCGCCTCGATGGCGACGGCCAGGTCGTGGTCGCTGCCGCCGCTCCGCAGGACCGCCCGGAGGTCGTGCTCGTCGAGGGCGAAAAGACACGTGCGGAACTTTCCCTCGGCCGTGATCCGCACCCGGTCGCAGTCTCCGCAGAAGGGCCGCGTCACCGACGGGATGACCCCGATCTCGCCTCGACCATCCCGGTACCGGTAGCGGGTCGCCGGCTCGGGTCCGTGCGGAACCGGCTCCAGCGGGTAGACGGCGTCGATGGCCGCCACGGTCTCGTCGGCCGACACGACCTGGTCGATCGTCCACCCGCCGTCGGCGTCGAGGGGCATGAACTCGATGAAGCGAGGCTGCACCCCCCGCTCCCGGCCGAAGGTGGCGAAGTCGACCGCCTCGTCGTCGTTGACCCCCCGCATCATGACCACGTTCACCTTGACCGGCGAGAACCCCGCTGTCAGGGCGGCATCGATCCCGTCCAGCACCCGAGCCAGCTGGTCCCGCCGGGCCATCCGGGCGAACCGCTCAGCTTGCAGCGAGTCGCAGGAGACGTTGATCCGGTTGAGCCCCGCCCGCCGGAGCTCCCCGGCCAGCAGCCCGAGCGTCGCCCCGTTGGTCGTCATGGCCAGGTCGACCGGCCGTCCCGTCGCCGGCACCCGGAGGGCGGCCAGCATCTCGACCAGCACCGGGAGCTGGGCCCGTACCGTCGGTTCGCCCCCCGTGAGCCGGATCCCATCGAAATCGAAGCGCTCCACGCACACGCGGGCCACCCGCTCGATCTCCTCGAAGCTCAGCAGCTCCGAGCGGTCGAGCCACTGCATCCCCTCCTCCGGCATGCAGTAGGTGCAGCGGAAATTGCAGCGGTCGGTCACCGATATCCGGAGGTCCCGCACCGTCCGCCCAAAAGGGTCGATCAGCGGCTTCGTGCTGCGCCCGCTCACGTCCCTCATGCTACGCGGACAGTCGCCGTTCCACATTGCGTCGAAACTGGGGGCGGCGCCGGCGTGGCGGGGGGCCATTTCGACGGAACGTGGAACCAGACAAACCGGCGGGCACGGCCGAGCCGGCGACCGCTCAGAAGGTCCGCAGGAGCATCGTCGTCACCGACTGACCAGCGGCGACTCCCTCGCCGTCGGGGACCAGGGCGAGGGCGTTGGCGTGAGCCATGGCCGTGAGCTGGTGCGACGCCTGGCCGCCCGAAGAGCGGACGTGGAAGCGACCGTCCTCGGCTGGCGCGGCGACGACCCGGGTGAGGTAGAGCTTGCCGTCGGGACGTCTCCGCAGGTCCTCGTCGGCGACCGCCTCGATGTGCACGCGATCGAGCTGCTCGTGGCCCATCATCAGCCGGAGGCCCGGCCGGGCGAACAGCTCGAAGCTCACCATCGACGACACCGGGTTGCCCGGCAGCCCGAACACGGGCCGCCCCTGGATGATCCCGAACGCGAACGGCTTCGCCGGCCGGATCGCCACCTGCATCCACTGCATGGAGCCGTCGCTCAACCGGTCGAGGACGACCTTCACGTAGTCGAAGTCGCCCATGCTCACACCGCCGCTGGCCAGGACGGCGTCGCAGATCGGCAGGGCCCCCTCGACGGCGGCGGTGATCGCCGCCTCGCTGTCACGGGCGATCCCGAGGTCGATCGGCTCGCAGTCGCTCTGGGCCAGCAGCGCCAGCAGGGTGTGGCGGTTCGAGTCCCGCACCTGCCCGGGCAGCAGCGCCGAGCCACCCTCGACCAGCTCGTCGCCGGTGGAGAGCACCCCGACCCGAGCCCGGGGGAAAGCGACCACGGCGCCACGGCCCAGGCTGGCCAGGACTCCGAGGTGGCCAGGCCCGAGCACGGTCCGGACGGGGAAGACCTCCTGGCCGGCGGCGATGTCCTCGCCGGGCTGGCGCAGGTGGTCTCCGGGGCGAGCCGGTTCCTCGACGACGACCTCGGCTCCCTCGGCGCGTGTCCGCTCCACCATGACAACGGCGTCGCACCCGGGCGGAATGGGAGCGCCGGTCATGATGCGCACGGCTTGACCCGGTCCGAGCTCGACGGAGGGGGCGGTCCCGGCGGCCACTGTGCCGACGACGGCGAGGCGCACGGGCGCGCCTACGGTGTCGGCCGCCCGCACGGCATAGCCGTCCATGGCTGTGTTGGCGAACGCCGGCACCGCCTCGGTGGCGACGATCGCCTCGGCCGTGACACAGCCGAGGGCGTCGTCGAGGGCGATGGGCCGTCCGGGCAGGGGCCGGCACCCGTCGAGAACGAGCTTGCGGGCGGCGGGCAGCGGGATCATGCCTGCCTCTCAGCGTGGCTCTCGCTCTCGCTGGCGGCAAGGTCGGAGAGGAGGCGCCGCAGTCCGGGCGCCAGGTCGGGGCGCTCGAGGGCGAGCTCGATGTTGGCCCGCAGGTAGTCCAGCTTGTTGCCGGCGTCGTAGCGGCCCCAAGTGAAGACGTAGCCGTAGGCCGTCTGCTCCTCGAGGAGCAGGCCGATGGCGTCGGTCAGCTGGAGCTCCCCGCCTCGGCCCGGCTTGACCCGGTCGATGGCATCGAAGATCTCGGGGGTGAACACGTAGCGACCGATGAGCGCCAGGTCGGAGGGCGCCTCCTCCGGGGATGGCTTCTCGATCACCTCGAGGAGCCGCACGAGGCGGGGCTCGACCGGCTCGACCCGGCAGGAGCCGTAGGCGGAGATCTGATCTCGGGGGACCCGCATGAGGGCGACCACCGATCCGCCGTGGCGGTCGAAGGCCTCGAGCATGCCGCTCAGAACCCCCGCCCGCTCGTGCATGATGTCGTCGCCCAGCAGCACGGCGAAGGGCTCGTCCCCGACGTGCTGGCGGGCGACGCCGACGGCATGCCCCAGGCCCTTGGGCTCCTGCTGGCGGACGTAGTGGACCCGCGCCAGCTCGGCGATGGCCTGGATGGCCTCGAGCTCGTCACGCTTGCCGGTGGCGGCCAGGTGCTCCTCCAGCTCAGGGGCCCGGTCGAAGTGGTCGGCCAGGCTCTCCTTGCCCCGGGAGGTGACGAACAGGATGTCCTCGATGCCGGCGGCGGCCGCCTCTTCCACCACGTACTGGATCGAGGGCTTGTCCACGATGGGCAGCATCTCCTTGGGCACCGACTTGGTCACGGGGAGGAACCGCGTCCCCAGGCCGGCAGCAGGGATGACTGCCTTGCGGACAACGGAGGGCATGCTGAGACGGTACACTTAGCACTCAGGTCCAGTGAGTGCTAACGCCACGGAGGCTCAAACGGAGATGCCGACCTACGAGTACGCGTGCAAGTCCTGCGGTCAGCACCTGGAGGTCGTCCAGTCCTTCAAGGACGACTCCCTGACCACGTGCGCGGCGTGCGGCGGCCCCCTGCGCAAGGTGTTCGGGTCCATCGGCATCGCCTTCAAGGGCAGCGGCTTCTACCGCAACGACAGCCGCCCGGCGGCCTCGTCGGGCAAGGGGTCCGACAAGGCGTCGTCCGACAAGGCGTCGTCCGACAAGGCGTCTTCGGACAAGGCATCGTCCGACACTGGGTCTGCCGACAAGGCGTCGTCCGGCTCGGGCTCGTCATCGGACAGCAAGGCCTCGTCGGACGGCTCCAAGAGCAACGCCAAGAGCGACTCCAAGGCGGCGTCGAGCGGCGCGTCGTAGCGCCAGCGTCTTAGGCTCCGGTCCGTGAGCGGCGCGACCGCCGAGATCGCCGTGATCGGCGGGAGCGGCTTCTACCGGTTCCTGGACGACGTCCGGGAGGTGCCGGTCCACACCCCGTACGGTCCTCCGTCGGCTCCGGTGGCACTGGCCGAGGTGGGCGACCGGACGGTCGCCTTCCTGCCCCGTCACGGTCAGCACCACGAGTACCCGCCCCATCGGGTCAACTCGCGGGCCAACCTGTGGGCGTTGCGCCAGCTGGGAGTGCGCCGGGTGATCGGCCCGTTCGCCGCCGGGTCCCTGCGCGAGGACATCCACCCGGGAGAGCTGGTCATCTGCGACCAGCTCGTCGACCGCACGTGGGGGCGTCCCGACACCTTCTTCGACGGTCCCGTGCTCGGTCACCTGAGCTTTGCCGACCCCTACTGCTCCGAGCTCGGCGACGTGCTGGCCCAGGCGGCCGCCGACACCGGGGGCGTCGCCCACCGTTCGGGCACGGTGATGGTTATCCAGGGTCCCCGCTTCTCCACCCGAGCCGAGTCGCGCTGGTTCCGGAGCGCGGGCTGCGACGTGATCAACATGACGCAGTACCCGGAGGTCGCCCTGGCCCGCGAGCTGGGCCTCTGCTACGGAGGGTTGGCCCAGATCACCGACTACGACACGGGGCTGGAGGGAGACGCCAGCATCGAACCGGTCACGATGGAGGCGGCCTTCGCCGTCCTGGAGGAGAGCGTCGACCAGACCCGTCGCCTGCTGATGAAAGCCATCCCCGCCATTCCGGAGACGCCCTCCTGCGGATGTGGGGAGGCCCTGCCCGGCGGACCATTCCCCGAGGGGCCGGCCTGAGGGTCCGGCCTGAGGGAGCTGCGCCCCGCCGCCCCGCCGCTCTAGGCCCCGCTGAGTCTGACGTCGCCGATGGCAAGGGTGAGCCCGGCGGCGATGCCGGGCAGCCACTCGAGGTCGCCGCCCACGGCGATCACCTGACCCAGCATGCGCTGGATGGTCGAGGCGATCGTCACCTCCCGCACGGGCTCGGCCAGGGCGCCCTTCCGGATCATCAGGCCCTCGGCGCCCACTGAGAAGTCGCCGCTGATCGGGTTCACCCCGGAGTGGACGCCGGTCACCCACTGCACCAGCAGGCCGTGGTCGACCGAGGCCACGATGTCCGCCTGGCTCGCCGTGCCGGGGACCAGCGAGAGGGCACGACAACCGACTCCGGGCGCCGTCTTGAAGCCACCTCGCACGGCTGATCCAGTCGAAGGAGTACCGGCGCGGCGACCGGCGTAGGTGTCGTACAGGAACCGGGCGAGGACGCCGTTCTCGACGAGCACGTTGCGCCGACAGGCCAGACCCTCGGCGTCGTGCGTAGCGGCGCCGTAGGCCAACGGATCGGTGGGGTCGTCGATGAGGGTCAGCGCCGAGGCGCCGACCTCTTGGCCGAGCCGGTCGGCGAAGAGCGAGCGGCCTTTGAGCACGGCCTCGCCCGACAAGGCGCTCGAGATGACACCGAGCAGCACCGTCGTCACGCGCGGGTCGAACACCACGGTAAGGTGCGTCGAACGGGCCTTGGTGGCCCCGAGGAGGCGGGTGGCCCGGTCGACGGCGTCGGCGGCGGCCTCCTCGAGGTCGAGCTCGTCGGGCTCCCGTCCGACCGAGTACCCGCCGCCGGTCTGGGTGTCGCTGCCTTCGCCGGCGATGGCGTAGGCCGACAGGTGGCACGCAGTCCGCCGCGTGGCCGCCGTGATCCCGGTGGTGCTGGCGATGGCGGCCTCCAGGCTGGCGTCGCCGTAGTTGGACGACTCGACCTGCCGGATCCGGGGATCTCCCGCCCGGACCCGCTGCTCGAGCTCGAGCGCCATGGCCACCTTGCGGTCGGCGGGTAGGTCGGCCAGTGCGGGCCGCCACAGGTCGAGCGACGTGGCGTCGACGCCGTCGGGCACCGCCAGACCCACGTGCTCGTCGGGCGTGGCGAAGGCGGCGTTGTCTCTCGCCTCGGCCAGGACGTCGACCAGGTCGGCGTGGTCGAGCGACCCGGTGTAGGCGAAACCCTGCCGGTCCCCGAGGACCACCCGCACGCCCACTCCCGCCGACTCCGCCGACGACAGCGACTCGACGTCACCGGAGTAGACGCGCACCGACGTGTCGCGGGCCCGTGCCACGTACGCCTCGACTTCTTCGTCATCTTTCGCCCAGTCGACGACCTGGGCGGCGACGTCGGACAGGTCAGCCACGAGCGGTGCCGCCGACGGTGGCGCCGCTGATGCGCACCGTCGGCTGGCCGCACCCCACGGGCACGGCCTGGCCGTCCTTGCCGCACGTGCCTGGGCCCATGGCGAAGTCGTCGCCGACGGCGTCGATGCCGCGGAGGACCTCGGGCCCGTTGCCGATCAGGTTGGCGTCGCGGAGGGGCTCGGTGATCCTGCCCCCCTCGATCAGGTACGCCTCATTCATGCCGAACACGAAGTCGCCGGTGGCTGTGTTCACCTGGCCGCCGCCGAGCTTGGCCACGTACACTCCGTTCGGTGTCTGGGCCACGATCTCGTCGGGGTCGTCATCACCCTCGATCAGGTAGGTGTTGGTCATCCGCACCATGGGCAGGTGCTGGTAGCTCTGGCGCCGTCCGTTGCCGGAGGAGATCCGTCGCTCCTTGCGGGCGCGCAGGAAGTCCCACATGTAGTCCGTGAGGACGCCTTCGGAGATGAGCACATTGCGCTGGGCGGGACGGCCCTCGTCGTCGATGGCGAAGCTCCCCCATTCCGGCCCCATGGTCCCGTCGTCGACGAGGGTGACCATGGGGCTGGCCACCAGCTCGCCCACACGACCGGTGTAGACGGAGCTGTCCTTGGCGATGTGATCCGCCTCCAGCCCGTGCCCGCAGGCCTCGTGGAACAGGATCCCGCCGGTGCCGCCTTTGAGCACCACGGGGACGATCCCGCTCGGCGCGGGCCGGGCCGACAGCTTGGTCAGTGCCCGTCTCGCCGCCACGCGGGCCACTTCCTCCACCTGCACCCGGTCGAACAGCTCGAAGCCCACGGTCAGGGCGGCGGTCTCGTAGCCCGTCTGCATGCCGGTGTCGCCCAGGGCGACACAGGAGACGCCGAGGCGCGTGCGCACCTGGTCGTCGCCGACCACGAGCCCGTCGCTGTTGGCCACGAGGATCCGGCGCCGGCTGTCGCCGTACCCGGCCGACACCTGCGTGATCGCGGCGCCCTCCGAGCGGGCCGCCTCGTCGGCCCGGGTGAGCAGGGCGACCTTCTCCGCCTTGGGCACGGTCTCGGGGTAGGTCACGACCTCGCTGTGTCGCGGAGCGGTGGATGACGACACGGCCACGCTGCGGCCAGCCGTGCCCCCGCGCGCCACGGCCGCCGCGGCCCCGGCCGCGGCCCGCAGACCCGGCTCGGACAGGTCGGCGGTGTGGGCGAACCCGGTCGTCTCCCCCACGACGACCCGGATGCCGGCGCCGCGGTCACGGCCGGACGACAGCTCCTCGACCTTGCCGTCGTCGAGCGAGGCCGTGGACGTCTGGCGGTCCTCCACGAACAGCTCGGCGAAGTCGCCGCCCGTGCGTAGCGCCTCACCGAGGACGCGGTCCACCACCGAAGAGTCGATCACCGAGCACTCCTTCTCCCCTACAGCAAGCCGCTATCGGGGACCGTCTGGCCAGCGGCGCCGGCCGACCCGTATCGTACCGCCGTGTCCATCGCGATCGGCCTGACAGGTCGGGCCACGCTGGCAGTCACCCAGGCCGACACCGCCGCCACCCTGCGGTCCGGCGACGTACCCGTGCTGGCCACCCCTCGACTCGTGGGGCTGTGCGAGGAGGCCTCCGTCCAGGCCATCCGGGGCGAGCTCCCGCCCGGTCTCACCACCGTCGGCATGCGGGTCCAGTTCGACCACCTGGCACCCACCGGGATCGGCAGCTCGGTGACGGCCGAAGCCACCCTGGAGAGGGTCGAGGGGCGCCGGCTCACGTTCACAGTGGCCGCCAACGACGCCGGGGGCCTCGTCGGCGCGGGCAAGCTCACCCGGGTCATCGTCGAGGTGGAGCCCTTCCTCAAGAAGGCCCACTGAGCCTGCGGGCGGCTACGCCAGGTTCGATGAACGCGGATAGGCAACCGCCGGGTCGGTGAGGACGTTCACGAGGTAGGGGACGCCCGAGGCGAGGGCGCGGTCCAGGGCGGGGCCGACGTGGTCCGGGCGCTCGACGATCTCGCCGGCGCCGCCGAGGGCCTCGACGACCTCGTCGTAGCGGGTGTAGGGCTGGAGGTCGGCGGCCACGTCGTAGCCGTACAGGGCGCGCATGGGGTGCTTCTCTAGACCCCAGATCCCGTTGTTGCCGACCACCATGGTGACCGGCAGCTGGTGGCGCACGAGCGTGTCGACGTCCATGGCCGAGAACCCCAGGGCGCCGTCACCGAGCAGCGCCACGACCTGACGGTCGGGCCGGCAGACCCGGGCGGCGATGGAGTAGCCCAGACCGGTGCCGAGGCACCCGTAGGGACCAGGATCCATCCAGCAGCCGGGCTCGTAGGAGTCGACCAGCCGACCGGCGTAGGAGACGAAGTCACCACCGTCGCAGATGATCACGGCGTCGCGGTCGAGCCGCGGGCGCAACTCGCCGTACACCCGGGCAGGCTGCACGAGGTCGCCCCCCGCCTCGAGCTCGGGACGCTCTGCTTCCCTGGCCGCCCGTTCCTCGTCGCGGAGGCGGGCGATCCACGGCTCGTGGTTGGCGCGGCTACCGGCTCCCTGCGCCATGCCAGCGAGGGTGGTGGCGATGTCACCCGCGGGCAGGGCGGCCGGTTGGACGTGCGATGGACGCTGGTCCTCGCTGTCGACCACGTGGACGACCTGGGCGGAGCCGAAGCTGCCGAACGAGAGCCGGAAATCCAGCGGCGTTCCCACCACCACGACCACGTCCGCCTCCTTGAGGGCGCGGCGGGTGCGGGAGAAGGCGAGCTCGTGATCGGCCGGCAGGCAGCCGCGGCCCAGCCCGTTGGCGAAGGTCGGCACGCGCAACGACTCAACCAGGTGGCGGAGGGCGTCCCACGCTCCTTCCCACCAGACGTCGCTGCCGGCCACCAGGGCGGGACGCTCGGCCGCTGCCACCAGGGACGCCGCCGCGGTCACCTGGTCGGGGTCGGGCTCGGCCCCACGCGGCGCCACCGGCGGCCGGACCTGCGCCTCGGCCTCGGCGAACAGGACGTCGAGGGGGAAGTCGAGGAAGACGGGGCCCCGGTGGGGGGTGAGGGCGGTCTCGACGGCGCGTCGCACGGCGGTGGGGATGTCGGCGGTGGCCGACACGGTGGCCGCCGACTTGGTGATCGGGGCCAGGATCGGCACGTGGTCCAGCTCCTGGAGGGAGCCCGCCCCCCAGCGCCCCTGGGGCGCCCGTCCCGCCAGCACGACCAGGGGGGAGCCGTTGAAGAGGGCCGTCGTCGTGGCGCTCACCCCGTTGGTGACGCCGGGCCCAGCGGTGAGCACGGCGACCCCCGGCTGACGGGTCAGCTTGGCGACACCCTCCGCGGCGAAGGTGGCGGTCTGCTCGTGGCGGACGTCCACAATCCGCAGCCCGGCCTTCACGCAGGCGTCGTAGATGGGGAAGATGTGGCCGCCCGAGAGCGTGAAGATGGCGTCGACGGCCTGGCCTCCCAGCCCGGCCAGCGTGAGCTCCCCGCCGTGGCCCTTCGTGGTCATCTCGTCCTCCCGGCTCGGCGGCGCCTACGCTAACCAGGATCAGCCAGGGGAAGGTCGTGCGTCGCCTGAGGGGCTTTGGGCCAGCCGCGCGCATCGCGGCGAGCATCGCCATGCTCGCCGTCCTGATCACGCGCGTGCATCTGAGCGGTCTGCTCCCCGCCAACCACCACAGCGCCGTCTTCTTCATCGTCGTGGCGCTGGTGGTGACTCTGACCGGGATCGTCTTGTCGGCGCTGCGCTGGCAGCGGGTCCTGGTCGCGCTCGAGGTGCCGACCCGGGTGCGCACCGCCCTCAACCTCTACCTGGCGGGTCTGTTCGTGGGGAACTTCCTTCCCTCGACCGTGGGCGGGGACGTGGTCCGCATCACCCGACTAGCGCGGATCGAGGGCGAACGGACCAGGCCGTTCGCCTCGGTCGTGCTCGAGCGCCTGACGGGCTGGCTCGTGCTGCCGATCATCACGCTGGCCGCCCTTCTCGCCAACCCCGGCCTGTTGCACCTCGGCCATGCCACGCGGCTGGCGATCGCCGTCTCCCTGGTCACGCTGTTCCTGCTGGCCGTCATGACGATGGTGGCCGGCCATCCCCGGCTGGGCGGTCGTCTCACTCGACGCGACGGATGGGTGCGCTTCGTCGGAGCGGTGCACCTCGGCCTGGACCGTTTCCGGCGTCGTCCGGCGGCGGCGGCCGAGGTCCTGGCCGTCGCCTTCGCGTACCAGCTGGCGGTGGCGCTCGCCGCCTACCTCGCCGCGGGCGCGCTGAACCTGGACGTGGGATGGACCGCCATTCTCGCCTTCATGCCGGCCGTGGCGATCGTGCAGGTGCTGCCGTTGACCATCGGTGGCCTCGGTCTGCGGGAGGGGGCGTTCATCCTCTTTCTCGGCCCCCTCGGGGTGAGCACGAGCCAGGCCATCGCCCTGGGCCTGCTCGTCTACTTCCTCAACCTGGCTGTGAGCCTGCTGGGGGCACCGGCGTTCGCCGCCGGAGTACGCGCCCGCCAGGCCCCTTCTCAGGCACCCTCCTAGGTGCCTGCTGCTGTCCCCGCCTCGAGTGGGGTTCGATAGCTTTAGGCACGGAGGTTCCCCGCCCCGATGATCTTGGAGAACGTCAACAGTCCGGCGGACCTGCGGGCGCTCGACCAGACCGAGCTGACCCAGCTGGCCGACGAGATCCGTACCTTCGTGGTGGAGGCCGTGTCCAAGACGGGCGGCCACCTGGGCTCCAACCTGGGGGCGGTCGAGCTCACGCTCGCCGTCCACCGCGTGTTCGACTCGCCCCGCGACCTGATCCTGTGGGACACCGGTCACCAGGCCTACGTCCACAAGCTTGTCACCGGCCGCCGGGATGGTTTCGCCCAGCTCCGCCAGGCGGGAGGGCTGTCGGGCTATCCGTCGCGACGGGAGTCGGAGCACGACTGGGTCGAGAACAGCCACGCGTCGACGATCTTGAGCTACGCCCACGGGATAGCGACGGCGCTCGACCTCAACGGTGAGTCCGGGCGCCGCGTCGTGGCCATCGTCGGTGATGGTGCGCTGACCGGAGGGATGGCGTACGAGGCGCTCAACAACCTCGGTCACAGCGGGCGCAGGGTCGTCGTCGTGCTCAACGACAACGGTCGCTCGTACTCCCCGACCGTGTCGCACCTCTCCGAGAGCCTCACCCGCCTGCGGCTCAACCCGTCGTACGTGCAGGCCCGCAACCGGGTCAAGCAGTTTCTGCGGGACGTTCCCGCCATCGGCGGGTTGGCCTACACGAGCGCCCAGGGGCTGACGGCGGCGCTGCGCGAGATCATCGAGCCCCACGTGTTCTTCGAGTCCCTGGGCGTGCGCTACACGGGTCCCCTCGACGGCCACGACATCGAGGCCATGGAGCAGGCCCTCCGCCACGCCGCCGAGTGGGAGGCCGGCCCCATCGTCGTGCACGTGCTCACCCACAAGGGCAAGGGCTACGCCCCGGCCGAGGACGACCAGGTGCAGCGCCTGCACGACCTCAAGGTGCGCCCGGCCAGCGACAGCGTGACGGGCGACGGCGACGCGCCCAAGCAGTGCGCAGACTTCTTCACCCAGGCCATGGTCGAGATCGGAGAGCATGATCCGAGCGTGGTGGCCATCACGGCGGCCATGCCCGGCCCCACCGGCCTGTTGCCGTTCCAGTCCAAGTTCCCCGATCGCTGCTTCGACGTGGGCATCGCCGAGCAGCACGCGGTGACGGCGGCAGCGGGCATGGCCATGATGGGCCTGCGGCCGGTGGTGGCGGTGTACTCGACCTTCTTGTGCCGCGCCTTCGACCAGGCCAACCTCGACGTCGGCCTCCATGGGTTGCCAGTGGTCTTCGCCGTCGACCGGGCCGGGATCACCGGTGATGACGGTCCATCGCACCACGGCGTGCTGGACCTCGCCCTCACGCTGGCCATTCCCGGCATGACCGTCTTCGCGCCGTCGTCGGCCCAGGAGATGCCCGTGATGCTGCGGACCGCCCTCGACCTCGGCGGCCCGGCCTCCATCCGCTATCCGAAGGGGCCGGCTCGGCAGGTCGACCCCACCGACGTGGGATCGGGCACCTCCGCCCGCATGATCCGCCAGGGCGACGGCACCGTCTGTCTGCTCGCGGTCGGAAAGATGGTCGGCCCCGCCGAGGAAGCGGCCGATCAACTGGCCGCCGAGGGTATCGACGCCACGGTCTGGGACGTGCGGGTGGTGAAGCCGCCCGACCCAGCGATGCTCGGCGACGCCATCGGCCACAGCGCGGTCGTGACCGTCGAGGACGGCATTCGGGTGGGCGGTGCCGGTGCCTTCCTCGTCGACGCCATGGCTGCAATGGACGCCAACCGCCATATCCCGCCCGTGCTCGTCCTCGGCCTCCCGGTCGCCTACATCCCCCAGGGGAAGCCGGCGCAGATACTCGCCGACCTCGGTCTCGACGGCATGGGGATCGCGGCGTCTGTCCGCGACGTCCTGGAGACGAGCCCGGCCGGCGCCCGACTCGACCTGGACTGATTCAGCCGGATCAGCGGTTCAGCGGAAGGTCAGCCGCTGGGCTCAGGCGCTGGGCTCGCTGCCCACCACGCTGACGAAGCTCACACACTCACCGGGCGAGCCACCCAGGTTGTGGGTGAGCCCCAGGGTCTTGCCCCGGTCGAGTGCGGCCACCCGGCGCTCGGGCGGCGCCTCGCCCCGTAGCTGCAGCCAGCACTCGAACAGCATGCGCAGCCCGGACGCGCCGATGGGGTGGCCAAAGCTCTTCAGCCCCCCATCGGGGTTGACGGCCAGCTCGCCGTCGAGGTCGTAGGTGCCGGCCAGCACCTCCTTCCACGCCGAGCCCCGCTCGGCGAAGCCCAGGTCCTCCATCAGCACCAGCTCGGTGGGCGTGAAGCAGTCGTGGACCTCGGCCATGGCGATCTCGGCCCTGGGATCCTCGATCCCGGCCTGTTGGTAGGCGTCGGCGGCCGAGCGCACGACCTCCTCGAAGGTGGTGTAGTCGTAGCTCGGGTCGATGGGGCCGGCGGCGGGGCCGGCGGCGAAGGACAGCGCCTTCACGTACAGCGGGTTGTCGCAGTAGCGGTGGGCGTCCGCGGCCCGCACGATCACGGCGGCGGCCGAGCCGTCGCTCACGCCCGAGCAGTCGAAGATGCCGAGGGGGCCGGCGACGATCGGCGAGCAGGCGATGTCCTCCTTGGCCACCTCCTTGCGGAACTGGGCGCGCGGGTTGCGGGCGCCGTTGTAGTGGTTCTTCCAGGCGATGCGGGTGAAGACGTCCTTGAGCTCGGCCTGGTCGACGCCGTACTTGTGGGCGTACGCCGGCGACAGCAGGCTGAACAGGGCGGGCGCGGTGAGCTGGGCCGCCGTCCCGTCGTCCACTGGTCGGGAGACGACGAGGCCGGAGAACCCGGAGTCCTTGAGCTTCTCGACCCCGACGGCCATGGCCATGTCGTAGGCCCCCGAGGCCACGGCGTAGCAGGCGTTGCGGAAGGCCTCCGAGCCGGTGGCGCACATGTTCTCGAGGCGGCTGACCGGCTTGTAGTCGAGCTTGAGCGGACGGGACAGGGTGAGGCCGCTGATGCCCGAGCCCATGGTGCCGACCCAGAAGGCGTCGACGTCGTCGACCTTGATCCCGGCCGATGCGAGGGCGTCGTTGGTGGAGTCGATCACCAGGCTGTCGGGGCCCTTGTCCCAGTGCTCGCCGAACGGCGTGCAGCCCATCCCCACGATGGCGACCCGATCGCGGATCCCGTTCGAAGCCATCAGCTGTCTCCCTCCTCCGGTCGGGCGGCCCGCACAGGACGGGCCTTCCAGAAGTAATTGTGCACCCCGTCGGCGGTGTACAGGCGCCGGAAGCTCATCTCGACACGATCGCCGATGGCGACAGACTCGGGGTCCACGTCCGTCAGCTCGCAGCGGAATCGTCCGCCCCCGTCGAAGTCGACGACCGCCGCCACCACCGGCGGGCTCAGGGAGAACGCCAGGCGGTCGACGGTGAACGTCGCCACGGTGGCAGCGACGTCGGCCAAGCGCTCCGGCGCCATCTGGTCCACGGCCCGACAGTTGACGCACACGCGATTGGGGGGCAGGTGGCGCGTGCCGCACACCGTGCAACGGGAGCCGGTGAAGCCCAGCTTCCACGCCTCCGAGCGGAAGGACGGGGGCGCGGCGGGGGCCTCGGGGTCGGGGCGGCGCGGTGGCTCCCGCACGAGCTGTCCCCGCCAGGTGAGGAACGTCGCGTAGGGCAGGCCGGGACGCCCGGACTCGATCTGCTCGGCCACCGTGCTGGCCGGGGCACGGGCCGAGACGGCGTCGGTCGTGCGGAACAGACGCACGTCGGCCCCGTCGGCCAGCGTGACGACGGCGATGACCTGGCCCGGTGCAGCCCGGTCGAGCGCGTCGGCCAGCATCAGGCCGGGTTGGGCGGCGCCGGCGTTGCCGATGGCGGGGGTGAGGTCGGGCGCCACCGCCTCCCGGCCGACACCGGAGACAGCCAGGAAACGCCGCGCCGATCGGCTGTGGGTGCCGGTCACGAGGAGGCGGTCGATGGCGTCGGCGGTGATGCCGGCGTCCTTCAGGGCGTGGGTGAAGGCGGCCTCGGCGAGCGGGAGGTAGGCGTGCTCGCCGAAGCGCTCCTCCCACATCTTCGAGGCGATGTCGCCCGGGGTGCGCCACCGGTCGAGGAACTCGGCCGTGGACGAGGCGGCCGAGATCGGCTCCGCCAGCACCGGCAGCCCCGACCCCTCGCCGCCCACCAGGAAGGCGACCGCCCCGTCGCCGCCGTCACGCTCGTCGGCGCCCCCGGCCAGCCCCGTGCGCACGTCCGAAGCGACGACCAGGACGGGACCGCCGGTGCTGTCGAGGGCGAGACCCAGGGCGGCGGCGGCGGACCGCACCGACCCGTTGAGGTCGGCGGCGACGACGCTGGGATCGAGCCCGAGGGCGGCGTGAACGGCCGTGGCGTTGGTCTTGTCGAGGTACGGCGGCGACGTGGTCGACACGTACAGGGCCTGGGGTCGCGTGCCCGGCGGGGCCGACCGCAGTGCCAGCCGGGCCGCTTCGACCGCCATCGACGTGCTGTCCTCGTCGTAGGAGGCGACGGCGCGGGTCCCGCGTCCACCGAGCCCTCCCAGGGCGGCCCCGATGTCAGCCCGCTCCAACCGGTTGTAGGGCACGTAGGCGCCGTAGGCCAGGATTCCACGCATGCCCGGGAACCCTACCCGCGCCGCTCGGCGGGGAGAATCTCGACCAGCTCGGGCCCGTCGTTGCGGGCGCTGTTGACGGCGGCCGACACGGGGTGGCGCTCGAGGAGCCCCGCCGGCGCGGGCACGAGCAGGGCGCGGGCGCCGGAGACGTCGAGCTTGGAAGGATCCAGCCATCCGCCCCAGGCCTCCTCGGGCAGCACCACCGGCATCCGGTCGTGCAGCGGCGCCACCACCTCGTTGGCTGCCGTGGTCACGATGGCGCAGGTCCGCATCCACCGACCCTCGGCGTCGCGCCACGAGTCCCACAGCCCGGCCAGCGCCAAGGGTCGGCCGTCGACGGCCCGGATGTAGTGGGGCTGCTTCGGGTCGCCCGGCTCTGCCGGCGCCCGCCACTCGTAGAAGCCGTCGGCCGGGACGAGGCAGCGTCGCCGGGCGAAGGACTCGCGGTACACACCGTTGGTAGCCACCGTCTCGGCCCGGGCGTTGATGTGGCGCGCGCCGCCACCCGGGTTCTCGGCCCAGGAAGGCACCAGGCCCCAACGCAGGGTGCCCAGCCGTCGCGAACCCTGGCGCGAGCGGGCCACCGCATACACGTCCACCGTGGGGGCGACGTTCCAGCTGGGTGGGCGGTCATCCACCACCACCTCGTCCACCATGAACCGCTCGGCCAGCACCGAGGGCGGGGTCGCAGCCACGAACCGTCCACACATGACCGGGTCGAGCCTACGAGGTGTGAAGATGGGTTCGTGCCTGTCCATCCTCGTGCTGAAGTCGGGTTCGGTCGCGCCGCCGAGGCCTACGAGCGTGGGCGCCCGGACTACCCGGCCGAGGCCATCGCCTGGCTCCGCGACCGGCTGGAGCTCGGACCGGGACGGACGGTCGTCGACCTCGCCGCCGGG
>JBPYEI010000076.1:0-6634 GCA_051985455.1 Acidimicrobiales bacterium
GCCGCCGGTCCCGGTGCGGGCCGACCTCGACCTGGTCGAGGGGTACCACTCGCCTCGCGTCGACGTGGCGGTCCGCCTGAACGTCAACGAGTCACCGATCCCTCCACCCCGCGCGTGGGTGGATGCCGTCCGCGCCGAGCTCGAGAACATCGAGTTCCACCGCTACCCCGACCGCCGGGCATGGGCGCTGCGCTCGGCGCTGGCCGAGATGCACGGCGTCGGTCCCGAGGAGGTGTTCTGCGCCAACGGGTCCAACGAGGTGCTCCAGTGCCTGCTGCTGGCCTTCGGGGGACCGGGACGGTCCGTCGCCGTGTTCGAGCCGACCTACGCGCTGCATTCGCACATCGCGCGCGTGACGGGCACGGGAGTGGCGACCGGGGAGCGGCTGGCGGACTTCCGCATCGACCTCGACGAGGTGCGCCGGGTGAGCGCCGAGACGTCGCCGGTCATCACCTTCCTGTGCTCACCCAACAACCCCACGGGGCGGGCGGACCCCGAGGAAGTGGTCGAGCAGGTGCTGTCCCTGGCCCCGGGGCTCGTCGTGGTGGACGAGGCCTACGGACAGTTCTGCGCCTGGTCGGCGCTGTCCATGGTGGGAGCCGAGGACCGCCTGGCCGTGGTCAGGACCTTCTCCAAGACCTGGTCCATGGCCGCAGCCCGGCTCGGCTACGTCGTGGCCCCGGCGTCGGTGGTGGCGGCCCTCGAGCAGGTGGCCCTGCCGTACCACCTCGACGCTATCAAGCAGGTCGCAGGGCGGCTGGCGCTCGACTACCAAGCCGACATGAAGGCCCGGGTAGCGGCGTTGGTGGAGGAGCGCGGCCGTCTCGCCGCCGCTCTCGGGCAGCTTCCGGTGGAGTCCTGGTCGTCCGACGCCAACTTCATCCTGTTCCGCCCCCTCGCTCGTCGTGGTGAGGAGGTGTGGCGGGGCCTGCTCGATCGCTCGGTGCTGGTTCGCAACTGCAGCAGCTGGCCCCGTCTCGACGGCTGCCTTCGGGTGACGGTCGGCACCCCCGAGGAGAACACGGCCTTCCTGTCGGCGTTGTCGGAGTGCCTGGCATGAGGGCGGCGGAGCGCTCCCGGAAGACACGCGAGACCACGGTCTCGGTCTCGCTCGCCCTGGACGGCGCGGGCCGGGTCGAGGTGGTCACGGGACTGCCGTTCTTCGACCACATGGTGTCCCAACTGGGCCGGCATGGCGGGCTCGACCTCGCTGTCTCCGCCCAGGGTGACCTCGACGTCGATGCCCACCACACCGTGGAGGACGTCGGCATCGTGCTGGGCGAGGCCCTGGCTGCGGCCCTCGGCGACAAGGCTGGTGTGCGTCGGTTCGCGTCGATGGCGGTTCCGCTCGACGAGGCGCTGGTCGAGGTCGCGCTCGACCTCTCCGGACGCCCGTACCTCCGCTACGACGTCGAGGTGGCGCCCGACGCCGTACCGCTGGGGAACCCGCCGTTCGAGCCGCAGCTGGCCGAGGAGTTCTGGCGCGCCCTCACGACATCGGCCGGCATCACGCTGCACGTCGGCCTTCGCAGCGGGCGCAACACCCACCACATCCTCGAGGCGTCGTTCAAGGCCGTGGCGCGGTCGCTCCGCGACGCGGTCCGCATCGAGGGGGCCGGCGTCCCCTCGACCAAAGGACGGTTGTGATCGCGGTCCTGGACTACGGGATCGGCAACCTCCGGTCGGCCGAGAAGGCGCTCCAGCGTGCCGGCGGAGACGCCCGTCTCGTCTCGCGCCCGGAGGAGGCCGATGGGGCGAGCGCGGTGGTGCTGCCCGGGGTCGGGGCGTTCGGTCGCTGCCTGGAGGCGCTGCGCTCCTCGGGACTCGACGCCGTCGCCGTGGAAGCGGCACGGGGTGGCCTCCCCTTCCTCGGCATCTGCGTGGGCATGCAGATGCTCTACGAGGCGTCGGCCGAGGACAACGACGCCCGCGGGCTCGGCATACTGCCCGGCCGGGTCGCGGCGCTGCCGCCCGGCCCGAAGAGCCCGCAGATGCAGTGGAACGTGCTGCGTCGGGTACCGGATCGGAGCAGCGAGATGCTCCGGCCCCTCGGCGACCTGCCGTGGGTCTACTTCGTCCACTCGTTCGCGCCCGAGCCGTCGGACGACGTCGTGGCAATGTGCGACTACGGGGGACCGGTCGTGGCGGCCATCGAGCGGGGTCGGCTGTGGGCGACCCAGTTCCACCCCGAGAAGTCGGGAGCGCAGGGGCTGGCGCTCCTGGCCGGCTTCGTGGCTGCCTGCCGCTGATGGATCTCTACCCCGCGGTGGACCTGCTGGACGGACGGTGCGTACGCCTGGTCCAGGGCGACTTCGAGCGCCGCACGGATTACGGGGACCCGGTGGAGGCCGCCGTGGAGCTGGCCCGTGCTGGCGCGCCCTGGCTGCACGTGGTCGATCTCGACGCGGCCAAGACCGGTGAGCCCGTGAACCGTTCGCTGGTCACCGAGATCGCCGCCGCCGTCCCCGTGCCGGTGCAGGCCGGGGGCGGGGTGCGCGACGACGCGGCTGCTGGCGCCCTGCTCGAAGGCGGCGTGGCAAGGGTGGTGCTGGGCACGGCGGCGATCGAGGACCACGACCTGGTCGAGCGCCTGGCCGGACGGTACCCGGGCCGTGTCGCCGCCGGTCTCGACCATCGGGGCGGCGAGGTGACGCTGCGCGGGTGGACCCTGGGCGCGGGGGCGGGGTTGCTGGAGGTGCTCGGTCGGCTCGAGGACCTCGGGGTAGACGCCGTGGTCGTCACCGACATCAGCCGGGACGGGACGCTGGAGGGTCCCGACATCCCCGGCCTGGCCGTCGCCCTTGCCGCCTCGACCGTGGATCTCATCGCCTCGGGAGGGGTGGGCTCGCTCGGCGACCTGGCCGCCCTCGCCCGTCTCGATGCCGATGGCCGGACGCTGGCGGGCGTGATCGTCGGTCGCGCCATCCACGACGGGCGCCTCGACGTGCGGGAGGCGTTGGCGGCGTGCGCACCGTCCGCCTGATCCCCTGCCTCGACGTCGACGCCGGCCGGGTGGTCAAGGGCGTCAACTTCGAGAACCTACGGGACGCCGGTGATCCAGTAGAGCTCGCCGCCCGGTACGACCGGGCGGGCGCCGACGAGGTCGTGTTCCTGGACATCACTGCATCGGCCGACGACCGCGAGACCATGGTCGATGTCGTTCGGCGGACGGCCGACGAGGTCTTCATCCCCCTCACGGTCGGCGGCGGAGTGCGCAGCCTGGCCGACGCCCGCCGACTGCTGCGGGCCGGCGCCGACAAGGTGGCGGTCAACACGATGGCCGTCCAGCGGCCGGCCCTCGTGAACGAGATGGCCGCCGAGCTCGGTTCCCAGTGTGTCGTCGTCGCCATCGACGCCCGCCGGCGGGGTGCGGGCTTCGAGGTCTACACCCACGGAGGACGGACGCCCGCCGGTCTCGACGCGCTCACCTGGGCCGCGGTGTGCGAACGACTGGGGGCGGGAGAGCTGCTGCTCACCTCCATGGATCGCGACGGCACGAGGGACGGCTATGACATCGAGCTCACGAGGACGGTCGCGCAGGCATGCTCGATCCCGGTCATCGCCAGCGGCGGGGTCGGCACCCTCGAGCACCTGGTCCAGGGAGCGCTGGAGGGTGACGCCGACGCCCTTCTCGCGGCGTCGATCTTCCACTACGCCGACCACGGCGTGGCCGAGGCCAAGGCCTACCTGGCCGCCCACGGCGTGGGCGTCAGGCCGGTCGCGGGGTGACCTCGCGAATCCAGGCAAGGCACAGCGCCATCAGCTGGTCCGTCCGACCCACCAGGTAGTGGTCGCCCCCGGGCACGATCTCGAGCCTGGTGTTCTTCCACGCCTCGACGATCGGGGCGGCCGAGTCGGGTGGGCGGAACTGGTCGTGCTCGGGCACGACCACCAGCGTCGGCCGGCGGTCGGTCGACGCCACCAGGTGGGCGAGAGCCGAGGAACGCAGCGGCGGGGCGACGGCCAGCCAGCCGTCGACGCGGTCGTCGGCGACGGTCAGTGCCGTGTCGGCCCCGAACGACCATCCCGCCAGCACGAGGGGAAGGCCCTCGGTGATGGGGGCCAGGACGTCGATCCCCGCCACCACGTCGGCGCGCTCGTCCCGGCCGCCCCCGTAGGCGCCCTCGGAGCGTCCCACGCCGCGAAAGTTGAACCGGAGGCAGGCCACGCCGGCCTCGGGGAGGGCGCCGAACATGGCGGCGGTGACGATGGAGCGCATGGAGCCGCCGAACTGCGGGTGCGGGTGCGCCAGCACGGCGGCCGCCCATGCCTGCTCGGGGACGCTGAGCTCGCCCTCCAGGACCAGCCCGTCGGCGGTCGCCAGGGTTACCGGCTCGATCGGCACGGGGGGAGACGGTACCGTGCGATGGTGGCCAAGCCAGCAGAACCCAAGGGCCAGAAGCAGCCCATCACCATGCTCAGCGACCGCGTGCTGGTGCAGATCCCGGTGGCGGAGGGAGAGCGCACCTCGCGGGCCGGGATCCTGATACCCGCCACGGCCCAGGTGTCCAAGCGGTTGGCGTGGGCCGAGGTGGTGGCGGTCGGGCCGCACGTGCGCAACATCAAGTCCGGCGATCACGTCCTGTTCAACCCCGAGGACCGCTACGAGGTCGAGGTCCAGGGCGACGACTACCTGATCCTGCGGGAGCGCGACATCCACGCCGTCGCCTCGGAGCGGATCGACGGCGGCACGGGGCTCTACCTGTGAGCGAGCGCGCCCCGTTGGCGGCCACGCCGATCGCGGTGGACGAGGCCGACATTTCGGCTGTGGCCTTCAACGAGGACGGCCTGGTGCCCGCCATCGTGCAGGACCGCACGACCGGCGAGGTCTTGATGCTGGCGTGGATGGACGACACGGCACTCCGGCGCACGCTGTCGTCGGGACGGACGTGGTTCTGGAGCAGGAGCCGCAAGGAGCACTGGTGCAAGGGCGAGACCTCGGGCGACCGCCAGTGGGTCCGAGCCGCCTTCTACGACTGCGACGGAGACGCCCTGCTGGTGGTCGTCGACCAGGAGGGCCGGGGGGCATGCCACACCGGCGAGCGCAGCTGCTTCTATCGCCCGTTCGGCGGTACCGACCTCAGAGAGAACGCCGGCTAGCCGGGCGCCGCTGCCCCAGCCTGTCGACGACGCCGCGTACGAGGCGGACTCCGACGTCGTCTTCGACCGACATGATCGACTCGGGGTGGAACTGAACTCCCGCCACGGGAAGCTCGTCGTGCTCGACGGCCATCACGATCCCGTCGTCCGACAACGCCGTGGCGACCAGTCCGGACGGCAGCGCCGCTGCTGGAGCGTGGAGGGAGTGGTAGCGCCCCGCCGTGAACGAGTCGGGCAGCCCGGCGAGCAGGCGCCCGCCGACGATCCGCACCACGGACGGCTTGCCGTGGGTCGGGGTGGGCAGCGTGTCCAGCTTTCCCCCCAGGTGCTCGACCAGCGCCTGGAGGCCCAGACACACCCCGAACACGGGGAGGCCTCGGGCCAGGCAGGCGCCGATGGTGGCCGAGCAGTCGAAGTCCTCGGGCCGTCCCGGCCCCGGTGACAGCACGACCAGGTCGGGGGCGATGCGATCGAGCTCCTCGGCCGGGAAGCCGGCCCGGAGCGTCATGACGTCGGCGCCGCCCTGGCGCAGGTAGTTGGCCAGCGTGTGGACGAACGAGTCCTGGTGGTCGACGAGCAGCACCCGGGTCGAGGCGACCGGGGGCTGAAGGCCCCCGCCGGTGACGACGCTCTCGGCCCGGGGCTGGCGGATGGCGTCGAGGAACGCCGCCGCTTTGTCCCGCGTCTCGAGCTCCTCGGCCTCGGGATCGGACTCCCACAGCAGCGTCGCTCCCACCCGGACCTCGGCGACGCCGCTGCGCACCCGCACCGTGCGAAGCGTCAGGCCGGTGTTCATCCTCCCGTCGAAGCCGATCCACCCGACGGCGCCGCCGTACCAGGCGCGCGGAGTCTTCTCGTGGTCCTCGATGAACTGCATGGCCCAGGCTTTGGGAGCGCCCGTGACCGTCACCGCCCACATGTGCGACAAGAACGCGTCGAGAGCGTCGAAGCCGGGCCGCAGCGTGCCCTCTACGTGGTCGACCGTGTGGATCACCCGGGAGTAGATCTCGATCTGGCGTCGGCCGATCACCCGCACGCTGCCCGGCTCGCAGATGCGTGACTTGTCGTTGCGGTCGACGTCGGTGCACATGGTGAGCTCGGACTCGTCCTTGGAGGAGTTGAGCAGTGCCCTGATGCGTTCGGCGTCGTCCATGGGATCGCGCCCCCGGGCGATGGTGCCCGAGATCGGGCACGTCTCGACCCGGGGTCCGTCCACCCGGACGTACATCTCCGGGGACGCTCCTACCAGGTGGTCCGCTCCCCCCAGGTTGACGATGAAGCCGTATGGCGCCGGGTTGCGTTCCCGCAGGCGGCGAAACAGCTCGGACGGGGGCACCGGGCAGGGCTCAAAGAACGTCTGGCCGGGCACCACCTCGAACAGGTCACCGCGACCGAAGGCTTCCTTGGCCACCAGCACGCCGGCGGCATACTCGCCGGGCCCGTGGTCGCACTGGCGGTCGACGCTCGTGACGCCCACGTACGGCGTGCTGTCGCCCTCGCGGGGCAGGCCCCGGGTGGAGCGGGCGCCGGCCTC
>JBPYEI010000077.1:0-14211 GCA_051985455.1 Acidimicrobiales bacterium
TTCGAGGACCTCGAGCCCAGCGTGCAGATGTTCGAGACCGGCATCAAGGTCATCGACCTGCTCGAGCCCTACGTGCAGGGCGGCAAGATCGGGCTGTTCGGCGGGGCGGGGGTGGGCAAGACCGTGCTCATCCAGGAGATGATCCGCCGGGTGGCGGAGCAGCACGCCGGCGTGTCGGTGTTCGCCGGTGTGGGCGAGCGCACACGCGAGGGCACCGACCTCTGGCTCGAGATGCAAGAGACCGGCGTCATCGACCGAACGGCCCTCGTCTACGGCCAGATGGACGAGCCGCCGGGCGTGCGCCTGCGGGTGGGGCTGTCGGCGCTGACGATGGCCGAGTACTTCCGCGACGTGAAGAACCAGGACGTGCTGCTGTTCATCGACAACATCTTCCGGTTCGTGCAGGCGGGATCCGAGGTGTCGACCCTGCTCGGCCGGATGCCGTCAGCAGTCGGCTACCAGCCCACGCTGGCCGACGAGATGGGCGAGCTCCAGGAGCGGATCACCTCGACGCGCGGCCACTCGATCACGTCCATGCAGGCCGTCTACGTCCCCGCCGACGACTACACCGACCCGGCGCCCTTCACCACCTTCACCCACCTCGACGCCACGACCGAGCTGTCGCGTCAGATCGTGTCGCTCGGGATCTACCCCGCCGTCGACCCGCTGGCCTCGACCAGCAACATCCTCGCTCCCGAGATCGTGGGCGACCGCCACTACGCCGTCGCCCGCCGGGTCCAGGAGATCCTGCAGCGGTATCGCGACCTCCAGGACATCATCGCCATCCTCGGTATCGACGAGCTCTCCGAGGAGGACCGGGTGACGGTCTCGCGAGCTCGCAAGATCCAGCGCTTCCTGTCGCAGCCGTTCTTCGTGGCCGAGCAGTTCACCGGCCTCGAGGGTGTGTACGTGCCCATCAGTGAGACCGTCGAGTCCTTCGAGCAGCTGGTCAACGGGGACCTCGACGACCTGCCGGAGCAGGCGTTCCTCAACGTCGGCGGGGTCGAGGGCGTCTACCAGAAGGCCAAGACCCTGAGGGAGGGCTGATGGCCGACTTCCCGGTCTCGCTTGTCACGCCGGAGCGGATCCTGTTCGACGGCAACACCGAGATGGTGACGATGCGGTCGGGTGGCGGCGACATCGCCTTCCTGGCCGGCCACGAGCCGTACGTGTCGACGGTCGAGATCGGGGTGGTGCGCATCGACCGGCCCGACGGGGAAAAGGAGTGGTTCGCCGCCCACGGAGGCTTCGTCGAGGTCAACGAGGGCTCGGTGGTCGTGCTGTCGGGGGTGGCCGAGCCGGCGAACGAGATCGACGTGGCCCGAGCACAGCGGGCCAAAGGGGAGGCCGAGGGGCGAGTGGCATCGGGCGACGACGAAGAGGCCGTGACGGCCCTGGCGCGTGCGAACGCCCGCCTGGAGGTCGTCGAGCAGAGCTAGGGGTCTGGCCGCCCGGCAGCCCGGATCTCAGTTCTCAGCCGCGGCGGCGCTCGGGATCGGCCGTCGGGCGTGCCGTCCGTTGCCGGTCTCCGTCGTCGATGGAGATCACCTCGGCCAGGCCGTCGCCGCGTTCGCCGGCTGTTGCCTGCCGCCTCGCCGCTTGCGCCTCGTCGAGCCCGTCGGCCGCTTGTCCCCGCCGCAGCCCGGGGTGGAACAGCGTGTAGAGGGCGACGCCGAGCCCGAGGGCGGCAAAGGGGATCACCGCGTTGCCATGCCGCGTGAACAGGGGGTAGAGCACGAAGCCGGAGAGGATGGCCGTCCACGCCCACAGGATGAGGACCGATCTGCGGTGCCCGTGACCGAGGCGGATGAGACGGTGATGGAGGTGGTCCTTGTCGGGAGTCGAGACGCCCGAGCCGCGAGCCATGCGTCTTACGATGGCGAAGACGGTGTCGAGGATCGGGACGCCGAGGATGAAGAACGGGATGAAGAGGGGGGCGAAGAAGAAGTACGTCTCGCCGCTGACGTCGGGCGTGCGACCGCCGACGACCATGGTCGAGCCGGCCATCAGCAGGCCGAGGAACATGGCCCCGGCGTCGCCCATGAACACGCGGGCCCGATGGAAGTTGTGGGGCAGGAATCCCAGACACACGCCGCAGGCGAGGATGGCGATCAGCGGCCCGATGTTGTTGGTCGAGAGCACGCCGAGATCCACCAGGCGCTGCCCGTAGACGAAGAAGGCGCCCGAGGCGATGGCGACGATGCCGGCAGCCAGCCCGTCGAGCCCGTCGATCAGGTTGATGGCGTTGGCGATCCCGACCACCCACAGCACCGTCAGCAACGGGGTGAGATCCGGCGACAGGACGATGAAGCCTGCGAACGGGACCTTGAAGTTGAACATGGTGACGCCGAGGAAGTACAAGACGCTGCCCGCCAGCACCTGACCCGCCACCTTGGCCGGCGCCGAAACGTCGCGAAGGTCGTCGATCAGCCCCACCATGAAGATGATCGACGCGCCGAGCACGATGCCGAGAGGCTCGGAGGAGTTCTGGAACATGGGCTTGAACCGCGGCAGCTGCGACGCCACGGCGATGGCGGCCAGAAAGGCCAGGAACATGGCTGCGCCACCGACGGTGGGCGTCGGCCGGTCGTGCACGCGGCGAGGATCGGGCTGGACGACGGCGCCGACCCGGGGCGCCAGTCGGCGCACGGCGAACGTCAGCCCGTACGTCCCGACGGCGGCCACGGCGAGGACGGCGAGGTAGTCGAGCACCGGCCCGCTAGCGCCCTGCGCCGGGATAGGGCGGGAACTTGGCGCACAGCACCTTCACCTCGTCGGCCACCGCACCGAGGACCGCCTCGTCTCCTCGGGCCCGCAGCGTCCGGCCGATGAGCCGGGCCACCTGAGCCATCTCGGGCTCAGCCATCCCGGCCGTGGTCATGGCGGGAGTGCCGAGGCGTAGCCCGCTGGTGACGAAAGGCGAACGAGGGTCTCCGGGAATCTGGTTGCGGTTGCAGGTGATCCCCGAGCCGTCGAGGACCTCCTGGGCGACCTTGCCGGTGAGGTCGGGGTCGAAGCTGCGCAGGTCCACCAGCACGAGGTGGTTGTCGGTACCCCCCGACACCAGCCGGAAACCTTCCCTCTCGAGGGCCTCGGCCAGGGCGCGGGCGTTGACGACGACCTGGGCGGCGTAGGTTCGGAACGAGGGCTGCGCTGCCTCGTAGAAGGCAACGGCCTTGGCCGCGATCACGTGCTCGAGCGGCCCTCCCTGTAGACCGGGAAACACGGCGCGGTCGATGGCGCCGGCCAGATCGGCCTGGCACAGGATGGCGCCCCCCCGAGGACCCCGCAGGGTCTTGTGGGTGGTGAACGTCACCACGTCGGCGAACGGCGTGGGGTTGGGATGCGCGCCCCCCGCGATCAGCCCCGCCGGATGGGCTGCGTCGCACAGGAACCGGGCGCCGACCTCGTCGGCGATGGACCGGAACGGCTCGGGGTCGATGGTACGCGGGTAGGCAGTGGCCCCGGCCACGATGAGCTTCGGGCGCTCGGTCCGGGCCAGCTCCGCCACCTGGTCGAGATCGATGCGCTCACCCGTGCCGTCGGGCCGGGCGGGCGTCACCCCGTACGAGACGAAGCGGTAGCGCTGACCGCTGAAGTTGACGGGCGAGCCGTGGGTGAGATGTCCACCCTGATCGAGTCGCATGGCCAGGACCGTGTCTCCCGGCTCCAGCAGAGCCATGTAGGCGGCGTCGTTGGCGCTTGCGCCGGAGTGGGGCTGGACGTTGGCGTGGTCCGCTCCGAACAGGCCCATGGCCCGCTGGCGCGACAGGTCCTCGACGTCGTCGATGACGCGGTTGCCGCCGTAGTAGCGCTTGTGGGGATAGCCCTCGGAGTACTTGTTGGTGAGGACGGACCCGGTCGCCGCCATCACGGCCGGCGAGGTGAAGTTCTCCGAGGCGATCAGCTGCAGGGTCGTCTGCTGGCGCTCGAGCTCGCGGTCGAGCAACTGCTGCAGCTGACCGTCGATGGCAAATCCGCGCCCGCCTGGCATCTCCTCCATCACGCTCCCGCCATCACGCTCCCGCTCGCACCAGTGCGACGAGCGAGGCCACCAGCCCGGTCAGTTCGTCCGCCGTTGCTTCGTACAAGGATTGAGGGCCGCCGATCGGGTCGGCGACGTCATCGCTGGAAGACGCGCCCAGCATCTCCGAGTGGGTGCGATCGGCGGCCACCTTCGCCAACCAGTCGTCGACGGACTGCCCTCTCGCCCGGGGGCCGGCCGCCTCTCCCCGCCGAACGAGCTCCTTGAGGGTGAACGAGCGTGACCAGGCACGTGGGTCCTGCAGGGTGACCTCCCGCACGTGCTCGCGGGTCATGCCCAGAATGAGGTCGGCGCCGGCGATCAGGGGACCCGACAGTCGCTGGCTGCGATGGGACGAGATGTCGATGCCCCGCGTCGCCAGCGTGGCCACCGCTTCGGGCGCCGCCGGGGACCCGCTGTCCAGCACGCCCGCCGAATCGACGCGCGCCTCGACGCCGAGTCTCTCCAGCCGGTCGCGGAGCAGACCCTCGGCCATAGGGGACCGGCAGATGTTCGCCGTGCAGACGAGGAGGACGTCGATGCCCGAAGTGTACCGGCGGTCCCGAGACGGCTACGGTTGCCCGGCGGTTGCACCGGCGACCCCAGGAGGTTTGCCCCGCCGTGAATCCCGACTCTCGCGCCCCTGTCGTCGTCGGGGTGGGGCAGAGTCTGCGCCGGCCCGGTGCCGCCGCTGACCTGGCCGCCCTGCCCGAGCCGGTGGCGATGATGGTGGACGTCCTGCGCTCGGCCGGTGAGGACACTGGTACGGGGGACCGCCTCTTGCGAGCAGCCGACAGTATCCGCGTCGTCGCCACCCTCTCTTGGCACTACCCGAACGCCGCCTCACTGGTCGCCGCCGCCCTCGGCGCCGATCCGCGCCAGACCGCGCGGTCGGTTCCCGGCGGCAACGGGCCCCAGCTCCTCGTCAACGATGCGGCCGAGGCCATCGCCGCCGGCCAGATGGACGTCGTCCTGGTCGCCGGGGCCGAAGCGGTCCAGACCCGTCTCCTGGCCCGCCAGGCCGGACCCGGGGGCTCCCGCGTGAGCCTGTCGTGGACTCAGCAGCCAGCCGATGTGGCGCCGCCTCGTGTCATCGGCCACGACCGGCCGGGCGTGAGCGAGGCGGAGGCGGCCCGCTCGCTGTCGCTGCCCATCCAGGTCTATCCGGTGTTCGAGAACGCCCTCCGGGCCGCTGCGGGTGAAGGCCTCGACGAGCACCAGGCGCGGATCTCGCGAGTCTGGTCACGCTTCTCCGCCGTGGCGGCCCGCAACCCGTATGCGTGGTCTCCGACCGAGCGCAGCGCCGACGAGATCTGCACGCCGACCGCCGACAACCGCATGGTGGGCTTCCCCTATCCGAAGCTGATGAACGCCAACATACAGACCGACCAGGCCGCCGCTCTGGTGCTGTGCTCGGTCGAGGCTGCCCGCGCCGCCGGCGTGGCGCCCGACCGCTGGGTGTTCGTGTCGAGCGGCTCGGAGGCGGAGGACCACTGGTTCGTCTCCGACCGGGCGGACCTCCACTCCTCCCCTGCCATTCGCCTGGCCGGGCGGAGGGCCCTCGACCTCGCCGGGGTCGGGGTCGACGACATCGCCCATGTCGACCTCTACTCCTGCTTTCCGTCGGCCGTCCAGATCGGAGCGGCCGAGCTGGGGCTCGGGCTCGACGAGGCGGACCGACCGCTGACGGTCACCGGTGGGCTCACCTTCGCCGGCGGTCCCGGCAACAACTACTCGGCGCACGCCATCGCCACCATGGTGGACCGGCTCCGGGCCGACCCCGGCTCGCGGGGCCTGGTCAGCGCCCTGGGCTGGTTCGCCACCAAGCACGCCCTAGGCGTCTACTCGACGACACCGCCGGCGGGTGGATACCGGCGGGGCTCGCCTCAGGCCGAGGTCGACGCCCTGCCCGCCCGCCGACTGGCCCCCGACCACGAGGGACCGGTGACGGTGGAGTCCTACACCGTGATGCACGAGCGAGACGGCACTCCCGACCTGGGGATCGTCGCCTGCCTGCTCCCTGACGGCCGCCGGGCCTGGGGCAACGTGAGCGAACCCACCGTCCTCAAGGCCATGACCGTCGAGGAGCAGATCGGCCGGCCCGCCGTCCTCCGCTCCGGAGGGGTGCTGGAGCTCACCTAGGTCGAGGGCGGTGGCGTGCCGGCGGGCCCTCCCGCCGAGACTGGTCGGGTTCCACGTATTGACGAAAACGGTGTTACAGAGCGGCGTCCCTGAGCCCACTTTCGGCGATACGTGGAACCAGGGCTCTCTCCCGAGACGCTCGGGTGGCTTCGCTGGGTCGGCCGCAGGAGCGGAATCGCACGAGGTGATGCAGTCGGCGACTCGGCGGCGATTCCGGAGGACGGCGACGAGGCGCCGGGCTGCATCACCGCGAGGCGACCCTCAGCCGAGCGCGGACTCGATCTCCGCCCAGGGGATGCGGCCCGAGCGGAGACACTTCGGCTCCTCGCCGGTGCAGTCGACGACCGTGGAGGGCTCGCCCACGCAGGGACCGCCGTCGAGGACGACGGCTACCGCATCGCCCAGTGCCGCCTCGACCTCGGCGGCCGTGCTGAGCGTGGGCTCGCCGTGCAGGTTGGCACTGGTGGTGGCCAAGGGCCGACGCCGCCGGCACAACGCCAATGGCACCTCGTGATCCGGACACCGCACGCCGACGGTGGCCTCGTCGTCGCCCAGGTCGGCCTCCAGGTCCGGGCGGCGGGGCACCACGAGGGTCAGCGGCCCCGGCCAGTACCGGTCCGTGAGACGCGCCGCCACCCGGGGCACCCCGGTGGCGACGGTCAGGACCTGGTCGGCCCCGGCGACGAGCAGCGGGAGGTCGACCGTTCGGGGTCTGCGCTTCAGGGCAAAGAGGCGATCCGACGCGCCGGGCAGAAAGGGATCGACGGCGAGCCCGTACACCGTGTCGGTCGGGATGGCCACGACGCGGCCCGCGTCCAGTGCCTCGAGCGCGGCAGCCATCGACGCCTCGGGCGGTGGTGAACCCATGGCAGCCAGCACGGGCACTTACGTCAGCCTACCGACGAGGGCTCGGGGGAGGCCGGCGAGATCGGGGTGGACCTCGACCTCGGCGAAACCTGCTTCCCGGGCCATCGACGTCACCGCGCCCTCGTGATGGGGGGCGATCTCCATCACCACGGCGCCCGGCACAGCGAGCCACCAGGGCGCCTCGGCGAGCAGCACCTCGAGCGCCTCCAGCCCCGAGGGCCCGGCCACGAGCGCCTGGCGCGGCTCCCACGCCGCCACCTCGGCCGGCAGGTCGGCGAACTCGTCCTCGGCCACGTAGGGCGGGTTCGACACCACGACCGACAGTTGCCCCCGCAGCTGGGCGGGCAGGGCCGAGAACCACGAGCCGCGAGCCAGCCTGACCTTGGTGGCGGCCATGCCGCCGAGGCCCGCCAGATTGGCCCTGGCCACGGCCAGCGCCGCCTCCGAAGCGTCCGTGGCCCACACCTGGATGCCGGGCACCTCGGCCGCCAGGGCCAGGGCGATGGCACCGGAACCTGTACCGAGGTCGGCGACCAGCGACGAGGAGTGGCGGCGGATCTCCTGCACCGCCACCTCGACCACCTGCTCGGTCTCGGGCCGGGGGATGAGCACACGGGAGTCGACCATGAGGTCGAGCGACCGGAACCCCCAGCGGCCCACCACGTACTGGAGCGGCTCACCCATCTCCCGCCGGACCACCATGGCCTCGAAGTGGGCCGCCTCCTGTGCCGGCACCGGGTCGTCCAGGGACCGCACCCACTCGGCGCCCTCGTATCCGGAAGCCTGCTCCAGGATGCGGCGGGCGTCGGCGTCGGAGGTGAGACGGTGGCGAGCCTGCTCCAGCAGGTCGCGCCAGGTCGCGGGAGCGGTCAGTCCTCGCCTCGCAGCTGCCGGGCCCGCTCGTCGGCCAGCAGCGCATCGGTGACCTCGTCGAGGTCGCCCATGAGGATCCGGTCCAGCTTGTGGAGCGTCAGGTTGACGCGGTGGTCGGTGACCCTGTTCTCCCTGAAGTTGTACGTGCGGACCTTCTCGGACCGCCCCCCGCCGCCCACCTGGCTGCGGCGCTGCTCGGAGAGCTCGGCCGCCTGGCGATCCTGCTCGGCCTTGAGGAGGCGGGCCCGGAGGACGCGCATGGCCTTGGCCCGGTTCTGGATCTGGCTCTTCTCGTCCTGCATCGACACCACGATGCCGGTGGGCAGGTGGGTCACCCGCACCGCCGAGTCGGTGGTGTTGACGGACTGGCCGCCCGGTCCGGTGGACCGGTACACGTCGACCTTGAGGTCGCTCGGGTCGATGTTGACGTCAACCTCCTCGGCCTCGGGCAGGACGGTGACGGTGGCCGAAGAGGTGTGGATGCGGCCCTGGGACTCCGTCACCGGCACGCGCTGGACGCGGTGCGGCCCGCCCTCGTGCTTGAGGTGGCGCCAGGCGTCCTCGCCTCGCACCTGGAAGGTGATCTCGTTGTAGCCGCCCCGCTCGGAGGGATCCGACGACAGCACCTCGAGCTGCCAACCCTTGCGCTCGGCGTAGCGGGCGTACATGTCGGCCAGGTCCTTGGCGAAGAGATTGGCCTCCTCGCCGCCCTCGGCACCCCGGATCTCGACGATGACGTCCTTGCCGTCGTAGGGGTCCGACGGCAGCAGGAGGAGGCGCAGCTCGTCCTCGATCCTGGCCACCTTGGCCTCGGTCGCCTCCACCTCGGCCCTGGCGTCCTCCCGCTCCTCTCCTGCCGCCTCGGTGTACATGTCCCGGGCCGCCTGGAGGTCCGCGGTGGCGCCCTGGAGGTCGCGGTACGCCCCCACGATCGCCTCGAGCTCCTTGTGCCGGCGGGCGGTGTCCCTCAGCGCCTGCTGGTCGGAAACCACGCTCGGATCCGCCAGGCGAGACAGCACCTGGTCGTACTCCGCCTCGAGCTCGGCCAGCCGTTCCAGCACGGGGTCAGGTTAGGGTCTGGCGCGCCGCAGACGGCCGCAGGTCAGGACCGACCCTTGGCGGGCTGGCCCTTCCTGGCCCCCGAGCGCCGGCCGTAGCGACGCTCGAAACGCTCCACCCGGCCGCCGGTGTCCACCAGCTTCTGCCGGCCGGTGTAGAAGGGATGGCAGACGTTGCACAGCTCGACGTGGAGGTCGGGCTTCGTCGAACGGGTCGTGAACGTGTTCCCACAGGAGCACCGCACCGTGGCGTCGACGTACGCGGGATGAATGTCGGTCTTCATGGTCGCTCCAGTGTACGGGTGCAGACGACCGAGCCCGGCGGCGATCAGCCCGGCGGGTTGGGGCCCTTGGCGATGTCGGCCAGGAACTCCTCGTTGCTCTTGGTCGTCTTGATCTTGTCCATCAGCAGCTCGAGCCCAGCGGCGGCGCTGCCCTCGTTCCCGAGGGCGTTGAGGACCCGCCGCAGCTTCCAGACCTGCTGCAGCTGCGACCGGTCGAACAGCAGCTCCTCGTGCCGGGTGGAGCTGGCGTTGACGTCGATGGCGGGGTAGATGCGGCGCTCGGACAGCTTGCGGTCGAGACGGAGCTCCATGTTGCCCGTCCCCTTGAACTCCTCGAAGATCACCTCGTCCATGCGGGACCCGGTCTCGACGAGCGCAGTGGCGAGGATGGTGAGCGACCCACCCTCCTCGATGTTCCGGGCCGAGCCGAAGAACTTCGTCGGCGGGTACAGGGCGCCCGAATCCACACCACCCGACATGATGCGTCCCGTGGCCGGCTGGGCCAGGTTGTAGGCGCGAGCCATGCGGGTGATGCCGTCGAGGATGATCACCACGTCGGTGCCCTGCTCGACCAGGCGCTTGGCCCGCTCGATGGCGAGCTCGGACACCATGGTGTGCTCGTCGGAAGGGCGGTCGAACGTCGAGGCCACGACCTCACCCTTCACCGAGCGCTTCATGTCGGTGACCTCCTCGGGCCGCTCGTCCACCAGGAGCACCATCAGGTGCACCTCGGGATGGTTGGCCTCGACGGAGTGGGCGATCTGCTTGAGCACCGTCGTCTTGCCCGCCTTGGGCGGGGACACGATGAGGCCGCGCTGGCCCTTTCCGACCGGCGACAGCAGATCGACGATGCGAGCCGTCATGTTGGCCGGGTCGCCCGGCACCTCGAGGTCGAACCGGGCGTCGGGGAACAGCGGCGTGAGGTCCTCGAACCGGGGCCGCTGACGGGCCTCGTCGGGGCTCAGACCGCTCACCGAGTCGATGCGGAGCAGTGCCGGGTACTTCTCGCTGCTCGCTGCCGGACGACTCGTCCCCTCGACGTAATCGCCCTTGCGTAGGGCAAAGCGGCGCACCTGGCTGATCGAGACGTAGACGTCCTTCGGGCTGGGCAGGAAGCCGTTGGTCCGGAGGAACCCGAAGCCTTCGTCCCGCAGGTCGAGCAGGCCCTTGACCGCTACCGGCTCGCCCTGGAACTGTCCCTCCTGAGCGCCCTGCTGCCCCTGGAGGTCCCGGTCGCCCCGGTCGCCGCCGCGGTCCCGGTCGCGGCCCCGGCGCCGCCGGCTGCGGCGGTTGCCGGGCTCGGCGGTTGCCTCGTGGGTGCCGGCCTGTCCGCCCCGTCCGTTGGCGCTCCCGCCCTGGCGCTGGTTCCGCTGCTGCCCGCCGCCGCCCCCGCTGCGCTGGGTGGTGGCTCCGTCTCCGGTCGGGGGCTCCGTGGCCGTCTGGCCCCGCTTGCCCCCCGCCGGCGCCTGGTCGTCGGAGCGAGCGGGCTCTGCCGGCGTCGCGGTGTCGTCCGAGCCGCCCGCCGCCGTCTCGGCAGCCTCAGATGAGCCGGCGGCCACGACGGGAGCCTCTCGACGATCCGAGGAGGCTCCGACCGCCGCGCTCTCGCCGTCCCGTCCGTCGGCCCGCGAACCGTCGACGGCGGACGCCTCCAAGGACGCCAGCGGGTCGGCGCCCTCGGCCGACTGGCCGTTGGCGCCGTCAGCTGCGGCAGCTCCGGCAGCTCCGGCACCGGCCTTTCGGGCCGCCTGCCGGCCGTCACCGGCGGCTCCGTCGCCCGATGCGACCTCGACACCGGTGGCGCGCAGGATCTGATCGATGATGTCGGCCTTCTTGGCCCGGGAACCAGGCTTCAGCGACATCGCCTCGGCGATTGCGTGGAGCTCGTCGCGCTCCTTGCGCTCGAGGACCGAGCGCTCGAGCTGTTGCTCTCCACTCATCGAGCACCTCGCTTTGTTTTGTGCAGTGATGGTTGTGGATGGGGGGACAGAGCCTGCAGGCTCCTGCCAGGATCCGGGAACTCACCGCGCCAGCGTCTCGCCGTTACTCGGTGCGAACAGAAAGGCAGGAGAGTGCTCGAAGTGGGGACCTCGAAACAACCTCGCTACAGAAGGTTTTCCCCCTGTCGCAGCCTCCCAGGCGTCCATCTACGAGAACGTCTCGAGGTGGCGCCGCATTCCGAAGCAGCAACCGACAGTGGGGCCAGCATAGCCGCGATCCGGCCATGCGGCAACACGGCCACCGCCCCTGGCCTGCGGCGGAGCGGGGACGGGCCCCTCACAGGCCCAGCTCCACCAGCACGGCGCCCAGGTCGGCGTCCACCGGGGTGGGCACGCTGATCTGGCTGATGGCGATATCGGGGTCCTTGAGACCGTGGCCGGTCACGACGCAGACCACGGTCGATCCCGATGGTGCGCCTTCCTGCAGCAGCCCGGCGACCGACGCCGCGGACGCCGGCTCGCAGAACACCGACTCGGCCGAGGCCAGGAACCGGTAGGCCTCCAGGATCTGCTCGTCGGTCACGGCGTGGATCCCGCCCCCGGACTCCGAGGCGGCCGCCGTGGCCGAGTACCACGACGCCGGCTTTCCGATGCGGATGGCCGTGGCCACGGTCTCGGGACGCTCGACGGGATGGCCCTCGACGATGGGCGCCGCACCGGCGGCCTGGAACCCCAGCATCCGCGGCACCCGCGTCGAGTGCCCGGCGGCACGGTACTCGCAAAAACCCTTCCAATAGGCGGTGATGTTCCCGGCGTTCCCCACGGGGATGCAGTGCACGTCGGGGGCGTCGCCGAGGGCGTCGATGATCTCGTAGGCGGCGGTCTTCTGGCCCTCGATGCGGTGCTGGTTCACGGAGTTGACGACGGTGACGGGCGCCCGCTCGCCCAGCTCCCTCACGATCGACAGGGCGGCATCGAAGTTGGCCGGGACCTGGAGGACCCTTGCTCCGTGCACGAGCGCCTGCGCCAGCTTCCCCAGGGCGATGTGACCCTCCGGGATCAGCACGGCACACGTCAGTCCGGCGCGCGCCGCGTAGGCCGCCGCCGACGCCGAGGTGTTGCCGGTCGAGGCGCACACCACGGCCTTGGCGCCCGACTCGACCGCCTTGGAGATGGCCACCGTCATGCCCCGGTCCTTGAACGACCCCGTCGGGTTGGCCCCTTCCACCTTGAGCAGGACGCGCGCGCCGACCCGCTCGGATAGACGGGGCGCAGGCAGCAACGGCGTGCCGCCTTCGGCCAGCGTCACCACGGGTGTGGCCTCGGTCACAGGTAGGAAGTCGCGGTACTCCTCGATCACCCCTCGCCAGGCGAGGGCCGACCGCTTCCGGAGGGGCCTGTCCATCTAGCCCGCCTCGACCTCCGCCCCGACGACCCGGAGCAGGCCGCCGACGCGCTCGACCGCGTCGAGCCGGCCGAGCCCGCGCAGCGTCTCCTGCACGTCGCGCTCGACCGCGGTGTGGGTGATGAACACCAGGCGGGCCTCGTCGCCCAGTCCCACCTGTTCCATCGAGCGGATCGAGACCTGGTGCTGCCCGAAGACGGTCGCCACGGCGGCGAGCACTCCGGGACGATCCAGCACGTCGATGCTGATGTAGTACTGGGCCCGCAACCGGTCGATGGGATGGACGCGCGCCCGCGCTCGAGCGGCGACGCGCCCCCCGCCACCCGCCCGCAGGTTGTGGGCGGCGTCGATGAGATCGCCGAGCACGGCGGCTGCGGTGGGTCGACCGCCGGCTCCGCGGCCGTAGAGCATGAGCTCGCCCACGGCCTCGCCCTCGATGAACACGGCGTTGAACGAGTCGCGCACCGAAGCCAAGGGGTGGGTCCGGGGAACCATGGCGGGGTGGACCCGAACCGCGACGGGCGGGAGGCCGCCGACCCGTGCTTCGCCGTCGCCGGCTTCGTCCACTCGCTCGGCCACGGCCAGGAGCTTGATCTCGTAGCCGAGCTGGCGGGCGAAGGCGATGTCGGGTGGGCTGATCGCCGTGATCCCCTCTCGGTACACATCGTCGGTGACGACGTCCTGACCGAAGGCGATGCTGGCCAGGATGGCCGCCTTGGCGCTGGCGTCATGGCCTTCGACGTCGGCGGTGGGATCGCTCTCGGCGTAGCCGAGACTCTGGGCTTCGGCCAACGCCGCCGCGTAGTCGACGCCGTCCTCGCTCATGCGCGTCAGGATGTAGTTGGTCGTGCCGTTGACGATGCCCATGACGCGGCGGATGCGTTCGCCGGCGAGCGATTCCCGCAGGGGGCGGATGAGGGGGATGGCGCCGGCCACGGACGCCTCGTAGAGCAGGTCGAGGCCGACGGCGGCGGCGACTTCGGACAGCTCACCACCCGCGGTGGCGAGCAGCTCCTTGTTGGCGGTGACGACCGGCTTGCCCGCTTTGAGGGACTCGACGATGAGGCTGCCGGCGGGCTCGATCCCGCCGATCAGCTCCACGACCACGTCGATGTCCGGGTCGTTCACCAGCGCGGCCGCATCTGTCGTCAGCCGGTCGGCGCTCAGCTCGTCCGGCCTGGGCTTGTCGAGGCTGCGCACAGCGACCCGTCCCACTTCCAGGCGCACGCCGGTGCTCGAGGTGATGGCATCCGCCTCGGTCGAGAGCAGCTGGACGAGCGCGCCCCCGACGTTGCCGCATCCGAGCACGCCGACCCTCACCGGCGTCGTGGTCATGAACGCCACGCTACCTTCCCGCCTCGCCGGGACCCCGGTGACGGCCGATCGGCCGGCCCGCCCGGGGCGGCGAAGGCGCCAACAGCAGAGCTCAGGCGTCGAGGCGGATGATGTCGGCGCAGGTCTCCCGGCGAACGACCAGCCGGGCCTGCCCGCCCGCCACGAACACCACTGGCGGGCGCGGCACCTTGTTGTAGTTGGAGGCCATCGAGTGCCCGTACGCGCCCGTGACGGGCGTGGCCAACAGGTCGCCCACGGCCAGATCGGCCGGGACCTGGGCGTC
>JBPYEI010000078.1:0-6609 GCA_051985455.1 Acidimicrobiales bacterium
GACGACCGCGATCGCGCTCGTCACCGTGGCGCCCACGCGGTAGAGGCCGGCCCGGGAGGACGGCCGGACAGAAGAGCCTCGGCGACCGCCGCGGCCGAGGCCGGCCCGGGAGGACGGTGCGAAGGAACAGGCTCGGGAGCCTCGGAGCCCGAGACCGGCCCCGGAGGCCGGCCCAGGGGAACTGCCCATTCCCTACTGTTCGGCGCCCCACCTGCGTCAACCTCCGCCCCCGGGCCTCGCCACCATCAGCACCAATGTGGCCACGAAGACGGCGTCGATGAACAGGGCGGCCCCCGCCACCCGGCGGCACACCCGGTCGAGCTCGGACCCGCGGGCGCCGGGCCGGCCTCCCGGGCCGGCCTCCACCAGCAGCCGCTGGATGCGACCCTCGCCGGGCCACACCAACGCGTGGGCCACCGCTGCGGCGGCGACCCAGAGGGTGAGTGAGACCCACACCCAGAGCTGCCCGAAGCGGTCGGCTCCGTGGCTCGTCGTCACCAGGGCGACCCCGAGCACGGGCACCACGTAGAGCGAACGCGCCGCCCAGTTGCGGCCCGGCCGGAAGTACCGACGGACCGCCTCGTCGGCACGACGGCGGGCGACCCCGGCGTACACGCCGGTGATGAAGACGGCGCCGAACCCCACCGCAGCGCTGAGCACGTGCAGAACGAGCAACGTGCCACGCGTCACGGCCGACGACCCCTGCCCACGCAACACGACGCGCCGGCGCTACCTTGAGTGACCGTGAGCTGTGTGGGGGATCCGTGAGCCAACTGCGCCTCGATCCGATGACCGGACGATGGGTGTCGATCAGCGGGGGCCGGTTCGACCGGCCCGCCGCATTCGCGCCGCGCGCCCTGTCGGTGGAAGCCGATTCCTCCCGGCCGTGCCCCTTCTGTCCCGGACACGAGGAGGCGACGCCTCCGGCGCTGGAGACCTACGGATCGACGGGCACCTGGCTCGTCCGCGTCGTGCCCAACCTGTACCCCGCCTTCGACGGGGACGCGCCCATGGTGGTCAGCCATCTGGGCCCGACCTTCACCCAGGCACCCGCCAGCGGCATCCACGAGGTGCTCGTGTTCTCGCCCGAGCACGACGCCGCCTTGGCCGACCTGAGCGACTCGCAGACGAGCCTCGTCATGGCCGCCATCCGCGACCGGATCGAGGAGCACGCCAACACACCGGGGCTGCGCTACAGCCAGGCCATCGTCAACTCTGGTCGCGAGGCGGGCGCGTCGATCGAGCACCCTCACGGCCAGCTCCTCGGCATGTCGTTCGTGCCCCGCGAGCTGGTGGACGAGCTGGCCGGCTTCGCCCGCTTCGCCGGTAACTGCCTGTTGTGCACGGCGCTCTCCGCCGAGGAGGACGCCGGGCACCGGCTGGTGCTCGCCGACGAACGGGTGGTCGCCTTCTGCCCGTTCTGGAGCGGGGTGCCGTTCGAGATGCTCGTGGTCCCCAGGACGCACGGGCCGCATCTGCACCGGAGCTCGCCTCCCGACCTGGCCGCTATCGGCCAAGCGCTACGCGACGCCGTGGCCCAGTTGCGGGAGCGGCTCGGAGACGTCGCCTACAACCTCGCCTTCCACTCGGCGCCCTACCGGCTGTCGGGCACCTACCACTGGCACGTCCACGTGTGGCCCAAGCTCACGACCCAGGCGGGGTTCGAGCTGGGCACGGGCGTGTTCATCAACGTTGTCGCCCCGGAGCTGGCTGCCGAGGAGCTGCGCCTCACGGTGCCGGCTCGCTGACGGTAGCGGACAGCCACAGGACACCGAGCGGCGGCAGGGCCACCTCTGCCGAGTGGTCGAGACCATGCCAGCTGGTCTCGACGGCCACGACCTGTCCGCCGTTGCCAACGCCGCTGCCCCCGAACTCGACGGCGTCGGTGTTGATCACCTCCAGCCACTCACCGGCGCGGGGCAGGCCGACGCGGTAACCGTGCCGGGGCACGGGAGAGAGGTTTGCCACGCAGACGACCGCCGATCCCTCTCCACCCGGCAGGCGCACGAACGACAGCACGTTGCTGTCGACGTCGCTGGCGTCGATCCAACGGAACCCCTCGCTGGTGAAGTCCTGCTGCCACAGGGCGGGCAGACCGACGTAGGCGTGGTTGAGCGCCCGGACCAGGTCCTGCATGCCCCGATGGCCGGGGTCCGACAGCAGCTGCCAGTCCAGCCCCCTGTCGTGTGACCACTCACGTTCCTGGGCCAGCTCGCCTCCCATGAACAGCAGCTGCTTGCCCGGATGGGCCCACATCCACGCCAGCAGGGCGCGGAGGTTGGCCAGCTGCTGCCAGCGGTCGCCCGGCATCTTCCCGAGCAGTGAGCCCTTGCCGTGCACCACCTCGTCGTGGGACAGGGGGAGGACGAAGTTCTCGCTGAACGCGTAGACGAGGCCGAAGGTCAGCTGGTCATGGTGGAACCGGCGATGGATGGGGTCCTTGGCGAAGTAGTCGAGGGTGTCGTGCATCCAGCCCATGTTCCACTTGAGGCCGAAGCCGAGGCCGCCGACATAGGTCGGGCGCGAGACGCCGGGCCACGCCGTCGACTCCTCGGCGATCGTCGTCGCGCCGGGATGCACCTCGTGGACGACCTCGTTCATCTCCTTGAGAAAGCTCACCGCCTCGAGGTCCTCGCGTCCTCCGTAGACGTTGGGCGTCCACTCGCCGTCTCGGCGCGAGTAGTCGAGATAGAGCATCGACGCGACCGCGTCCACCCGCAGGCCGTCGATGTGGAACTCCTCCAACCAGTACAGGGCGTTGGCGATGAGGAAGTTGCGGACTTCGTTGCGCCCGAGGTTGAAGACCAGCGTTCCCCAGTCCGGGTGGCTTCCCCGGGGGCCCTCGTGCTCGTACTGGGCGCTTCCGTCGAAGCGGGCCAGGGCCCAGTCGTCGCGAGGGAAGTGCGCCGGGACCCAGTCGACGATGACCCCGATGCCCGCGCCGTGCAGCGCGTCGACGAGTGCCCGCAGCCCGTCCGGGTCGCCGTAGCGCGCGGTCGGGGCGTAGTAGGAGGAGACCTGGTACCCCCACGATCCACCGAAGGGGTGCTCGGCGAGGGGCATCAGCTCGATGTGGCTGAAGCCCATGTCGCGCGCGTAGCGGGGGAGCTCCACCGCCAGGTCGCGGTACGTGAGAGGCGCCTCGTCGGGCCGGCGCCTCCACGAGCCGGCGTGCACCTCGTAGATGAGCAGCGGGCGGTCCAGCCATGCGGGCGCGGCCCGGGTCTGCATCCAATCTCCGTCGGACCACGAGAAAGGCTGGTCGTCGGGGACGACGCTGGCCGTGGCGGGAGGAACCTCGGCCTGCCTGGCCACCGGGTCCGCCTTGAGTCGGAGCTGACGATCGGCGGTGAGGATCTCGTACTTGTAGCGGGCGCCCGCCTCGACGCCAGGGACGAACAGCTCCCACACGCCCGACGCCCCCAGCGAGCGCATGGGGTGGACGCGCCCGTCCCAGCCGTTGAAGTCGCCCACCACTCGCACGGATCGGGCCGTGGGAGCCCACACGGCGAAGGCCGTGCCCGAGACCCCCTGGTGCTCACGGTGGTGGGCGCCGAGCACGTCCCAGAGCCGGTGGTGTCGTCCCTCCCCGAGGAGATGGAGGTCCATTTCCCCGAGGGTCGGCCAGAACCGGTATGGGTCGTCGTAGCGCAGCGTGGTGCCGCCCTCGAAGTCGGCCTCGATCACGTACCCGTCGGCGTCGCCCAAGTCGGCCAGGAAGAGCCCGCCCGGGCGGAGTCTCGTCATGTCGACCGTCCGGCCGTCGTGCAGCACCAGGCGCACGGCTGCGGCGTCGGGCCGGAGCGCCAGGATGGTCGAGCCGTGGGGCCCGAGCACGCGATGGGGGTCGGCGTGCTCGCCGTCGAGGAGGCGGTCCAGCTCACCGGGCCGCTCTGCCGGGCCGCCCGTCCCCGGGGTCACCGTCATGCCTCACCTCGCAACCGCTCGAGCGCCTCGCGTGGAATGTGCGCCCACGCCGGACGATAGGCGAGCTCGTAGCACAGCTCGTACGCCGCCTTCTCCAGCTCGAAGGCGGCCAGAACCGTGTCGAACCCGGCCTCGTCGCCGGGCACCAGCTCGTCGATGTGGCTCCACGAGCGGTACCCGTCGAGGAACGCCTCGCGGTTGTGCTGCTCCCAGGCCACGGCCTGCTCGGCCACGTCCGCCTGCCCGGCCGGGCCCCGCTCCTCGGCCCCCAGGGCGGTGGCGTACTGGAACGAGCGCAGCATGCCGGCCACGTCCCGGAGCGGCGAGCGCAGCTCGCGCCGCTCGGCGAGGGACCGCGCGGGCTCTCCCTCGAAGTCCAGGACGTACCAACCCACCTCCCCCCGCATGACCTGGCCCAGGTGGTAGTCGCCGTGCAGCCGGATGGCGACCCCCGGGTCAGCGACGGCTCGGAGGTCGTCGAGGACCGCCCGCACTGCGGGGCCGACCACCTCCTCGGACGGGGGGACGGCCGCCAGCTGGCGCTCGATGGATCGGGCCCACTCATCGGTCTGGGCCGGGTGCCGTCCGAACGCCTCGGCCAGGGCCAGATGCAGCTTGGCCGTCATCTCGCCGAGACGCCGGGCCTCGTCTCCGAAGTCACCGCCCGCCGCCTCCGGAGCGATCTCGGGGTCCGACGCGTACAGGTCGCGCAGCGAGGTGAGGGCCAACGCCAACCCCTCGCTGCCTCCGGCGAGGAACTCCTGGACCAGCGCGAGGTCCCAGGGGTCGCGCCGCCATGCCGCCACGGGCGCGGCGACGTGGTTGAACCCGACGTCGTCGAGGGCGAGGGTGACCTCCACCTCGGGGTTGGGGCCGGCCTGCAGACGGCGGAAGACCTTCATGATCAGCCGGTCGTCGTAGACCATCGAGGTGTTGGACTGCTCGGCGCCGATCGATCGCACCCTGGCCGCCTGCTGGCGGCCGCCCGACACCAGCCCGAGCAGCCACAGGGCGAGCTCCGGATCGGCCTCGGCGGCGTAGGCGAGGTGGTGGCCACCATCCTCCTCGACCGGACCGAGGATGGCGTGCTCCTGGCCCCGCAGCAGACCGAGAGCCTCCTGCTCCTCGCGCATGCCCACCAGCACCTGGTAGGTGGCGCCGCCCGCGGCCACGATGAGCAGGCTCAGACCGGGTGGTTCCGACCGCAGGTTCTCGGACTCGATGATCTCGGGTGCCGGGCCCTGCTCGGTCCGGGCGAACCAGCGCTGGCGTTCCAAGAACGCGCCCAGATAGCCGGTGAGCACATCGGTCTGGGTGCCGGTCACGATTGCTCCATGAGACTGCTCTCGACCAGCTCGAACCAGTAGAAGCCGTAGGGACCGAGGGTGACGAAGTAGGGCAACGCTCCCACCTTCGGAAAGGGCACGCGACCAAGCATCTCCATTGGCGTCCTTCCTTCCCAGCGCGCCAGGGCCAGCTCGGCGGGCTGGGCGAAGCGGCTGAGGTTGTGCACACAGAGGATCGTCTCGGCCCCTGCGGGATCGCTGTCGACGGAGGGAGTACGAATGTAGGCCAGCACGGACGGGTTCTCGGCGGGCAGGATCTCGAACGCACCCTTACCGAACAGGGCGTGCTGCTTGCGGACTTCGAGCAGCCGCCGCAGCCAGTGGAGGAACGAGCTCTGGTCCCTCATGCCGGCCTCGATGTTGACCGCCTGGTAGCCGTAGACGGGGTCCATGAGAGGAGGCAGATAGAGCTGGGCGAAGTCGGCCCGGCTGAAGCCGGCGTTGCGGTCGGGCGTCCACTGCATGGGCGTGCGGACCCCGTCGCGATCCCCCAGGTAGATGTTGTCGCCCATCAGCAGCTCGTCCCCGTAGTACAGGATGGGGCTGCCGGGCATCGAGAAGAGCAGGGCGTGCATGAGCTCGGCCAGGCGCCGGTCGTTGTCGACCAGCGGCGCCAGACGACGGCCGATCCCGATGTTGCGCTTCATGCGGGGGTCCTTGGCGTACTCCCCGTACATGTAGTCGCGCTCCTCGTCGGTGACCATCTCCAGGGTCAGCTCGTCGTGGTTGCGCAGGAAGATCCCCCACTGGCAGCCGTCGGGGATGTCCGGTGTCTGCGCGAGGATCTCGGTCATCGGAAATCGCTGCTCGCGGCGGGCGGCCATGAACATGCGCGGCATCACCGGGAAGTGGAAGCACATGTGGCACTCGTCGCCGTTGCCGAAGTAGTCGACGACGTCCGCCGGCCACTGGTTGGCCTCGGCCAGGAGGACCTTGTTGGGGTGGCTGGCGTCGACCTCCTTGCGGATGCGCTTCAGGTACTCGTGGGTCTCGAAGAGGTTCTCGCAGTTGGTCCCCTCCCGCTCGAAGAGGTACGGCACCGCGTCGAGCCGGAAACCGTCGAGCCCGATGTCGAGCCAGAAGCGGACGACGTCGAGCATGGCCTCGGCCACCTCGGGGCTGTCGTAGTTGAGGTCGGGCTGGTGGGAGAAGAACCGGTGCCAGTAGTACTGCTGGCGCTTGGCGTCCCAGGCCCAGTTCGACTTCTCGGTGTCGATGAAGATGACGCGGGCCTCCGGCCAGCGCTGGTCGTCATCGCTCCAGACATACCAGTCGGCTTTGGGGTTCATGCGGTCCTGGCGGGACTCCACGAACCAGGGATGCTGGTCGCTGGTGT
>JBPYEI010000079.1:0-3155 GCA_051985455.1 Acidimicrobiales bacterium
TGGGCTGGAGGAGCTCGAGCACGTCGTCGACGGTGATCTGGCCGATCATGTGGCAGCCGTCGTCGACCACGGGGAAGACGCTGAGGTTGTAGTCGGTCATCTTGCGGACGATCTCGTGCACGTCGGCGTCGGGCCTGATCATGACCGGCTCGTCCTCGACGAGGTCGCTCAGGGTGGCGGTCTCGGACGCCCGCACCATCACCGCGAGGGGCACGACGCCGACGAGACAGTTGTTCTCGTCGGTGACGTAGACGACGCCGAGCGACTCGTGGGGGACCTCGTTGGAACGCACCGCCTCCAAGGCACCGGCGCACGTCGTCGAACGGGGAAGGGCGAGGAAGTCGGGGCTCATGAGGCCACCCGCCGTCTCGGGGTTGTAGCTGAGCAGCGAGCGGACCTTGCGTTGGAGCTCGGCCGGTAGCGCTTCGAGCACGGGCAGGCGCCGCTCCTGGTCCAGCTCGCCGATGAAGTCGGCCGCGTCGTCGGGGGCCATCTTGGCCAAGAGCCTGGCCACCTCCTCGTTCGACCGGGAATGGAGGAACTCGCGCTTGTGCTCCTCGTCCAGCTCCTCGAAGACGTCGGCCTCGAGCTCACCGTCCTGACCGACGGCCTCGATGATCTCCTCGCCCTCGTCGTGGGAGGCCGCCTCCACCAGGTCGGCGATCTGAGCGGGATGAAGGCGCGCCAGCTTGCGGTGGGTCAGGTGGAGCCGCGCCGTCGGGACGTGGCCGACGAAGGGCTCGATGCTCGACCAGTCGAGGATGGGACCGGACTCGACCTGACGGCGGAGCGGTCGGGGCAGCAGCCGACGCAGCACCGGACGGGCACTTGTGTCGACGCCAACCACGGCCCACGTGTCATCGATGCGCGCCAGCTCGATGTCGTTGGCTCTGACCAGCCGAGCGCCCACCACGTTGATCAGGTGCCGGGCGGCAAGATCGCGATCGAGCAGCACCTCACCGGGTCGTCGCTCGAACCGGCGCAAGCTGAGCCGCTCGCCCTGGAGCCGGACACGGCCCGACTCGATGCCGGCGATCTGGTCGATGGGGACGAACAGCTCCCGGCCCCCGATCTTGGCCAGCGCACCAGTGATCGGCGGGTAGGCGCCATCTTCGCCCAGGCGCACGATCAGGTCCTCGATCCGGCCCAGCTTCTCGCCCGCCCGGTCGACCAGAGGGCTCTTCACTACCGTCGACAGGTGGAGGACCGGGATGGCCACCAACGGCCAGCGTACTACCGGGGAACTACCCTCGAGCTCGTGGACCTCTCCTATCCCCCCGAGGCGGAGGACTTCCGTGTCGAGATCCGCGCCTGGCTCGAGGCCAACCTGCCGGCGGGCTGGGGCGACCCCGACTTCACCTTGAGCCCCGAGGAGCGGCGGGCCTTCCAACAGGAGTGGACGCCCAAGCTCCGGGAGGGCGGCTGGATCTGTGCATCCTGGCCGAAGGAGTACGGCGGCAAGGGTCTCACGACCATGCAGCAGGTCGTTCTCAACGAGGAGTTCGACCGGGCGGGGGCGCCGCTGCGGGCCGACTTCTTCGGTGACACGCTCGTCGGCCCGACCATCCTGCAGTGGGGCACCGACGAGCAGCGCAAGGAGCTCCTGCCCAAGATCCTCTCCGGGGAGATCTCCTGGTGCCAGGGCTTCTCCGAGCCCGACGCCGGGTCGGACCTGGCCTCGCTCAAGACCAGAGCCGAGCTGGACGGTGACGAGTGGGTCATCAACGGCCAGAAGGTCTGGACGACGCAGGCCCAGTACGCCGACTACATCTTCCTGCTGGCGCGCACCGACCCCGATCTCGACAAGCACGCCGGGATCTCGTACCTGCTCGTGCCCATGCGCCAGGAGGGGATCGAGGTCCGCCCCATCAAGCAGATCGACGGTTCGGCCGAGTTCAACGAGGTCTTCTTCAGCAACGCCCGGGCGCCACGCGACAACGTCGTCGGTGGGGTCAACAACGGATGGAAAGTGGCCATGACCACGCTCGGCTTCGAGCGGGGCACGTCGGCGACAACCAGCCACCGGCGCTTCCAGAAGGAGCTCGACCACATCATCGGGCTGGCCAAGAAGAACGGGAGAGGCGCCGATCCCATCGTGCGCCAGGACCTGGCTCGGGCGTGGAGCAAGGTCAAGATCATGCAGATCAACGGGCTGCGGAGCCTGACTTCGATCCTGAACGGCGACGGGTCCACGGCGGCCCTGGGTGCCACCAACAAGATGTTCTGGTCTGAGTACCACCAGGAGGCGATGCAGCTGGCCATGGCCATCCTCGGCATGGACGGACAGGTCCTCACCGGATCCGCGGCCGAGGAGTTCGTTCCGGGGATCGGCCGGCGCCGGGGCAGCCCGGACTACCCGGTCAGTCCCCTCCAGGCCTCGTTCTTCTTCTCGCGATCGGAGAGCATCTGGGGCGGCTCGGCCGAGATCCAGCGCAACATCGTGGGCGAGCGGGTGCTCGGCCTGCCGAAGGAGCCCAAGCCGGCATGACGAGCGACGTCCTCCTCGTCCTGGCCGTGTTCGCTGCCAGCGCGGTCGAGATGGTGGAGGCGCTCACGATCGTGCTGGCGGCGGGCGTCAGCCGAGGATGGCGATCGGCGCTGGAGGGCGCGGGCACCGCGCTGCTGGCCCTGGCGGTGATCGTGGCCGCCTTCGGGCCCGCGCTGGTGCGGTACGTCCCCCTCGACGTGCTGCGGGTCGTCGTAGGCGGGTTGCTGCTCGTCCTCGGCCTCCAGTGGCTGCGCAAGGCGATCCTGCGGGCCAGCGGCTACAAGGCACTCCACGACGAGCGCGCCGTCTACCGCAAGCAGGTGGCGGAGCTGTCGGAGATCCCCCCTTCCGCAGGCCGCCGTGATGCCACCGCCTTCACGGTCAGCTTCAAAGGCGTGCTCCTGGAGGGGCTCGAGGTGGTCATGATCGTCCTCACGCTGGGCACCAGCTCGCACCGCCTCGGCCTGGCCGCGGCCGGAGCGGCGACCGCCGCCCTGGTGGTCGGGCTGGCCGGACTGGTGCTGGCCCGGAGGATCGTCGAGGTGCCCGAGAACACGCTCAAGATGGCAGTGGGGATCATGCTCGTGAGCTTCGGGACCTTCTGGACAGGCGAGGGGCTGGGGGTCAGCTGGCCGGGGGCCGACGCCTGGATCCTCGCGCTCATCGC
>JBPYEI010000080.1:0-14947 GCA_051985455.1 Acidimicrobiales bacterium
CGTCGTGGCGCGCCCGGAACAACGCCAGGTGGACGTCGTGGAAGGCCTCGGGGTAGCGGTCCCGCACCACGATGCCCGCCTGCATGGCGAGGAGGTGGGGGGCCTTGTCAGGGTCGTCCCAGACGGCCGGCTGACCCTCCTCGACGTGGACCTGGCTGAGCGAGAAGGGAACGAAATCGACCTCCCAGTCGGCGCCCCCGGCGAGGGCCGCCACCAGGTGCTCGTGGGCGTTGCGGGCGAAGGGACAGCGGTAGTCCCAATTCACTGCGAAAGAAAGGGTGCTCATAGGTTGGGCAACACGGTAGCCCAAGGTGAGATTCCTCCCGGTTCTCACCCCTTGTCCCAGCGGGAGACCAGCGGCGCCAGCCGGCGGCCGATGCGCCCGAGGGCGGCACCGATCACAGCCCCCACCACCACGTCAGAGGCGTGATGGATGCGTACGTGGACCCGGCTCGAGGCCACGACCACCGCGAGGGCGTAGTACGCCGGCCAGAGCGGGTCGCCCTCCGACAACAGCCCGGCGGCGCAGAACGCGGAGGTGGCGTGACCGCTCGGGAAGCTGCTGGTGAGGGGCTGGCGCAGGGGCAGCGGCCGGGGCTGGGAGGTCGAGGGCCGCCGGCGCCGGACGAACGACTTGACGACGACGTTCACCAGCACCGACTCGACGCCGAGGGCGGCGGTCACCCGCACCGCCGAGCGGAAGCGACGCTCCGAGCCCAGCGCCTGGGCGGCCGCCACGATGAGCCAGATCAGGCTGTGGTCGCCGAGCTCGGAGGCGCCGTAGAACACCCTGTCGGCGACGCGGTTTCCTCGCAGTCGGTCGAACGCGGCGTCGACGTGCGCGTCGAAGGCGGCGATCCGGCTCCGCACAGTCGCCAGACGCCGAGACCGGTCGTCCTCGCCGGGCGGCCGGCCCGTGTCGCCGTCGTGCACGTCAGACGAGCGTGGGCTGGCCCAGCACCTCCACCGCCCGGGCCGGCTCACCGCCGAAGGCGGGGCAGTACCTCTGCCAGGCGCAGTAGTCGCACAGCGACGAGGGCTTGGGCCTGAAGTCCTCGAACCGACAGGCCCGCTCGATAGCCGACCAGATGGCTGCGGTCCGTCGCCGCAGGCCCTGCATCGACTGGTCGGACGGGACCGTCGAGATGATCAACGGCTCGCGCAGATAGAGCAGCTGCACGCGGGCGGGCCGCTCACCGAGCACCTGCTCGCACAGGAAGGCGTAGAAGTGGACGCCGGCCAGCCGGACCTGCTCCTGGGCCAGGCCGGGGACTCTCCCGGTCTTGTAGTCCGTGACGACGAGCCGCCCCTCGCGGTCGATGTCGAGGCGGTCGATGACGCCCCTGAGCCGCAGGTCACCCAGGTCGGCTTCGAGGGCGAGCTCCACGCCGACAGCTGTGACCTCGTTGGGGTCCTCGAGCTCGAAGTACCCCCGCACCAGCCCCTCAGTGTCGGCGCGCAGCTCGTCGGTCTCCGCCGCCGTGAGCTCGAGCGCAGCGAGGTCGGGCTCCTCCCGCGCCTCCTCCCACGCCCGGTCGAGCTGGAGCAGCCCGGCGTCGAGGCTGCGCTCCCCGGCGGGGACCACCCAGAACAGCTGCTCCAAGGCTCGATGGACGAGGTTCCCCTTGAACGTCCAGGGCGAGGGGGGCTCGGGCAGGCGATCGATGGCCGAGAAGCGGAATGCCAGCGCGCAGTCCTTGAACGACGACACCTTGGAGGGGGACAGGGCGCTCGGAAGAGGCAGGGACATCGCCCCACAGGCTAGAGCCGGGGTGTGTCGTTGGGGGCGATCGGTCAGCCCGGGCCCTCGCCCCGAAACGCGCCGCGAACGTAGCCGGCGAGGAGGGCCGGATCCTCGAGGGGCCCGAAGTGGCCGACTCCCGGTACGACCTCGGAGCGGGCTCGGGGGAGACGCTCGACCAGGGCCTCGACGAGGGCGTCGCTGTAGGTGTCGGAGGTCGCACCGCGGGCCACGGTCACGGGACAACGGACCTCCGGCAGATGGTCGTAGGCGTCGTGCCCGAGGCCGTTCTCGTAGACGCGGGCTTCGGTCTCGCCCCGGCACTTGAGACGCACCCTGCCGTCGTCAAGATCGGCGAAGCCGTGGTCGACGTAAGCGCGCAGGACGTCGGGCGCCAGACGATCGAAGGGCGCCTTGGACGCGTAGTTCTCGAAGGCGTCCTGTCTGGAGTCGAAGACCTCCCGCCGGCGTCGGGCCGAGTCGGCCAGAGCATTGCCACCGGTCGCGCTGGGGAACGGCCCGGTGGGGGGGAACACGATGGGCTCGAAGCAGTAGAGCGCCCGGAACATGCCGGGACGCGCCTGCTCGGCCAGCAGCAAGCCGGCGCCACCGCCAGAGTGGCCGACCCCGAACGGTCGTGTCAGCCCCAGGCCGTCGACCATCGCCAGCACATCACGACCGAAGCCGTGCCAGTCGAAGTCGTCACCGGGGGGCATGGCGGAGTCGCCGTGACCTCGCTCGTCGATGGCGAAGCAGTCGAACTGGTTGCGCAGCAGACGGGCGAGCGGCGCGAAGACCATGCCGTGGAAACCGGTGGCGTGGGCGAACATCAGAGCGGGGCCGTCCCCGCCCAGATCGTGGACGGCGATGGCGACGCCGTCCGAGGTGGTCACCGTGCTCGAGGACACCGACGGCGACCATAGTGGTGCCCGCCGCCCGGACACTAACCTCGGCCGGTGCACGCTCGTCGTCCCGGCCCCGACCTGCGGGAGTGGGGCGTGGAGCCCGCATACCGAGGGGACGACGGCCGCTCGCACGAGGCGCCACCTTCGACCATCGAGGCCATCGGCGCGGCCATGGGCGTCGACCGACCGGGGCCTTCGGCACCCGGCCATCGGGTGCCCGTCCGCGTCGTCGAGGGCGGCGAGACGACGCGCCTTCGCGGCGTGTGGGATGTGACCCTCGAGGACGGGGCGGAGCTGACGGTCGAAGACGGGTTCGGGTCACCGCCGCTCGGCTACCACCAGCTGCGGCGGCGAAGCGACGGCGAGACCGTGCGCCTGATCGTGAGCCCGGGTCGCTGTGCGCTGCCGGGTTGGCTCCGGGCGTGGGGCTGGGCGGTCCAGCTCCCCGCGCTGCGCTCCTCTCGGAGCTGGGGCATCGGGGACCTAGCCGACCTGACGACCCTGACCGAGTGGTCGGCCGGCAGGGGCGCGTCGACGACGCTGGTCAGCCCCCTCCACGCCAGCCGTCCGGGAGCTCCTCAGCAACCGAGCCCCTACTTTCCGAGCAGCCGCTGCTGGCGCAACCCCCTCTACCTACGGATCGAGGAGGTGCCGGGAGCTGACGCGCTCGACGAGATCGACCGCCTCGCAGGCGAGGCGCGGGCGCTCAACGAGCGGCGCCTGATCGACCGCGATCGGGTCGCGGAGCTGAAGCTCGCCGCTCTGGAGCGGGCGTGGGACTCGTTCGAAGGAGATCCCAATTTCGATCGATACTGCAGCCGCGAGGGGCGACTGCTCCGCGACTACGCCGCCTTCTGCGCCCTGTCGGAGGAGCACGATGGGCCGTGGCGGCAGTGGCCGAACGACGTCCGTCATCCCGATGCCGGCGGCGTGTCCGCCTTCGCCTCCCGTCGTCGCCACCGCGTCGGGTTCCACCAGTGGCTGCAGTGGCTGCTGGAGCGGCAGCTGGGTTCGGCGGGTACATCCGTGCGGCTCGTGCAGGACCTGGCCGTGGGCGTCGACCCGAGCGGGGCCGACGCATGGATGTGGCAGGACGTCCTCGCCGCCGACATGGCGGTCGGCGCGCCGCCGGACACCTTCAACCGGCTGGGCCAGGACTGGGGTCTTCCGCCCTTCGACCCCTGGAAGTTGCGGGCGGCCGGCTACGAGCCCTTCGTGCAGACGGTGAGAGCAAACCTGCGCTCCGCGGGCGGGCTCCGCGTGGACCATGTCATGGGGCTCTTTCGCCAGTACTGGGTCCCCGCCGGCGCCGACCCGCGGCAAGGCGCCTACGTGCGGTATCCGTGGGAAGACCTTCTCCGCATCCTGGCGCTCGAGAGCGAGCGTGCCGGCGCCTTCGTGGTCGGCGAGGACCTCGGTACCGTCGAGCCCTTCGTACGACACGAGCTGGCGAAGCGGAACGTGCTCTCGTCCCGCGTGGTGTGGTTCGAGGAGGGCGGCCCGGCGAAGTTCCCGTCCCACTCCATGGCGTCGATCAGCACCCACGACCTGCCGACCGTCGCCGGGGTGTGGACGGGCGCCGACCTGTCCGCTCAGCGCCGGCTGGGTCTCGAGCCCGACGTCTCCGCCGTCGACGCCGTCCGGGCTCGGCTGCAGGCGCTGCTGGGCGTCGCCGAGGACGCTCCCCTGGACCAGGTGATCGTCGCCGCCCACCGCCTGGTGGCCGAGGCGCCGAGCATGGTCGTGACAGCATCGCTCGAGGACGCTCTCGAGGTCGAGGAGCGGCCGAACATGCCCGGCACCGTCGACGCCTGGCCGAACTGGTCGCTTGCCCTCCCGGCACCGCTGGAGGAGATCCTGTCGGATCCCCGCGTGCTTGCCGTGGCCGAGGCAATGCGGCCGCGGGCGCGGGACGCGGCGCGACCACAGGGCGTCAGCTGATGGCAGTCTCCCGGCCCTCCCAGTACGGCTTGCGCAGCTCGCGCTTGAGCGGCTTCATGGCGCCGGACAGCGGGATGGGCTCCGTGCGAATCTCCACCGACTTGGGGACCTTGTAGCCGGCGATGCTCTCGCGGGCGTGCTCGATCAGCTCCTGCGGGGTGGCCTTGGCCCCGTCCTTGAGCACGACGATGGCGTGCACCTCCTCACCCCACGTCTCGCTGGGGATGCCGATGACTGCCACCTGGTCGACGGCAGGATGACTGCCGACGGCTTCCTCGACCTCCACCGAGTACACGTTCTCGCCGCCGGTGACGATCATGTCCTTGACCCGGTCGACGAGGTAGAGGTAGCCCTCGGCGTCGAGCCTCCCCATGTCGCCCGAGTGGTACCAGCCGCCGCGAAAGGCCTCCTCGGTCTCCTTGGGGCGGTTCCAGTAGTAGTCCATGAGGTTGCCGGCCCGGGCGCAGACCTCGCCCCTTTCGCCGGTCGGCAGGATGTGCCCCTCGGCGTCCTGGATGCTGAGGTCGACTCCCCACATCGGCCGCCCGGCCGAGTGCGTCACCTCGCCGCCACGACGGTGGTCGTTCTCGTCCAGCCAGGTCAGGACGGATGCCGACTCGGTCATGCCGTAGCCCTGGGAGAGGTTGACGTGCGGCATCTCGCGCGACACCCGCTCGAGCAGGGCCGACGGCATGGGCGAGGCGCCGTAGGTCAACGTCGTGAGACTGGCGACGCGGTCGCGGGTGAAGTTGGGATCGTTGAGGAGCAGGGCGATCATGGTGGGGACCATCACGGTCTGGTTGACCTTGTAGCGCTCGATGACCTCGAGCACCTGATCGGGCTTGAAGAGGGGGACGAACACCGACACGCCCCCGCTGGCGGGGATGCCCAGGATGGCGGCGACCGACGCGGCGTGGAACATCGGGGTCTGGTGCAGGTAGACACGATCCTCGCCCAGCCCCACGGCGATGCCGGCGTGGTACACGTTCAGCATCTCGGCCCGCTGGCTGAGCACGACGCCCTTGGGCAGGCCCGTCGTCCCTCCCGTGTACATGAGGACGACGGGGTCCTCCTCCTCGGGCTCGGGCGGCACCTCCGGCTTGCCGGCCTCGATCAGGTCCTCGTACTTGACGTCGTGGGGGACGTCGCCGTCGCCCAACAGGACCACCTGGCGCAGGTGCTCGAGCTCCGGCCGGGCCTGCTCGAGCAGACCGGAGAACAGCCAGTCGGTGAAGACCACCTCGGTGCCCGAGTCGTTGAGGATGAAGGCCAGCTCCTTGGCGGCCAGGCGCAGGTTGAGCGGGTTGATCAGCCCGGTACCGAGGAAACCGGCGTGGTAGAGCTCCAGGTAGCGGTGACTGTTGACCGCCAACACGGCGAAGCGATCTCCGGGGCGCACGCCGAGCTCGTGCCGCATGGCATGAGCGAGCCGGAGGACCCGGTCGCCGTGCGTCGCCCACGTGGCGTGGTAGTCCTCGTCGTGGAAACCGACCCGGTCGGCGTTGCGGCTCAGGGCGGGCAGCAGTTGACGGTGATAAATGAGCTCCTTCACGGTTAGAGGTTACAACCGCGCCGGATGCTGGACACCGGGCCTCTCGCCTCCAGGGGCGACCATCCGACGACCAGGGCTATTGCTGATTCTGCAGCTGTCCGCCCTGGTCGTTGCCGCTGGGAGCGAAGATCATCCCTACCGGCTGCAGCGCCGTGCTGACCGAGGTGACGTGCCCATTGGTCATGTCGAGCTGGCCGAGAGAGTTGGCCGGGAAACCCTTGGCCGGGCAGGGCGAGGGAGGCTGGGGAGCCTTATTGTCGTTGCACGGCGTGACGGCGACGAAGGCCTGACCGACCTGGAACGGCCCGCGGATCCGGTCCAGGGAGTTGTTCGAGGGGTCCGTGGCGTACAGGGCACCGTCCTTCGAGGTGACAAAGGCGGTGTCGTCGACGGACCGGCTCAGCTGCAGCACGTTCAGGTGCGGGGAGGCGGCCACGGGATCATTCGTGTAGATCTGCTCGTCGTCGCCCTGACTGTCGAGCATGAAGCTACCCCCGAAGCGGGGCGCTGAGCCGGGCACGACGGTGCTCGAGTCGGGGTCGGTGAGGGCGAGCTTCGACGGGGCGCCGGGATCGGCAGGTGTGGCAGTCGACGAGTCAGAGAACCCGTTGGTGAGGACCGCCGTTCCCGTTGCGTGGGCCGTGCCCGCCGGGCAATTCGTCGGGTGAACGTGGGGCTCGAGCCTGGCCGCGTACACCGCCGGGCCGTCGGCAGCCGACGGGTTCGAGGCGCTGACGATCAGCTTGCCGTCGTGGAAGCTGACGTCGTCCGTGCCGCCCCCGTGCGGCAACAGCCTCTTGTTGTAGCAGTAATGGGTCGTGCCCGAGCCGGGCGCGCTGGGATCAACGGTGTAGATGCTGGAGTTGCCGTCCTCGTTCACGGTCGCAACGACCGACTTGGTGGCGGGATCGACTCCGAGCCCGTCGATCTTCCCTGTCAGGTCCCACTGCCTGACCAGACCGCCGCTCCGGGTCAGCTGGAGCAGGGAGCTCTCCGTGTTCCCGCTGTCCGGGTTCCCCTTCGGGGCTGGTTCTCCGTTGGATCCCACCCCGTTCTGGAAGGCGACGAACAGGTCTCCTCCCATGCGGACGATGTCGTCCGGCTTGTTGAGCGGAAAGCCCTTGTGAGTCGAAAGCCCCTTGGGCGTGAAGATCGGCTTCACCTCGTACCGTGCCTTGGCTGACGAACCTGAACCTCCAGGGGACTGGCTCTGGGCTCCCGCCGTGGCAGCGACGCCGAACTGCGTCGCCGTCGAGCCGACGGCAAGTGCGGCGCTGCTGAGACCGGCGACGGCAATCAGCGCGAAACGAGAGGGCACGGGTTCCTCCTTGTCTCGTTCTCCGTGACGGACGGGCGCACCCGCCCGTCAGCGACGGACATGGATCTATCCACTCCGAGTGAACGGGAGATTGCCGAGAGACCACGGTCGAGCGAAGTTTTGAGCGCTCGTGACCAGGGATCGGCATGGACACACGTCCAGATGCGCGGCTCCGCACGCTACCTTCGGGTTCCATGACCGCCGTGCTGGTCGTCACCATCGTCGTCGGCGTGACCGCCCTGGTGTTGTTGTATCTCCTCGTCCGGCGATCGGCTGTCGCCGCGGACGTGCTCTCGAGGGCGGAGCGACTCGAGACCGAGCTCAGCACGGCGGCTGAGCAGCTGCGTTCTGCAGAGCAGCGCGCGGCGGAGGCGACGAGGCAGCGGGTCGAGGCGGGCGAAGCGAATGACGCCGCCGTGCGCCAATCACGGGTGGCGACGGCTCAGGCCGATCGTCGGGTCGAGGAGTCGGAGGCCCAGCTCCAGAAGGCCAGGAGCCAACTGGCGGAGGCGGAGCGGCGAGCCCTCGATGCAGAGCAGCGCGCGGCGCGGCCAGGGGGTGGCGGGAAGCGGAGGGCCCGGACGGACCCGAGCGGGTCGGGCGGCGCTGTTGTCGCCGTCGCCGACGTCGCTGACGCCCTGTGGGACCTCGAGCGCCTGCGCCTGGAGCGGGAGTGGTACGCGATCGGCGGGCTGGCGATGCCCATGCCCGCCGGCTGGGACGGCGCCGACGGCACCGATCTCTCGGCCGCCGTCGCCGTCGAGCTGGAGGTGATCCGGGAGGTCGTCGGGACGCCCGGCCGCCTCGATCCGCCAGCCCGGCCGGTGACCGCCGACCCCGCCACGGCCATCGTCGTGACGAGGTTGGCCGGCGAGCTCATGCGGACGCTTGCTCGCGGGGGTCTCGAGCTCAGTGTCAGCATTGAGGACGACGACGAGCTGGCCGTCGCCGTCGCGACCGAGGCCGAGGAGACTGCGAAGGATCTGTCGCGGCTGGCCATCGCCGCCTCTCGCGCTGGAGGGCGCCTCGACGTGCAGACCCTCGACGACGGCGTGAAGGTCGAGGTACGGCTGCCGCGCTGAGTGCGGTGGGGAGGGGACTGAACGGACCGAACGGTGACGACCCGACACTCGCTGTGGCGTGACCTCCTCGATGACAAAGATGTGCGGGCGCTCGACCCGGGGGTGCCCGACCGGCTCCCGCGTACCCCGGACGTGCTCGTCGTGGGCGGCGGGATCGTCGGGGTGGCCACGGCGGTGTCATGCCAGCGGGCCGGCCTGGGGACCGTCGCCCTGGTGGAGCGCTTCACGCTGGGTGCGGGCGCCACGTCCGGGGCCGGCGGCCTCCTCCTCCCGGAGGCCGACCACGAGGGTTACACCGACAGCATCGTGGAGCTCGGCCGATTCAGCCTGGCGCTGTGGAGGGAGCTCGAGGATCTGGTCCCGGGCGGGGTCGGGCTGGTGGACATGGACTGGCTGGAGCTCGATGCGCCTCCGGGGCTGCTGGCCCGCCTTCCGTCCGGTGCCGAGGTGCTTGCCGCCGGGGACGTCGCCCGCCTGGTGCCCGAGCTGGCGAGGCCGGAGGGTGGTGTGCTCCTGCGAGATATGGCCCGCCTCAATCCACTCGCCGCCGTCGCCCGCGTTGCTCGTGGGGTCGACCACGTCGCCACCGGGGTCGGCGTCGCCGGGGTGTCGACGAGCGGGGGGCGGGTGCTGCGGGTCTCGACGACCGCGGGATCGATGAGCCCAGGGGTCGTCGTCTTCGCCACCGGCGGCCCCCCTGCCGTCGACGACCTGGTCGTGCCCGTCGACGCTTCGTGGGTGAAGGGCCACATCCTCGCCACCGAGCCGCTGCCGTTGCGCCTGGCCGTCGCGGTGCCGCCGATGGTGACCCAGATCGACGAGGGGCGACTGCTTGCCGGCGGCACGCTGGACTATGACGACGACTCGCCCGACGTCGACGACGCGGTGGTGGCGAAGATCCGCGCCGACCTACAGGCTGCGCTTCCGGCGGTCGGTGAGGTGCCCATCTCCCATGCGTGGTGCTGCTTTCGACCGGTCCATCCCGACAATCTCCCGGTCGTGGACCGGGTGCCGCGCCTGGCGAACGCGTGGATGACGTCGGGCCACTTCAGGACCGGCATCCTGATGGCTCCCGCCACGGGCCGGGCCCTGGCCCGATGGATCGAGTCAGGTGAGCGGCCCGACGAGGTGGGCGGGCTGGGACTGGAGCGGTTCGGCTGAGGCGGGGCGCGCTGCGGTTCGGCTGAGGCGGGGCGCGCTGCGGCCCGCCGGGCTCCGACTCAGGTTTCTCGCCCCGGCCCTGGTGCTCCGACCGGGCCGACGTGCAATCCTCGACGCCTATGGTCGCCGCTGAGCAGACCGGGACCGTCTTCCACCAGCTGCTCGACGAGCTTCGGGGCCTGGAGGCGAAGCTCCGCCGAGGACCGAACGCTCCGAGTGACGAGCAGTCCGTCCTCGAGGGCTACAAGTGGATCTTCTCCATTCTCCAGGTGGCCTTCGATGTGTGCGTGTGGGCCGATCCGGACAACCCCCGCTTCGTGGACATCGTCGGGCCCTACAAGAAGTGGGGCGGCGACAACGCCGACGCCGCCTATCAGTTTGCGCCTGTCGAACCGGAGCGGACCTACCGGATCAGCTGTCGTCCGGGCGACTGCGTCTATCTCTCACTGACCGTCTACGGCGGTCCGCGAGACGGCCACTACTCGACGCGGATCGTCGGCAGCCTCAACGACCGTGAGGTCCTCAGCAACCGTGACGGCAGCTTCGACGTCGTCTTGTCGCCGGAGCGACACGACGGTAACTGGATCCCGCTCGAGCCCGACGCTGTCGCCGCCATCACCCGCGACTACGTCATCGACCCCGTTGGCGACCGGCCGGCGCTATGGCACATCACGACCGATGACCGGCCCCCGACGTGGCGTGAGACAGACGAGGATCTGGCTCGGCGGATGACGGCGGCGTTGACCTGGGTACGGGACCAGGCCGCGATCGTCCCATTGGCGCTCGGTGAACCCAACCAGGTCGACGAGCCGTACCCCGTCCCCAAGGAGACGTTCGGCTGGGCGGCCGGTGACGCCGCTTACGCCATGGGCAGCTTCGAGTTGCAGAACGGGGAGGCGCTGGTGATCCGTGGCCGCTCGCCCGAGTGCGCCTTCTGGAACCTCTGCCTCTGGAACCAGTTCCTGCACACCTACAACTACGACTACGAGCGGGTGACGATCAACGGCGGCCAGGTGCGCTACCGGGCGGACGGATCGTGGGAGATCGTGCTGGCGGCGACCGACCCCGGACACCCGAACTGGGTGTCGACGGCGGGACACCCGCGCGGCCGGCTCTGGTTCCGGTGGTTCCTGCCTGCCGAGACCCCGGCGCGGCCGACGACCGAGGTGGTCAAGCTGTGACCCGGCCGATGGTTTCTCGGCCACCGGATGTCCGGATCGACGACTACGGCCAGCCCCGTTTCTCCCCAGAGATCCAGGAGCTGCGCAACCAGATGGCGGCCCTGGCACCCTCACTGACGCTGGAGCCCAAAGCGCTCAAGCAGGCGGCGGTGGAGCAGACGGGGCTGACCGATTTCGGTGAACCGTGGTTCGACGAGCCGCTCGAGGTCCTGTGCGGGGCGTTGCGCCACGAGGCGGGGCTGTCTGCCCCGGGCCTCGTGAGCACCTGTTTCATGCTCGTCGGCGTCCTCAAGAACCGGCTGCTCATCGAGGACCTCGTGCGTCGGCACCCGGAGATACGACAGGTGCCCGTTGCCCGCCCCATCGTGATCTGCGGACTTCCCCGGACGGGTACCACCCACCTGCACAACCTCATGTCTGCCGATCCGGCCCTGCGCCACCTGCCGTACTGGGAGAGCCTGGAGCCGGTGCTGGCCGCCACAGAGCAACCGGGTCGAGGCGAGCCGGATCCGCGACGCGGGCGCACCGAGCAGGCGCTGTGGATGGTCAATGAGGCCATGCCGTTCTTCGTGCGGATGCACGAGATGACCGTCGACCACGCCCACGAGGAGATCCAGCTCCTCGCCATCGCCGGCTCGACGATGCTGTTCGAGACGACGGCGCCCATGCCCACGTGGCGGGACTGGTACCTGCGCACCGACCAGACCCCGGCCTACGAGTACCTGAGGTCCATCCTGCAGGTGCTGCAGTGGGTGCGGGGTCCGCGCCGGTGGGTTCTCAAGTCGCCCCAGCATCTGGAGCAGTTCGGGCCGCTGGCGCGGACGTTTCCCGACGCCACCTTCGTGGTGACCCACAGGGACCCGGTGTCGGTGACGGCGTCCATGTGCACGATGCTCGCCTACAGCGGTCGGATGGCCGTCGAGCACGTCGACCCCGAGTGGTACGGCCGGTACTGGTCGGATCGCCTCGAGCGGATGCTGGGGATGTGCGTTCGAGACCGAGACGTGCTGCCGAAGGCGCAGAGCGTGGATGTGCGCTTCAACGAGTTCATGGCCGACGACATCTCGATGGTCCGGCGCATCTACCAGCTCGCCGGCCAGCCCTTCACGGGAGAGACCGCGGCGGCGATGACCGCGTTCATGGACGAGCACCCCCGAGGTCGTCACGGGCGCGTCGCCTACGACCTCCGCGACTTCGGTCTCGACCGGGACGAGCGGCGGGCGGCGCTTCGCTTCTACACCGAGCGCTTCGGCGTGGAGGAGGAGCGGATCTGATTCTCGCGGCCTTGTTCGATGCGTGCGACCTGGCCGTCGACCTGGTCGGCTCCAAACCAGTCGCCGAGCGTTGGCATGACGACAGCGCCGTCGAGGGGTTCACGGTCGGGACTCTGGCCTCCCATGTTTACTCGACCATCCGCCGATTCGAGCTCGCTCTCGAACAGCACCAGCCCACCTCACCTGGCCTGGTCGTCGAGATGGCCGATTACTACGGGCTCAACCGGATCGACGATCGGAGCCAGCTGCAGGACATCTTCCAGCTCGCCATCCGCGAGGATGCGGCCCGGCGGGCCGAGCAGGGCCCAGATGTCGTAGCCAAGAAGTTCGCCAGCCTCGTCGGTCGCCTCCGAGCGAGTCTCCCTGGCATGTCTATGGACCGTCTCGTACCCGTGTGGCGGATCGAAGGCGGCGCCACCCACCTGTCGGACTACCTCGTGACCAGAGTCGTCGAGCTCGTGGTCCACGCCGACGATCAGTCAGCGTGGGGATGGAGATCGACATACCCGAGGAGGCAGCTGCGTGGCCCTCGCCGCTTTCGTGGAGCTGGCCAGGGCCCGGTCGGGGGACAACGCTGTCCTCCGGGCTTTCGCCCGACGCGAGCGGGCCGATCCCGAGGTGCTGCGCGTCCTGTAGGGGCGTGGGGCCGGTGCTTCCACGGCCCGTGATGAGCGCCCGGCTGGCGACCGCACATTGCTCGAGGCCGTAGGTTGGTGTGGCGGGTCGCTCGGAAGCGTCATCTGATTTCTTTCAGGAAACCCGCCATGCTCGCTGTTGGGTCGGTGGCGTCCAGTTCCAAGACCTTCACGTCCCATTCTTCAAGGAGCGCCGCTTGGACTTCGCCAGTTCCGAAGACGGTGAGCACCGCACTCGGCACACCGCCTCCGGCAACGCGCACACGTTCTTTCAGTCGTAGCTTGTGCAGATTGTGCAACATCAGTCGAATGTTGATGTCACGCAACCCATAGCCGAGGAACAGCAGGCACTTTCCGAGGGCATCGGCTCGCAGTTTGATGTCGAGGACGGAACTAAAGTCCAATCGTTCAAAGTAACTCGACTCAGTGAGTACAAGACTCTCGTCGTTGTGAAAGGACCCATGAAATTTGACGATTCGGGGGACGCCCGCAGGGGCTTTGGCGATGTCATCGATCGTGGTTATTGGGTAGGCAGCGATGCCATGCAGAGCGAACGCGCGTTCGAGAATCGTGTCGTAGTTTGTGGTGTAGATGATCGGCACCCCGAGCTCAGTCAAAGCGCGGTGCGTAGGCGACGAGAGAATTGCGTCATCGCTTGGGTTCCAAGCTCGGTCTAGCTTGCTGCGCAGCGGCCCCACCGTACCCTTCTGCAGAACGTAATACTGGGCGAGTTGTAGGTGATCGCCGTGGCGCTTGAACTCCTCCGGGTCCCAGTTGAGCTCTTCGGCGATCCCGTCCAGGACTCCGTCCCAGGACGGCAGACCCAAGGGCAGTGAGAGACCGGCGCCGACAAAGGGCACGATCTTCCCAGCTTGATTCCAAGTGCGAACCTCCGCGATAGAAGCGCCTGCCATGGACTCGCTCAGGGACCCGGTGAGGTCTCGACGGTCACTTCTGCCGCGCGAGGAAGCCATGCAAGTTGCGGCCCACCGAAGGTCGGGTCGACCATGCCCAAAGGCTATCTCTGAGCAAAGCGGCGTCGCCGGTTACCTCTCAGTGGCCCGCTGCGTGGCGAGCAGGCGACAACGTGATCGCGCGATGGCCGAGTGATGAGGCCATCCGGACGCGAGGAAGGGGCGGCCGAAACCTCCCCTGAACTGGATCTTTGAAGAGAGCGGGTGAGGGGAGTCGAACCCCCGTGACCAGCTTGGAAGGCTGGGGCTCTACCGTTGAGCTACACCCGCGGGCAAGCGGTCGATGAAACGAGACATCCGCACCCCTTGCTGGTGCTGATGTGCAGATTAGTGGATGGACGTCCGGTGTTAGCGCCCTCGAAGACTGCGCGAACGTTCGCTTCACCGCGGGAACCGCGCCGTGCTCGTCCGCCCTCCCTCCCCTCGGTGAGTGATACACCCTCTCCCTACACTCCATGCTATGGACGCTGGGGATCTGAGCGACAGCACGGCGGCTGAGCGCCACGACGCCATCGACCAGCTGCACGCCCTCATGACGGTGAGCCACAGTCAGCTGCTGCAGGTGGTGGCCGACTGCGACCGCAAGAAGGACTGGCGCGAGGACGGGGCCACGTCGATGGCCGACTGGGTGGTGGCCCGTCTGGGCGTCGCCCACCGCACGGCCAAGGAGTGGGTGCGGGTGGCCCGACGCCTGCAGGAGCTGCCGGCCCTGGCAGCGGCCTACGCCGAGGGCCGCCTGAGCTTCGACCAGCTGGCCCCGGCCACCAAGCTGGCCACCCCCGAGACCGATGCGGCGGTGGCCGACAAGGCCCCCGGCTGCACGGCGGCCCAGCTGGAGATGGCCGCCCGGCGGTCCCGACCGGTGTCGGGCGCCGAGGCCGACGAGGATCACCGCCGGCGCCACCTGCGTCTGCGCTGGGACCGCCACGACCGCTTCCTGCGCATCAGCGGAGGCCTGGCCGACGCCGAGGGAGCGGTGGTGGAGCGGGTGATCACCGCCCTGGCCCAGGCCGCCCCGCCCGACCCGGCGAGCGGGGTGTACGCCGACCTCGAGACCCGCTGCGCCGACGCCCTGGTCGAGCTGGCCTCCACCACCCTGGCCACCGAGGCCGAGGCGGATCGGGCCACGGTGGTCATCCACACCGAGGCGGCGGTGCTGGGCGGGGCCGAGGGGTGGGCCGAG
>JBPYEI010000081.1:0-2402 GCA_051985455.1 Acidimicrobiales bacterium
GCACAGATCGTGTCCGAGTACCGCGGTCTGACCGTGGCCGAGCTCGCCAGCTTGCGCAACGCGCTGGCGGCGGTCGGTGGGAACTACAAGATCTTCAAGAACACGCTCGTGCGCCGGGCCATCGACGGCGGCGAGTACCAGCCGTTGTCGGAGTGGCTGAGCGGGCCGACCGCGCTCACCTTCGTCGAGGGCGACGTCAGCGCGGTGGCCAAGGCGTTGCGCGACTTTTCACGGGCCAACCCGCACCTGGTGATAAAGGGTGGGCTGGCCGACGGCTCGCTGCTCTCGTCGGCCGACCTGGCCGCGCTGGCCGACCTGCCGCCCCGCGAGGTGCTCTTGGCCCGCCTGGCCGGTGCGTTGGCCGCGCCGATGCAACAGCTGGCCGGGCTCCTCCAGGCGCTGCCGCGCAACCTGGCCTACGGGATGCAGGCGCTCATTGAGCAGCGCGAGGCCGCCGGCGAGACGGTGCCCGCACCCGCGGCGGAAGAGGCGCCGGCAGCGGAGGCCGCGCCTGAGTCCGCGTCCGACACCGAGGTGCCCGCTGCGACCGACGCGCCGGAAACGGCGGAGGCAGCGGCACCCGACGCCGCCGCACCAGATGCCGGGGCCGCCACCGCCGATGCCGGCGCGGACGCCGCGGCGCAACCGGTGGAGGCCGCCGGTGACGCGGGGGCCGAGGCCGAGGCGGCGGGCGCCCCTGAAGAGGCCGCTTCCGAAGAGGCGTCCGAATAGGCCCGGCGGGCGACCACAGACATTCGAGTACCAACCAAAGAGATCGAAGGAAAGAAAGGACAGCCAGAGAGATGGCAACCAAGACCAACGAGGAGATCCTCGACGCAATCGCCGAGATGCCGGTGATTCAGCTGAGCGAGCTGTTGAAGGAGTTCGAGGAGCGCTTCGGCGTGACGGCGGCCGCCCCGGTGGCAGTGGCGGCTGCAGCCCCGGCGGCCGGTGGCGACGCCGGCGGCGCCGCGGAGGAGGAGAAGTCGGAGTTCGACGTCATCCTCACCGACGCCGGCGACAAGAAGATCCAGGTGATCAAGGAGGTGCGCGCCCTCACCAGCCTCGGCCTCAAGGAGGCCAAGGACCTGGTCGAGGCGGCGCCGAAGCCGGTGCTGGAGAAGGCCAACAAGGAAGACGCCGAGAAGGCCAAGGCCGCCCTCGAGGGGGCCGGCGCCACCGTCGAGGTCAAGTAGTCCCTGGTCCAGGCCGTGCGGGCCGGGCCTCGTGCTCGGACCCGTTCGGCCCCCGGACCAGCCATCTTGACGGGCGGGGAGGGCACCTTTACCCTTGTCGGGAGCCCCGGGCCATGGCCCGCTGGGCCGTCGCGGCCGGGGGTTGTAACCCGGCACGCCTCACGGTAAGATACACGGTTGCCGTGGCGTCTCCGTGTGCTCGATTCCGTAATTCCGCGGGTCGGCGCGCGCCCCGGCAGCCCTAACCCCCCTTGATCCGTCGTCGTCCCTCCCATCCCGCAGTACTCGGCAGTCCCGCAGTCCGTCCTCACCCGGCCGTCCTTTCACCTTGGAGGTGTTGACCGTTGTCCTCACGGTCCCGCAGCCCCGAACGCGTCTCCTTTGCCAACATCAACGAGGCCCTGCCTCTCCCTGATCTGATCTCCATCCAGCGCGACTCGTTCCAGTGGTTCCTGGACAAGGGCCTGGCAGAGGCCTTCAGTGACATCAGTCCGATCGAGGACTTCACCGGGCAGCTCAGCCTGGAGCTCGAGTTCGACCCGACCGACGCCGACCTGCGTCCGCCGCCGAAGTTCTCGGTGGAGGAGTGCAAGGAAAAGGACATGACCTACGCGGCGCCCGTCTTCGTGCGCGCCCGCTTCCTCAACGCCACCACGGGCGAAATCAAGGAGCAGACGGTCTTCATGGGGGACTTCCCGATGATGACCGATCGCGGCACGTTCATCGTCAACGGCACCGAGCGCGTCGTCGTCTCCCAGCTGGTGCGCTCGCCGGGCGTCATCTTCCAGCCCGGCCGCGACGCCAAGACCGTCTTCACCGGGACCATCCACCCGTACCGGGGTGAGTGGATTGAGCTCGACATTGAGGCCAAGCCGGGCAAGGACGTCACCGCCGGCTGCCGCGTCGCCCGCAAGCGCCGCCTGTCGTTGTTCGTCCTGCTGCGTGCTCTGGGCTACGGCGACGAGGCGTTCCTCGACCGCTTCGTGCGCCACTTCGACTTCCTCGAAGGGCAGTGGGAGAAGGAGCGCAACCTGGCGCCCTCGCGCGAGGAGGCGCTGCTCGAGATCTACAAGCGCGCTCGCCCCGGCGAGCCGCTCTCGGCCGAGGCCGCCCGCGTCTACTTCGAGAACGCCTTCTTCAACCCGAAGCGCTACGACCTGACGCGGGTCGGCCGCTACAAGCTCAACCGCAAGCTCGGCCCCGAGA
>JBPYEI010000082.1:0-15959 GCA_051985455.1 Acidimicrobiales bacterium
CGAGGGCGGCTCGGAACTGACGCACCATGACGGCGGTGCCCGAACTGGTGACGGGGACCACCACGACCGCCCCGGGGTGGTGGACAATCTCCCGTTCGAACTGGGTGCCGTCCGGTCCGGTGAACCGGGCCAACCCCACCTGGATCAGGTAGCCGTGGAAGAGCTCGGTCTCGTCGAGCTTACGAAACGGGGGCAAGGCCTTCGAGGTCGATCAGGCGGGGCGCCCGGCCGTCGGCCCGTTCGAGTGCAGCCGCGACCAGGGCCCGGAACAGAGGGTGCGGATTGTCGGGCCGGCTCTTGAACTCGGGATGGGCCTGGGTTCCCACCCAGAACGGATGGCCCGGCAGCTCGACGAACTCGACCAGCCGGTCGTCCGGAGACGTCCCCGAGCAAACCAGTCCGGCCTCCTCGAGGCGCAGCCGGTAACGCGGGTTGACCTCGTAGCGGTGGCGGTGACGTTCGGAGACGACGGGCTCCCCGTAGGCGGCGGCCACCTGCGATCCGGGTCGGAGGCGAGCGACGTAGGACCCGAGCCGCATGGTGCCACCGAGGTCGGTCACCTCGGCCTGGTCGTCCATCAGGTCGATCACGGGGTGCGGAGTGGTGCTGTCGATCTCACGGGAGTTGGCCCCCGTCAGGAGGGCGACGTTGCGGGCGAGCTCGACGACCATCGCCTGCAGCCCGAGGCAGAGCCCCAGGCACGGAATGCGGTGCTCCCTCGCGTAGCTGGCGGCGGCGACCTTGCCCTCGACACCCCGCTCGCCGAACCCTCCAGGGATCACGATGCCGTCGAGCTCCCGCAGCCGGCCGTCCGCCAGCATGCCGGTGACCTCCTCGGCCTGCACCCACTCGACCTCCACGCGGGCCTGATGGTGGAACCCGGCGTGGCGCAGGGCCTCGACCACCGACAGGTAGGCGTCGGGAAGATTGACGTACTTGCCGATCAGGCCGATGCGCACCGACGTGGTGGCGGCCTCGATGCGGTCGACCATGGCCTCCCATCGCGACAGGTCGACTGGGTGTTCGGGGCCGTCGAAGTGGAGGAGCCGGCACACGTAGTCGTCGAGTCCCTCGGCGTGCAGCACCAGCGGGATCTCGTAGATGTTCTCGGCGTCCACCGCCGACACCACGCCCTCCATGGGTACGTCGCAGAGCATGGAGATCTTTCGCTTGAGCCCCTCGGAGATGGGCTGATCGCTGCGGCACACGATGACGTCGGGCTGGATGCCCCGGCTGCGCAGCTCGGTCACGGAGTGCTGGGTCGGCTTCGTCTTCTGCTCGCCTGAGGGGCCGATGTAGGGCACGAGGGTGAGATGGACGTAGCACACGTTGTCCCGACCCACGTCCTTGCGGAACTGCCGCACGGCCTCCAGGAACGGAAGGATCTCGATGTCGCCGACAGTGCCGCCCACCTCCGTGATGACGACGTCCACATCGTCGACAGCCAGGTTGGTGATGCGGTCCTTGATCTCGTCGGTGACGTGCGGGATCACCTGCACCGTCTTGCCGAGGAAGTCGCCTCGACGCTCCTTGGCGATAACCGACGAGTAGATCGAGCCCGTCGTCGAGTTCGAGTGGCGGTGGAGGCTTTCGTCGACGAAGCGCTCGTAGTGGCCGAGGTCGAGGTCCGTCTCTCCTCCGTCGTCGGTGACGAACACCTCGCCGTGCTCGAAGGGGTTCATGGTGCCGGGGTCGACGTTGATGTAGGGGTCGAGCTTCTGCATCGTGACCCGCAATCCCCGGGACTTGAGGAGACGGCCGAGCGAGGAGGCGGTCAGACCCTTGCCGAGCGAGCTGGCCACACCGCCGGTCACGAATATGTGCTTCGCCAACGCTCTCCTCGCCTGCTGTCGCCATTGACCACAGCCACGGTACCCCACCGTGACGCCTTTCAGGTCGATGCCGGGAGGGGGCCCCGGCTGTATTGCTAGCGGCTTCGCCGCCCCGGGCGGGGGACCCCAACCCCGGCGCTGGCCGTCTACCGGCGGCGCTCCCTGGCCGCAGCGGTGAGGAGCTCCTCGGCGTGGTCTCGCCCCGTGGCGCTCTCGGGGCGGCCCGACAGCATGCGGGACAGCTCGACCACTCGGGAGGGGCCGTCGAGGGAGGCCACCTCGGCCACCGTGCGGCCCCCCCGCTCCCGCTTGCTCACCGTGACCTGATGGTCGGCGAACGCCGCCACCTGGGGCAGGTGGGTGACGACGAGCACCTGGTGATGGCCGGCCAGGGCGGCCAACGCCCGCCCCACAGCGAGCGCCGCCTCTCCACCGACGCCGGCGTCGACCTCGTCGAACACGAGGGTCGGCGGCGCCTCCGAGAGCACCAGGCGGGTGGCCAACATGGCCCGAGACAGCTCGCCCCCGGAGGCGACCTTGGCCAGTGGCAGCGTCGGCTCCCCCGGATTGGCTCCCAACATGAACGTGACGTCGTCACCGGGGTCGGTGCTCCCCACCTCGACGTGCAGGTGGGCGCGCGGCATGGCCAGCTCTCGCAGGTTGGCCTGCACGGCCCGAGCCAGGCGGGGCGCTGCGTCCCGGCGGGCGGCTCCGACGGCCGCCTCCGCCGCGGCCAAGTCGGCGGTCGCCCGTTCACGGTCGGCCTCGAGAAGCGCCACCCGGTCCTCGTGCGACTCGAGCTCGGCTCGCCGGGACCTCGCCGCCTCGGCGAAGGCGATGACGTCAGTCAGGGTGTCGCCGTACTTTCGTCGCAGCCCCGCCAGCACCTGACGACGCTCCCGCACGACGGCGAGGCGCTCCGGGTCGTCCTCCAGTTTCTCGTGCGCCTGGCGAAGCTCGGACGCGGCGTCGGCCAGCTCGGCCTCGAGCGACCGCAGGCGGGTCTCGATGTCGGCCAGCGGCGCCCGCCCGGCGACCGCATCGACGGCGGCGCCCAGGGCCTCCACCGCGCCGACGGCGGCTCCCACACCCGATGCCGACCCGGAGCCGTCGCCGCGCAGCGATGCCAGCGCCGTCGCCGCCGACTCGCGGTGGTCGGTGGCGTCGGCCAACGTGCTCTCCTCACGGGCGAGCGTCTCGTCCTCGTGGGGATCGCCGAGCCCAGCGCCGTCCAGCTCCTCCAGCTGGAAGGCGAGCAGGTCGAGCTCGCGCGCCCGGGCGCGCCCGTCGCCACCAAGCCCCGCCAGGCTCTCGTCGATCGACGCCAAGCGGGCGCGCGTCTCCTCGACCGGTGTGAGGTCGACGTCGCCAAAAGCGTCAAGCGCGGCCCGCTGTGCCGACTGCGCCAGCAACGACTGGTGCGCATGCTGGCCATGCAGATCCACGAGGGCGGCCCCCGTGTCGGCCAGCACCGAAGCAGGCGCCATGCGGGAGTCGAGCCATCCTCGCGACCTTCCGCTCACCCGGACGGTTCGGGCCAGCACCATCTCCTCACCGTCGTGCTCGAAGCGGCCCTCGACGACGGCCTCGTCGGCGCCCGGGCGCACGAGGAGCGGGTCCGCTCGCCCGCCCACCAGCAGCTCCAGGGCCTCGACGAGCAGCGTCTTGCCGGCGCCCGTCTCGCCGGTGAGCGCCGTCATGCCGGGGCCGAGCACGATGCTGACCCGGTCGATGACTCCCAGGTCGCGCACGCCAAGCTCGAGGAGCATCAGCGATCGGTCAGGTTGAACTTGGCCTTGAGGATGGCGTGGAAGTCGCGCCGGCCGAACGTGACGAGGCGGGCGGGGTGACGCCCGGCCCGGCACACCACGGCGTCGCCGGGCTGAAGGTGCTCGACGCACGAGCCGTCGACCCCCAGGACTGCCGGACCACCTGACAGCAGCTCGAGGCGGAACGTCTCGCTCGGCCCCAGTACCAGAGGCCGGTCGAACAGCATGTGCGGCGACACCGGCGTCACGATGAGCGCCCGCAGCTGCGGCGACACGATGGGTCCACGCGCTGAGAGGTTGTAGGCAGTCGAGCCCGTGGGCGTGGCGACGAGGATGCCGTCGGCGACGTAGGTGATGAAGGGTCGGTCGTCGATGCTGGTTGCCAGGCGGACGGAGTGCCCGGGCGGCACGGGCTTCTCGACGACCATCTCGTTGAGGGCCACCAACGACCGAGGCGCCGACCCCTGCCGGTCCTCGACGCCGTCGGCCGACGGCGCGCACTGCACGGTCACCTGCAGGGTCATGCGCTCCTCGACGCCGTAGTCGCCGGCGAGGAAGCGCTCGAGGGCGTGCTGCAGACTGGCCGGCTCGACCTCGGTCAGGTAGCCCAGGTGGCCGAGGTTGACGCCCAGGACGGGCACACCGGCAGGGGACGCCAGCTCGACGGCCCGGAGCATGGTGCCGTCGCCCCCGAAACTGACGGCCAGGTCGATGTCGTTGTCGCCCGTCCCCGGCACCAGATCGTGGGCATGTCCCTCGGCCACGCGGATCTGATGACCCTGCTCTCGCAGCCAGGTACCCACTCGGCCGGCCAGCGCCACCGCCTCGGGCCGCTCGGGATGGGTCACGAAGGCGACGTTGGCCATCACCGGCCTCCAGGGGCTGTCGCCTCCGCCACCACGGCCGTCAGGTCGAGCCCGACCTCGGCCTCGTCGGGGCGGGCGTGGGCGCGAGCGTGAACGAGGAACTCGACGTTGCCGTGGGCGCCGGTGAGCGGGGACACCATGGCCCCCATCATGGCGGCTCCAGCGTGACGAAAGGCGGAGCAGACGTCCTCCAGCACCCGGATCCACACCCGGGGGTCCTTCACAACTCCCTTTCCTCGGCTGGCTTCGGCCCTTCCCGCCTCGAACTGAGGCTTGACCAGCGCAACCACGTCGGCGTCGGGCGCTGCCAGCTCACCGAGCAGCACCGGCGCCACCGTGCGCAAGGAGATGAACGACAGGTCGGCGACGACGAGCACGAACGGCGTGCCGCCGACGCGGTCGAGCCCGAGCTGGCGCACATTGGTCCGCTCGAGCACGACGACCCGGGGGTCTCGGCGCAGGCGGTCGTCCAGCTGGCCCCGGCCGACGTCGACGGCCACGACCTCGGCGGCGCCCCGTGCGAGCAGGCAGTCGACGAACCCTCCCGTTGACGACCCGGCGTCGAGGGCCCTGACACCGTGCACGAGGATGCCGAAATGGTCGAGAGCCGCGTCGAGCTTCTCGCCCCCACGGCTGACGAACCGCGGCGGTGGCCCCTGCACCTCGATGGGCTCGGCCGCAGACACCAGCCTCGCCGGCTTGACGGCGAGGGCGCCGGCGACGAGCACCTGACCGGCGGCGATAGAAGCTCGCGCCCGGTCCCTCGTGGGCGACAGTCCCCGACGAACCAGCTCTGTGTCGAGCCGACGGCGGGTCGGGTGGCTCAGGAACCTGCCTTCTTGGTCGACTTCTTGGCCGGTGTGGCGCGGCGCTTGGCAGTCGAAGCGGATCCTGCCTTCTTCGCCGAGGCCTTCTTGGCCGAGGCCTTCTTCGCCGGCGCCTTCTTGGCGGGAGCCTTCTTGGCCGTGGCCTTGCGAGCAGCGGCGGGCGCTCGCGACAACCGGGTGACCAGACGCTGTACGTCTTCCCTCGTGACCAGGCTCATGGATGACAGCTGCCGGGAGACCTCCTCGCGTACGAGCTCGAGGAGGGCCTCGGTGTTCTTCCGGCTGCGGTCGAGCACGTCGTCGACCCACTGCTGGGCCTGCTCCCGCTGCAGATCACCGAGACGCACCAGCTCCCGCACCATCTCCTCGGCGCGGTCGCGCGTGACCTGCGTGAAGGCGGCGCCCAAGTCGAGATAGCGACGAAACAGTTCACTCTGCTCCATGGGTGACACGCTATAGGGGCTGACCACACCTGTATATAGCCAAATGGTCACCGGGGGTCCCAGTCGCGCTCACTCCCGCCCATCCCGGGAAACTGCCGCCCCGCCCGCCCTGGTGCCGCCACCGGGCCGCCCTCGACAGCGGTGGGTGCGGCCGAGAGCTCGTCGGTCACCAGCGCGCCGAGATCGGCGGCCTGGGTGTCGGGCGCCGGATCGAGGCGGCCGTGGTTCGGGTCGGTGACGCCGCTCAGCACGAGGGCGAAGCGCGCACCGAGCCGCCGAGCCAACCTGCCGTCGGTGGAGGGTCGGTCACCGACGACGACATCGATGGCACCGAAGCGCTGCCGCAACAGCGACACGGTCGGATCGTTGGGCTTGCCGGCCACCGTCGGTGTCGCCCCCGACGCGTACGCGACAGCTGCGAGGATCGACCCCGCCCCAGGCAGTGGTCCGTGCATCGTGGGGTAGGTGGCATCGTCGTTGGTGGCGATGAGGCGGGCCCCACCGAGGACTGTGGACACCGTCGCAGACAGCCCGGTGAAGTCGAACTCCCGGTGGAAGCCCACGACGACGGCGTCGGCTCGTCCGGAGCGCACCACCCTGACGCCCCGTCGGGCCAGTGCCTCCTCCACGCCGGCCCCGGCGAAGACCAGCGCCGTCGACCCCGGCTCGAGCAGCGACGCGGCCGCCTCGGCCGAGGTGAGGATGTCGCTCCGGTTCACGTGAATACCCATCTTGTTCAGCCTGGCGACGTAGTCGGCGACGCTGTGGGCGGAATTGTTGGTGAGGAACACGACGCGGTTTCCGTCGCCCCGAAGCCGGGATACGGCGCCGGCGGCGCCCGGGATCGGCGTGTCGCCGAGCCAGACGACGCCATCGAGGTCGAGAAGCCAAACCATTGCGACATCCTCGCACGGCGGGCGGCGGGGCTGGAGGGGCGGGGCTGCAGGGGCTGGAGGGACGGCGCTGGCGGGCCCCGATGGACTGGTAGCGCGGCCATACCCCGCTGGCGGCGTGCCCATTCCCCACTGGTGACTCCGGCACATTGGTCGGGTTCCACGTTGCGTCGAAAGTGGGCGGGGCGGCGCGTGCGGTCGGTCCAGCCTTCGTGTGCTACGCAGGACCGGTGCCCCGCTTCGAGCCGTTCACCGGACTGCGCTACCACCTCGATGTGCTCCGGCGGTACAGCACATCCCTCGACGACCTCATCGCCCCGCCGTACGACGTGATCGACGCTACGGAGCGCGAGACCCTGGCCAGGCGCAGCCCGTTCAACGCCGTGCACGTCGAGCTTCCCGTCGACGACCCTGAGCGCCATCTCGATCGGTACCAGGTGGCGCGCCGCCTCCTCGACTCCTGGCGATCGGAGGACGTGATCGGGGAGGACGAGGCACCGTCCTTCTACCGGTACCGAATGAGCTACCGGAACGAGCACGGTCGTCGCCGGCAGACGTCAGGCGTCATCGGCGCTCTGGGCCTGGCCGTGCCGGGTGAGGGCGACGTGCTGCCCCACGAGCGCACCATGCCGAAGCCCAAGGGCGACCGCCTCCGGCTGCTGCGCGAGTGCGAAGCCAACCTGTCGCCGGTCTGGGGTCTGGCGCTGGCCCGAGGCCTCGCCCAGGTCTCTGATAGCGCCGACCCACCTACCGCCGCGGCGACCGACGACGAGGGCGTCGAGCACCAGCTCTGGCGGATCAGCGCGCCCGGAGCGGTCGACCAGATCTCGGCCGCGGTGACGTCCGCTCCGGTGGTCATCGCCGACGGCCATCACCGGTTCGAGACCGCGCTCGCCTATCAGGGCGAGCGACGGGCGGCCACGGGCGGCTTACCCGGGGACTACGACCTGGTGATGGCGCTCGTCGTCGAGCTGGCTGAGGACCAGCTCGTGGTCCGACCGATCCACCGGATCCTCGGGGGCCTGCCCGACGGCTTCGACCTCCCCGAGTCGTTCGGCTCCCGCTTCTACGTGTCCCACCTCGACCATCCCGACCCACGCCGCCTGGCGGCGGACATGACAGACGAAGCCGCCATGGCCCTGGTCACCAAGGGCGCGACATGGCTCCTCCGACCCCGGCCGGACACCGTGGCGGCAGCGGGGCTGGACGTCGACTCCGGGTTGCTCGACGCCGCCATGTCGGATCTGCCGGACCACGACGTGACCTATGAGCCGGATTGGGACAAGGCGGTCGACGCCATCGAGCGCGGCAGCGCGCAGGCGGCCGTGTTGCTGCGCCCGGCCAGCGTCGCGGTCATCGGCGAGGCGGCCCACAGGGGTCTGCGCATGCCGCCGAAGACGACGTTCTTCCACCCCAAACCCCGAACCGGGATGGTCTTTCGGCCGGTGCGGGGCTGAGGTCCCGGTCTCTACTCGACGGTCCAGGTGGAAGCGGAGCGGAGCACGGCGGCGAGGTCACCCGGGCCCTGGCGCTCCTGGGCGTCGAGCAGCTGGCGACCGATCTCGGACCCATAGTCGGGACGGTCCACGGCCCGGAAGACGCCGATCGGCGTCGGCTCGTAGGGTCCGCCGGCGATCCGAGAGAGGGTGAAGGCGAGGCTCGGATCCTCACGGGTCTCGTCGTGGACGACGAGAGCGTTCTCGCCGACCTCGGCCACCTCCACCAGGCGGGCGCGGCCCTGATCGTCCAGAGCCACGCCCCGTTCGCCGTCGGGGCCGAACCGCACCGGCTGGCCGTGGACCAGCGGGATCAGGTTTGTCGGCCGGGCGTCCTTGGCCAGGATGTGGTCGAAGGCCCCGTCGTTGAAGACGTTGCAATTCTGATAGATCTCGACGAACGCCGAGCCCCGGTGGTCGTGGGCCCTGCGGAAGGTCTCCATCATGTGCTTGCGGTCCATATCGTGGGTGCGAGCCACGAAGCTGGCCTCGGCGCCCAGGGCCAGGCTGATGGGATTGAACGGGGTGTCGAGCGAGCCGAACGGCGTCGACTTGGTCACCTTGCCCACTTCAGAGGTGGGCGAGTACTGGCCCTTGGTCAGCCCGTAGATCTGGTTGTTGAACATCAGGATGGTGATGTTCACGTTGCGCCTGAGGGCGTGGATGAGGTGGTTGCCGCCGATCGACAACGAGTCCCCGTCGCCGGTGATGACCCAGACGTCGAGATCGGGGCGGGAGATGGCCAGGCCGGTCGCCAGGGCGGGCGCACGCCCGTGGATCGAGTGCACCCCGTAGGTGTTCATGTAGTACGGAAAGCGGGCGGCGCAGCCGATGCCCGAGACGAACACCGTCGACTCCCGCCGCACCCCAAGGTCGGGCATGAGCATCTGCATGGCGGTGAGGATGGAGTAGTCACCGCAGCCCGGACACCACCGAACCTCCTGATCCGATGACCAGTCCTTCTTCGTCGTGGTCGGAACGGACACGTCGGTCATGGGCGCTGAGCTCCTCCGTTCGAGGTCGAGGGTTCCTCGATGAACGCGGCGATGGCCGCCTCTAGCTCGCCCGCCCGGAACGGGACACCCTGGATCTTGGTCACCGACCGGGCGTCGACCAGGAACTCGGCGCGCACCAGCCTGCTCAGCTGGCCGAGATTCCCCTCCGGCACCAGCACCTTGGGATAGCTGGCGAGCACCTTGCCCAGGTCGGGGGGGAACGGATTGAGGTGGACGAGGTGCGCATGGGCGACCCCGAGTCCCCGCGCCCGGACTCTGCGCACGGCGGCGGCGATGGCGCCGTAGGTCGACCCCCACCCCAGGACGAGCACGTCGGCGCCGCCAGGATCGTCGACCTCGACAGGCGGGATGTCGGCCGCGATACCGGCCACCTTGGCCGCCCGCAGGCGCACCATGCGCTCGTGGTTGGCGGGGTCGTAGGAGACGTCGCCGCTGCCGTCCTCCTTCTCCAGGCCCCCGACACGGTGCTCGAGTCCGGGCGTGCCGGGGATCGCCCAGGGTCGCGCCAGCGTCGCCTCGTCACGCAGGTAGGGCCAGAACACGGGCTTGCCCTCGGCGTCGGTGTGGTTGGCCTCGCTGGCGTAGGGAACGGCGATGTCGGGCAGGTCCTCGACGTCCGGCAGCAGCCACGGCTCGGACCCGTTGGCGACGTAGCCGTCCGAGAGCAGGAAGACCGGCGTGCGGTACTTGACGGCGATGCGGACCGCCTCGATCACGGCGTCGAAGCAGTGCGACGGGGTCTTGGCCGCCACCACCGGCACGGGAGCCTCGCCGTGACGGCCGTACATGGCGTGCAGCAGGTCGGCCTGCTCGGTCTTGGTCGGCAGGCCCGTCGACGGTCCACCGCGCTGGATGTCGATGATGAGCAGCGGCAGCTCGAGGCTCACGGCGAGCCCGATCGTCTCGGACTTGAGGTCGATCCCCGGACCGCTTGTCGTGGTGACGCCGAGCCCGCCACCGAAGGCGGCCCCGAGCGCCGCGCCGATTCCCGCGATCTCGTCCTCGGCCTGGATGGTGCGGATGCCGAAGTTCTTGTGCTTCGACAGCTCGTGGAGAATGTCGGACGCCGGCGTGATGGGGTAGGAGCCGAGCAGGATGGGGAGACCGGCGAGCTGTCCGGCTGCGATCAGCCCCCAGGCCAGCGCCGTGTTGCCGCTCACGTTGGTGTACGTGCCCGGCGGCAGTGATGCCGGCTTGACCTGGTAGTTGGACTGGAAGAGCTCGGCCGTCTCGCCGAAGTTGTAGCCGGCCTTGAAGGCGAGGGTGTTGGCCTGGGCGACGATCGGAGCCTTCTTGCCGAACCGGGCGTCGATCCAGGCCAGGATCCCCTCGGTCGGCCGGGTGTACATCCACGAGATGAGGCCGAGGGCGAAGAAGTTCTTGCTCCGCTCCGCCTCCCGGGGCTTGGCCCCGGTCTCCTTGCACGCCTCGAGGGTGAGGGAGGTCATGGGGACCTCGTAGACGGTGAAGCCGCTGAGGGTGCCGTCGGACAGAGGGTTGCTGGCGTAGCCGGCCTTGCCCAGCGACCGGTCGTCGAAGGAGTCGGCGTTCACGATGAGCGTGGCCCCAGGCGGCACGTCGCCCAGGTTGGCTCGCAGCGCCGCCGGGTTCATCGCCACGAGCACGTTCGGCGCGTCGCCGGGGGTCAGGATGTCGTGGTCGGAGATGTGGACCTGGAAGGCCGACACGCCCGCCAGCGTCCCGGCCGGGGCGCGTATCTCGGCGGGGAAGTCGGGCAGGGTCGACAGGTCGTTGCCCAGCAGCGCGCTGACCGCGGTGAAGCGGTCTCCGGTCAGCTGCATGCCGTCGCCGGAATCACCGGCGAAGCGGATGACAACCCTCTCCAGCTCTTGCGTGCGGTCGGTCTGCGCCGTGTCGGCCAACGCGTCTCCGTTCACTCACGCGGCATACCACGTTCCTGACCGAAACCAGCATATCGGGTCTCGCGATGTGACTCAGCGTCAGGAGCACCTGCTCACAGCGGGTCTTCGGCCCCGCCGCCGGTCTCAGGCGATGGTGACGGAGGGGTCGAGGAACACGTCCTGGACACTGTGGATGAGCTCCACGCCCTCGGCCATCGGACGCTGGAAGGACTTGCGGCCCACGATGAGCCCGGTGCCACCGGCCCGCTTGTTGATCACCGCCGTGCGCACGGCCTGACCCAGGTCACCGGCGCCCCTCGATGCCCCACCCGAGTTGATCATGCCGACACGGCCCATGTAGCAGTTGAGGACCTGCCAGCGGGTGAGGTCGATGGGATTGTCCGTCGTGAGCTCGTCGTAGACGAGCGGGTCGGTCATCCCGAACTTGACGGCGTTGTAGCCGTCGTTGTTCTCCGCCTGCTTCTGCTTGATCAGGTCGGCCTCGATCGTGACCCCCATGTGGTTGGCCTGTCCCGTGAGGTCGGCCGACAGGCTGTAGTCGACGCCGTCCACCTTGAAAGCCGAGTTGCGCAGGTAGCACCACAGCACGGTGAACATGCCCAGGCGGTGGGCCTCGGCGAAGGCCGCGCTCACCTCCCCGATCTGGCGGTCGCTCTCCTCCGAGCCGAAATAGATCGTTGCCCCGACGGCTACCGCCCCCAGGTCGGCGGCCTGGCGGGCGGACCCGAACATGGTCTGGTCGTAATGGTTCGGGTAGGTGAGCAGCTCGTTGTGGTTGAGCTTGACCAGGAACGGGATCTTGTGGGCGTACCGGCGGGCCACGATGCCGAGCCCTCCGAGGGTCGTGGCGATGGCGCTGCACCCCGCCTCGAGGGCGAGCTCACACAGGTTCTTGGGATCGAAGTAGGCGGGATGCTTGGCGAAGCTCGCCGCCCCCGAGTGCTCGATGCCCTGGTCGACGGGCAGGATCGACAGATAGCCGGTGCCACCCAGACGACCGTGGCCGTACACCGACGCCAGGTTGCGGACGGCAGCCACAGGACGGTCGGTGTCCACCATGACCCGGTCGATGTAGTCGGGTCCGGGCAGGACCAGCTCGTCCTTGGGGATCGCCTTGGCCTGATGGTTGAGCAGAGAATCGGCCTCGTCTCCGAGCAGCTGTTGGAGATCCACGTGTGCACTCCTCGCCTTGGCTTGCGACTGGCGGCCGTCGTCCGCCCGAGCCCGTACCGTGCCCGGGCCGATGACCTCAGCCTACCGAGGTCCACCCGACGGCGTCGTCGACGCGGCCGTTGCCGTCGGTCGAGATCGCCGCCTGCTGCGAAGGACAGTCGCTTGATCGAGGTCACCCGCCGCTGCCTCGAGGCGGGCTGTGGCCTCGGCCAGCGCAGTCCTGGCCGACTTGGCCCGCCTGGTCGGGACGACCACGTCGGCCACCACCTCGGTCCGGCTCTGCGTCGATCCGCCGGCCCGGAAGAAACGACGGCGCACACGTCCGACGACGACCACGGGCTCGTCGACGTCCAGGCCGGCAGCCGACGCCGGGGCGTCGAACCACACCACCGGCACGGTCTCGGCTCGATCGTCGGTCCGGTCCACCGTGACCTGCACGGCGACCAGGCGCTCACCCGACGGCAGCACCCGCTGCTCGGCCGGTCGGCTGAGCCGACCGGCGACCATGACGACATTCCACGCACCCATGTCCCACTCCTCGATGTCCAACGACTGATGACGCAGGGGGAAGTGCGCGGTGAAGCGGCGCTCACGTTATCGGGAGGGTGTGACGCCGGCGCTATCCGAGCGCAGCCAGCCGCTCGGCGGCGTCCGACAGGTCGGCGTCGTGGCGCAGCACGCGGCGGAACAGCTCGCGAGCACGGGGCAGGTCGCCCGATCGCTCGTACAGATCGGCCAGGGCGTACCACTGCCGGACGTGGTGCGGCCGCGGCCGTCGCACGTCCTGCTCGGCTCTCCGCAGCAGGGCCAGTGCTCCGCGTATGTCTCCGCGGTCGGCGCGGGCGCCGGCCACGACCAGGCGGCCCTCGGCGACCACGTCTGCGCTAGGCGAGGCGCTGCGGAGGTCGTCCCAGATCTCGTCGACGGCCCGGGTGTGCCCGAGTGCCCGGTGACAGTCCGCCAGCACCGGGTGCTGGTCGTACGACCCCGTCAGCCGGTGGTAGGCGTCGAGCTGGCGGATGGCCGCCGCCCACCGACCCTGGCGGTAGAGCGTCAGGCCGTAGAGCTCGCGTACCGACGGGGAGTCGGGAGCCACGGCGACGAGGGCGCGGAGGATGCGCGCCGCGTCGCCGTACCGGTCGTGCTCGTAGGCGGCGGCGGCATCGGAGAGCCGCTGCTGCAACCGGCGGGTCTGCTCTCGCCCGACCGACCCCGAGAGCTCGTCGAGGACGGCATCCGGCAGCCGGCCCGACCGGCGGCCCGCTCCCCGGCGTTTGGCCGGTCGCTTGGTGCTGACCTCGAGGTCCGGCTCTCGGACCCACCGCTCCGGCTCCCACGGCGGAGGCGGGCCCAGCTCCCGGGTCGGCGCGGTAGCGCCGCGCTTCGTCCCACGTTGTCTCCCGGCTGGCCGGGTCGGCCGACCGGATCGCGCCGGCGGACCGGGTCGTGCCGGCCGACCTGCCTCGTCGACCACACCGGCGCCCCGACGGGCGACACTGCCCCAACCGCGGGTGACGCCGCTGGCGGCCTTTCGGGCCGTGCCCGAGCTGCGGTCCGCGGCCCCCCTTCGGTCGCTCGGTCGCTCCGGCGACTGCGCCGAGCGCCCGCGACTCGCTGAGCGAACGGTCCTCCCGCCGCTTTGGCGGCCGTCGCTACGGTCACGTGGCGGGGGCCTTCTCGGCGAGCGATCCGGGCGCCCCGTCCGGTCTGACGCCCGCCGCGTCCGGTCCGGACGGCCCTTCCCCGTGGGCTGCGCCGATCGTCCAGACCCACGCCGTCCTGCGCCGTCGGGTCGTCGCCCTGCGAGGCGCGAAGGCCCCGAAGGACGTCGCTCCCCGCCACCAGCAGAGCGCGGTCGTCCCGGACGGGGAGGTTTCGCCATCGAGCCGATCGTACCGGCGGCCATGCCCGACACGGAGCCCAGGAGGATCAGGAGGGCGCTGGTCTCAGCCTGGCCGACAGTGACGGCGACGGGCGGTGGTCGTCGAGTCCGGCGACCTCAGGACTTCACGGCGGGGCGCGGGTCGTCCCGGTACAGGCCCGTCCGCCGATAGCGGATGTTCATGCGGCGGACCTGGCTGTTGTAGGCGTCGATCAGCCTCGTCCGCTCGGCCTCGTCCGTGCAGGTGCGCAGCCTGGTCTCGAGACGCTGCCGCATGCGGTCGATGCGCTGTCCGTCGGTGAGCACCTCGGGCTCGCGCCGAGCCGGCCGGTGCCGGATGCCGTACTGTCCGCCGTCGACCTCGGAACCGCCCTCGATCTCGGGGATGTCGAGCTGCTCGCGCAAGGCGTACTGGTCGTTCGACTTGTTGACGTGGATGGCGACGACGTTCAGGGCCCGCAGACCCTGCTCGGAGCACTCCTTCTTGACGCAGTAGTCGTAGCCCTCATGGGCCCGCTCCTCGGGGATGCTGTCTCCGCAGTACGTACAGTTCAAAACGACGACCTTCTGGTGTGATCTGGGAGCGGTGGCATCGCCGCCCGTCAAAATGGGGGACAGCCAGGATACCGGGGACCGAGAGTGCTTCAGACAGCTTGGCTCACGCCTGGGCGGCCTCGGCCGCTGTCAGCTCGGCCGCTGGGTCGGCCTCGAGCCGGTCATCGGGGATCGGGGCCCCACTGCGGACCGAGCGGCCGTAGGTCCCCTCGTCGAGCCGCCGCTTGGCGCGGTCGAGCGCGGCCAGCCGCTCGCGGAGGCCCTCGATCAGCGCGTCGTCGGTCTCCTCGTCCGTCAAGGGCTCGGCACGATCTTCCGCGACCACCTCTTCGTCGGCCGTGGTCCTGTCCTCTCGGCGTTCCGACGCCGTATCCTGCAACAGGTCTTGCACACGGGCCCTCTCGGCCTCGAGCAGCGCTCGCGCCCGCTGGTTCTCCATCCGCCCTCCTCGATACGACGGCCGCTCGCCTCAGTCTGCTCGGTGAAGGTAGGGCCGTCGAGGGGCGTGAGCGCGCTTCGACGTTGCGCCGAACGCTCCGCCGGCCCACAATCCGCTAGCTATGCGCTTCGGACTGTTCGTGCCCGCATTCGCCGAGTTCGCCGATCCCCGTCGGGTGGCGGAGCTCGCCCGGAGCGCCGAGGAGGCCGGCTGGGAGGGTTTCTATCTCTGGGACCACGTTCTTGGCCGGGGTGGCATGGGGGTCGCCGACTCGTGGGTGACCCTCGCGGCGGTGGCGACCGCAACCGAGCGGGTGAGGATCGGAACCCTCGTGACGCCGGTCAGCCGTCGGCGGCCGTGGGTCTTGGCCCGCCAGGTGACCACCCTCGACCACCTCTCGGGCGGGCGTGTCGTCCTCGGCGTCGGCCTCGGCACCGACGCCTGGGGGGAGCTCAGCGCATTCGGTGAGGTCGTCGACGACCGGGCGCGTGCTCGTCTGCTGGACGAGTCCCTGGACGTCCTCCGGCGGCTGCTCGGTGGCGACGCCGTTCGACACCGCGGCGAGCGGCTGAGCGTCTCGAGTGAGCCGTTCACGCCTCGTCCGGTACAGGACCCGGTGCCCATCTGGGCGGCGTGCGTGCTACCGAGCCGCAAGCCGTTGATCCGGGCAGCGCGCCTCGAGGGCTGCTTCCCGCTGTTCCCTGTCGAAGGTCCTCCGGGTCCGCCCACTCCCAATGAGGTGACCGAGGTGCGAGAGGAGCTCGAGCGCCATGGCGCCCGTCCAGACATCGATCTGGTCGTGCGCTTCTCCATGTCGCTGCAGGAGGCGGCTCCGTTGCGAAGGCGGCTCGCCGAGCTGGAGACGGCGGGCGTCACTTGGGTGCT
>JBPYEI010000083.1:0-8986 GCA_051985455.1 Acidimicrobiales bacterium
CCGCCGCCGATCGGCTGCTCGTGCTGGCTCGGTGTGGTGACGGGCCCGATGGGGTGGTGCTCCTGCTGGTCGACCCGCGGACCGAAGGAGTGTCACTGATCCCCCAGCCCACCGTGGCCTCCGACCACCAGTGTCGGGTCGACTTCGACGCCGTTCGCGTCCCCGCCGACGCCATAGTGGGGGCTCGGGGCGAGGGGTGGTCGGCGTGGGAGCAGGTCCTGCGCGACGGGATCGTGCTGCTCGCCGCCCAGGCCGTGGGCGGCGCCCGCTACGCCCTCGACATCACGGTCCAGTACGCCAAGGACCGGTTCCAGTTCGACAAGCCGCTGGGGGCGTTCCAGTCCATCGCCCACTACCTGGCCGACGCCGTGACGCGGGTCGACGGCGCCGAGACGCTGGTCTGGGAGGCGGCGTGGGCCCGTTCCACGGGACGGTCGACGGCGCGACTGGCGCCGATGGCCAAGCTGTTCGCCTGCCAGACCTTCCGTGACGTGACCGCCATGGCCCAGCAGGTCTTCGGCGGTGTGGGCTTCACCGTCGACTACGACATCCAGCTGTACTTCCGCCGGGCCAAGCAGCTCCAGCTGTCGTGGTGGGACAGCCGCTACCTGGAGGAGCTGGTGGCGACCGAGGTGTTGGACGGCTGAACCGGTAGATCGGGGCGTACCCCTGGATGTCAGGTCGCGACGCGTGGAGGCGGACTCTGGGCCGCGACCGCTGGAGCATCGGGCGTCTTCCGCCGTAGCAACATGATGCTCACGACCAGGAACCAGAGCAACGGTGCCACGAGGGGAAAGAAGCCAAAGGAGAAGACGGTGATGACTGCGGCGATGACGCTGACGACTGTGAACCGCCGGCCGAACAGTCCGGCGTTCGCCGCTTGGAACCCGATCCCGGCGATGGCCAAGGCCGTCCCGAACATGCCGGCAACGACGATGGCGGGGAACGATGCGTCGTTGGCGAACCGGAGAATATCGGCGGGGGGCAAACGGAGCTGGCCGAAGATCATCCCGCCCGAGACGGCTGCCTCGAGCACCCCACCGAGGGCGATTCCCGCAGCAGCCAAACCGGCCCCGACCAGGGGGAGGGGACTGGTCAGCTGAGGTCGCCGAGCCTCGGCGATCTTCGACCACAGACTGGTGACGAAGGTGACAAGGCACACCGCAGCCAGAACGAACATGAACCCGGAGACGAGGGTCTTGATCTGATTGCCGCTGCTGTTGAAGTAGTTGAGCCAGGTGAGGTTCGAGTCGTTGTCAGTCGGTGATGGAGTCGTGAGGAAACCAGCCACGAAGAACACCACGAATGCAATACCCGTCGCTGGCTCCCAGCGCGCCCACCCTGCTCGTGCCGCGACCGACTGACTCGAGCCCTCGCGAGTCGACACCATGGACCCCCCCTCCTGTCCCGCCCTATGCGGATGACGACTTCCTCGCTGAGGGTACCAGTCCGGTGGCCCAGGGTGCCGTCGGCCGGGCTCGTCCAGGCGACGAGCTGACCGAACAGGTCCCGCTCCTTCGACCGGGGCGAGGTGGGCGGAGCCCGCTTCTGTCATCGGACAGCGGTCTCGGGGTCGAGCCAGGTCATGCGCGTTCCCGACGGATGGGCTCGGGCCAGCAGGCGGCCGCTCTGTCGACCTCGTCGAAACGAGAGCACGGAGAGGAGACCGAAGACGCCACCCTGCTGATAGTGCTGGACGAGCTCCTCGTCGACAGGAAGCTCCTGAACGCTGTACCGACCTGCTGTCCCGACCGGAATCAGCGGATCGAGGGAGATCCAGTCCAGATCACGAGCTCGGCTGTGGTCGGCGAGGATGTCGCGGAACCGGGCGCGTTGCTCGTCGGAAAAGAAGACGGCCGTGAACGCATCGACGGCGATCATCAGGTGGTCGCTGGGCACCTGGGCCAGGAGGTCGGGAAGCAGCTCGATGGCGTCTCCCCGACGAAGAGTCTGCCTGTGAGCGACGGCGATCGCGACAGCTCGGTCGAAGCGGCTGAGCGACTCCGCTTCCGGTGGCACACAGGACCGCACCCACCGGCGGGCGTCCGGGTCAGCGAGGTCGATCGGGTCGACGTCGATGCCGATTCGCATCGAGATCGGAGGCAGCGTGAATGGGATCGGCGGCTCGAGCGCTCCTTCGATCACGGTGAGCAACTGGAGTGGCGACGCGTGGTCGCCAAAGTGACGGCCGTCGCTCAGCCGATAGCCGTATCGATCGATGTGCAGGCCGAGGCCGCTGCCGGTGCCGATGTCGATGAGCGCAATCTTCGACCCGGGATGCCTCGAGCTCACGAGGCCAACGGCCAGAGCGACCTGGGTCGATCGAGCCACCTCGTTCATCTGGTACCGATGGCGACGACAAAGGGTGAGGATCTCGGAGCGATGATGGAGACAGAACGATCGGAACGCCGGGTCGAAGCCGGCGTCGAGCGTGGGCTGGGAGTCGCCGCCCGTCGGGAAATACCTCGCCAGCTCCGGCGGGGCCAGCTCGGTCACCAGGTGCCGCGCTGCGGCGCAGAACAACAGGGCCGGGAGCCGGTCGGGCGGAACTTGCACCGCTAGAGCAAGGAGGTCGTCGTCGTCGGCCAGCAGGGAGAAGATCCGGGCCGTGAGCTCCCACGACGCCGGTGCGTCGGGAACCGACCAGCCACGAGCTATCTCCAGGGCTTGGTTGTGGAGGGCCTCCAGCGCGGGGTCTCGCGGCACCGATACGTGACGTCAGCGGTCACAGCTGGCCGCCGTCCCGTCGACACGGTTGTCGGGGACGTTGCCCGAGACGACGCTGGACATGACGTTCAGGGTGTTGGCCGTGAAGACTCCACCTCCCCGTGCGGGGGACCCGGTGGCCCGGTTGCCGGTGATGGCGCTCACGGTGGCCCTCGCCGAGCCGGAGTTGAACAGCCCGCCTCCACAGGCCGGAGCGGTGGGCGCCGCCACCGCGTTGTCGGTCAACTGGCTGGTGGTCATGGTCAGCGTCGGCAAGGGCGCCTCCTTCTCGTGGCGGAGGAGGTTCTCAATACCCCCGCCGTCGGCTCCTTCGGCTGCACCGCCAACCGCATTGCCTGTCACCTGACTGCTCGTGACCTTCGTCGCCCCCGCCTCGTTCGAGATGCCGCCGCCACCGGCCCGCCGACCGGTGACGGTGTTGCCCGTCACCCGGCTCGAGGTGAGGGCGAGGAGACCGTCAGGAATGGGTCGCTGGTTCAGGCTGGTCAAGTTGTGGATGCCGCCGCCGAAGGCCGATCCCCCTTCGGTCTCGACCGCATTGCCCGTGACCTGGGTGCTGGTCATGGTGACCATGGTGCCGTTGTTCTCGATGCCACCACCCCGAGCGAGGATGAACGACCCGGTGGCACTGGCGTCGACGCGGTTGTCGGCCACCTCGCTGCTGTGGAGCGATATCGTCCTCGAACCGCTGCCGCCGTCGAGGGCGATTCCCCCGCCGACGGCGATGGAGGCAGTCACGCCGTTGTGGTCGACCCGGCTGTTGTCGACGGTGGAGCTGCTGCCATTGTTCTCGTAGAGGCCGCCGCCGCCACTCAGAAAGGCGGCGATGACCGAGTTGTGGTCGACCCGGCTGTTGTGGAGCGCCAGCGTGCTGCCGTGATCGACGGAGATCCCGCCACCGAAGGCCTTGTCGTCAGGAGGGACGGTGACGGTGTTGTCGTCCACGCGGCTGTTGACGAGGGTGAGCCTTGCGCCCTTGTCGGCGAGGATGCCGCCGCCGCCCGACGATCTCCCGCCGGCGATGGTAATGGCGTGGAGGGTGAGCTCGCCTGGCCCGTCGACCTCGAAGATGCGGAAGTTCTCTGTGCCGGGGGCCTGGCTGCGGGCGACGGTCGAGCCGTTGCCGTTGATGGTGATCGGCGTGGTCACGACGGGCAAGCCGCTGGTGTCGTTGTGACGGTGTGGTCCGAACGTGTAGGCGCATCGGGATGCCAGGTTGATCGTTCCGCCGCCGTTCTTGTTGGCCTTGTTGATGGCGGCGATGAGGCCGGCCGGCCCGCCGCCAGGCGCGCTGGGGGAGCAGGGGACGTTCACTGTGGCCGCGGCTGCGGCGACGCTGGCCGACGCGACGGCGACCGACGGGGCCGCGCCCAGGATTCCCACGATTGCTGCGATCCGGACACCTCGGTCCCGCCACGCCGTACCCACGGGCACTCTCCCCCCTCTCGCCTGCTCCCGACTCATCCTCAGGGTACGCGAGCAAGGGACGGCCGCGTGCTCCACCAGTTGGTTGGTTCCACGTTTGGTCGAAAAGGGCCTCCCGGGCTCGGATCTTGCGCCCACTTTCGACCGCTAGTGGAACCGCACACACCCCCGACCGGGTCCCGTGCGCCCGATGAGGCCTCGAGTCCGGCCGGAGGTCGCCTGGGGGGGTCGGCGTGGTTCCATAGGCCGTCGAAAGTGGGCGCGTCGGGGGCCTGGCGCAGAGCCATTTCGACCAAACGTGGAACCAGACCATTGGGTCGGCACTTCGGGGCGTGGCCGACGCCTCGCTCGGCCTGACACGTCGTCAGGTTGAGCGGTACGATCGGCCCATGCAGATCCCCAGGATCATCTCGGTGGACGACCATGTCGTCGAGCCGCCGACCGTCTGGTCGGACCGGCTTCCCTCCAAGTACCAGGACATCGGACCGCGCGTCGTGCAGGCTCCCGTGAAGGAGATCAGCTTTCGGGGCGGCAAGTTCCTGGCCGAGCCGGGCGAGCCGGGGGATCCGGGCGAGCCGGTCGACTGGTGGCTGTACGAGGAGCTGCGGCGCCCGCTCCTCACGGTGGACTCCGCCGTCGGTCACGACCGGGACGAGATCTCGATGCGGGGCGTCACCTATGACTGGATGCGGCCCGGATCCTGGCAGGTGAAGCCCCGCCTCGAGGACATGGACACCAACTGGATCGAGGCGTCGCTGTGCTTTCCCACCTTCCCGCGGTTCTGCGGCCAGACGTTCATGGAGGCTTCCGACAAGGACCTGGCGCTGTTGTGCGTCAAGGCCTACAACGACTGGATGGTGGACGAGTGGTGCGGTGAGTCAGCAGGCCGCCTCATCCCGCTGACGCTCATCCCGTTGTGGGACGCCGAGCTGGGCGCGGCCGAGGTGAGGCGCAACGCCGAGCGAGGCGTGCGCGCCGTGTGCTTCTCGGAGATCCCGCCCTACCTCGGGCTGCCCTCGGTGCACGACAAGGACCACTACTGGGACCCGTTCTTCGCCGCCTGCGAGGAGACCAGCACGGTCATCTGCATGCACATCGGGTCCTCCTCCAAGATGCCCTCGACGTCGAAGGACGCACCGCCCGCCGTCGGGTCGACCCTGACCTTCGCCAACGCCTGCTATTCGCTGGTCGACTGGCTCATGTGCGGAGCCTTCAACCGCTTTCCCGACCTGAAGATCGCCTACTCGGAGGGCCAGATCGGCTGGATCCCGTACATCCTCGAGCGGGCCGACGTCGTGTGGCAGGAGAACCGGGCCTGGGGGGGCGTGGCCGAGAACGTCAAGCGTGCACCGAGCGAGCTGTTCCGCGAGCACGTGTACGGCTGCTTCTTCGACGACGCCCACGGCCTGCGTTCCCTCGACTCCATCGGTGTCGACAACGTCACCTACGAGAGCGACTACCCGCACTCCGACAGCACCTGGCCCCACACCCGCCAGATCGCCGAGGAGCAGATGAAGGACCTCGATCCCGTCACGGTCGAGAAGATCGTGCGCGGCAACGCCATCCGCATGCTCGGCCTGTAATCTTCTCGACCCTGTGGGTGCTGACGCCGACGGGACTTACTGGTTTCACTCGATCCAGCTGCCTGATCGCGTGACGCCGGGCGTGCTGCCCTTCGACGCCCTCAGCTCCGAATGGGAGAACTTGCACCTTCCTCGTCTCGACGGCCGGACGGTCCTGGACATCGGGGCATGGGATGGCTGGTACTCCTTCGCCGCTGAAGACGCCGGCGCATCGCGGGTTGTCGCACTCGACCACTTCGTTTTGTCACTCGACTTCACCCACGCCGACGAGTACTGGGAGTACGTTGCCAGGTGCCGGGCCACCGGCACGCCGCCAGCGCTCTGGGGGCCGAGCTGCCGTTGGTGGGACGATCACACACTGCCGGGCAAGCGGGGGTTCGACACAGCCAGAACCAGTCGTGGGAGCAGGGTCGAATCCGTGGTTGCCGATTTCATGACATGCGATCTGGCTACCTTGGGAACGTTCGACGTGACGTTGTTCCTCGGCGTGCTGTACCACCTCCGAGAGCCGTTGACGCCCTGCAACGTCTCCGGGCCCTGACCAAGGAGATCGCCGTGGTGGAGACGCCGGCCATCTCGATCGAGGGCCAAGATGATCGAGCTCTCATCGAGTTCACTCCTGGAGCGGAGGTCAAGAACGACGCCACCAACTGGTTCTTTCCGAACGAACGATCCGATCACCGGGTGCGGAATGCCGCCCGCAGGGCGGCGAACGCCTCCTCGTTGGCGAGCACGGCCCCCTCGAGCAGACGCCCGAATCCGAAGAAGCCGTGGAACATGGTCTCGTACCGGCTCACGGTGGCGTGCACGCCGGCTTGCTGGAGACGGCGGCCGTACGCCTCGCCCTCGTCCCTGAGCGGGTCGTAACCGGCGGTGATGATCAGGGCGGGCGGCAGGCGGGACAGGTCCGACGCCCGGAGCGGCGAGGCGTAGGGGTCGGAACCTTCGACGCCGTCGCCCAGGTACTGGCGCCAGTACCAGCGCATGGTGACGGCCTCGAGGAAGTAGCCCTCGGCGTTGTCGACGTAGGACGGCGTGTCGAAGCACCAGTCCATCACCGGGTAGATCAGCAGTTGGTGCACCAGGTCGGGTCCCCCGCGGTCGCGGGCCATCAGGGCGGCCACGGCGGCCAGGTTGCCGCCCGCGCTGTCGCCTGCCACGGCCAGGCGTCGTGGGTCGGTTCCGAGCGAGGTTGCCTGCTCGGCCACCGAGAGCGTGGCGGCGTAAGCGTCTTCTGCCGCGGCAGGGAACGGATGCTCGGGGGCAAGGCGGTAGTCGACCGACACGACCACGCAGCCGACCCGGTTGGTGATGAGCCGGCTTATCCCGTCTTGGCCGTCCAGGTCGCCGATCACCCACCCGCCGCCGTGCAGCAGGACGAGAGCAGGCAAGGGGCCGGGTGAAGCGGGCCAGTAGATCCGGACGGGGATGTCGCCCGCCGGGCCTGGCATGTGACGGTCTTCAACCCGGTGCACCGGCTCCACCTCCACCTGCCAGGACTCCCGGAAGGCGCGTGCCTGGCGCCGGGCTTCCGCCCCGGTCATCGTCTCCACCCGGGGGAAACCACCGCGCTCCATGGCGTCCATCAACTTCCTCGCCGCGGGATCGAGGGGCGGGGAGGTGCTCATCGGGCGACGTTACATCAGCGTTGGGCGCCTCCTGGTGTCCTCGGGCGGTAGTGGAGGTGCACCACGCCGCTGCCGAAACGGCGCACGTCCACCAGGTCGAGCTCGAGGAGGAGCTGGTCGGGCAGAGACCGCGTGCCGCCGCCGACGACGATCGGCGTGAGGAACAGGTGGCACTCGTCGACGAGGCCCGCCCTGAACGCCTGGGCGGCAAGCTCGGGGCCACCCACGGTCATGTCACGCTCGGTGGTGGCCTTCATCCGGCGGACCTTCTCAGGATCGAAGTCCCGCTCGATGCTCGTCCTGGCGGTGGAGACGGCATCGAGGGTCTTGGAGTACACGATCTTGTCGGTGCTCCGCCAGAGGTCGGCGAAGTCCCGGGAGACCTCCGGCTCGACGTCTGCCGTCTCCCAGTAGCGGAGCACCTCGTACATACGACGCCCGAGGAGGTGGGTGCCGACCGGTCGCTCGAGGTCGTTGACGACGCTGTGCAGCTCCTCGTCGGGAGCTGCCCACTCGAAGTTGCCCTGTTCGTCGGCGATGTAACCGTCGACCGATCCGATCGACGAGTACATGAGCTTGGCCATGGCGACCCTCCACCTTGCCAGGTGGTCCGAGGGTTCGACGTGGCCCAGCCCGAGAGCTCATCGCCAGAGCTATCGGCCCAGGGTCTCGACGATCAGCTCGGCGGTCTCTCCGCCGCTGAAGTTCTGCTGGCCGGTCACCAAGTTGCCGTCGCGAACGGCGAACCCCCTCCAGAGACCGGCCTGGATGTAGTTGGCGCCCAGGGCCCTCAGCTCGTCCTCGATGCGCCACGGGGTGACGTGCTTGCCCTTGGGCAGCGCGCCCGAGTCCCAGACGGCCTGGTCGGCGAAGTCCTCCTCGACGTTGGCGAAGCCCGTCACCGTCCTCCCCTTGACGAGGGGCTCGCCGTCGGAGAGCCGGGTGTAGCGAAGGATGGCGGTGCCGTGGCACATGGTGCAGGTGAGCTTCCCGGCCTCGAAGAACTCGGCGAACTTGGACTGGAGCTGCTTCGCCCCTTCGAAGGTGAACATCGGTCCCTGGCCCCCGGCGACCAGGATGGCGTCGAAGCGATCGATGTCCAGGTCCACGACCGGCTTGGTGTTCTCGATGAGCTTCATGAACTCGGGGTCGTGCTTGTAGCCGCGTGAGATGACGTCCTCGGCCTGCCACTGGCTGGCGTCCTCGGGGTCGCTCATGGCGTCCGCCTCACAGGCACCCCCGTCGGGGCTGAACACCTCGACCTCGTAGCCGGCCTCGTTGAAGGCGAAGTAGGGGTGGGTCAGCTCCGCCCACCAGAAACCGACGGGCCACCCCGTCGTGGCGGACGTGGACGGGTTGGAGATCACGATGGCGACTCGCTTCGGGTTGTCCGGATTGGTGGGATTGAGGCTCTTGTGGCTCATCGTTTCCTCTCGGGCGCGTTGATGCGGCCATGGCCGCGAACGGACGTCTCGTCGTACGGGCTCGCCCGGCGACCGGATTGCCGGAAACGACACAAACCTGTTGTCGGCTCTCCGGACGAGGTTGTCGGTTGACGCTCGACCAGCACGCCGGGCGGTCTCAATCGGGTGGCAGGCCGAGGTCGTGACGCACGACGTTGGC
>JBPYEI010000084.1:0-8208 GCA_051985455.1 Acidimicrobiales bacterium
GGGTGCTTTCGCACACAGGGAACGGCGCCACGAAGTAGCAGCGCCCGAAATCCCGCTCATCGCGGCAAGAACGGCTCGGCGCGCACCCAGACCAGTTCTTTTCGTGCTCAGCCGGCTCCCCCACGGCTGAACGCTACAAGACGGCGGCTTTCAGGCCTTTCTCGTCGCGATGAGCGGCGCTAGGGCGCCGCCCCCTTCTAGACGACGATGACCACCGTGCGGCACATCTTGTCGGAGAAGGTCTGGCGCTTGGCGTCCCACAGGGGCCACAGGAAGCCGAGGTACAGCGGCAGGACGTCGAGGATGTGCCCGAAGTACCTGAGGATCGACAGCCAGGGACCGACGACCTCACCGTCGTCCGACCGCACCAGGCAGGTCCCGACCAGGCGCTTGCCCACCGTCTGCGCGGTGATGCCCTGGACCACCAGGTCCCAGACCACGAAGGCGGCGACCACCACGTAGGCGACCACGCCCGCCGGCGCCCACACCCTGAACAGGATGCCGGCCAGGACGAAGGGCACCACGAAGTCGATCAGAAAGGCCACGAACCGCAGGCCCCAGTGGGCCAGCTCGGCCTGCTTTGTGGCCTGCTCCTCGTCGACGGTCCCCGGAGCGCCAATACCATCGGCCCCGGGGTCGTCCCACCGGGCCGTACGGGGACGGGCCCACCCGGCGGGCCCTCTCGACGGCGTCGTCAAGCGCTCGTCAGGGCCCACATCTCGAACGTAGCAGCCGGTCATGGGTGCGAGACAGCACGCCGCGGCCGGTAAGATCGACTACTCGCATCCCTCTCGTGGAGGTGTTCCGATGCCGGAGAGAGCTCTCCCGCTGCCGCCGCAGTTCGATTCCGTCGAGGACGAACGGCTGCACCGCAAGCAGCGTCTGGCCGCCGCCTTCCGCCTCTTCTCGCGGTTCGGCTTCGACGAGGGCGTCGCCGGCCACATCACCGCCCGGGATCCTGAGCGCCTCGACCACTTCTGGGTGAACCCGTTCGGCGTGCACTTCGGCCACATCCGGGTGCGCGACCTCATCCTGGTGAACGATCAGGGCGACGTCGTGGAGGGTGACTACGGCGTCAACACGGCCGCCTTCGCCATCCACTCCCAGGTCCACGCCGCCCGCCCCGACGTCATCGCCGCCGCCCACGCGCACTCGATCTACGGCAAGACCTGGTCCGCCCTGGGACGCCCGCTCGATCCGATCACCCAGGACGTCTGTGCCTTCTACGGCGACCACGCCGTGTTCGACGACTACACCGGCGTCGTGCTCGACGTCGAGGAGGGCAAGCGCCTCGCCCACGCCCTGGGCGACTCCAAGGCCGTCATCCTCCGCAACCACGGCCTGCTCACCGTCGGACACTCCGTCGACGAAGCGGCGTGGTGGTTCATCACCATGGAGCGTTCCTGTCAGGCCCAGCTGCTCGCCGAGGCGGCGGGCAAGCCCGTGCTCATCGACGAGGACATGGCGAAGCTGACGGCCACGCAGGTCGGCTCCAACATCGCCGGCTGGTTCAGCTTCCAGCCGCTCTACGAGCGGATCGTCCGGGAGCAGCCCGACCTGCTCGAGTAGGGCCGGGGGTCGCTTCGCTCGAGCTCCCCCGCCAGGTCCACGAACCGCCCGGACGGCTCCGCCACCAGCCGTGCACGTGTAAGCAGGCTCATGCAGAACAGGTTGGTGAGGAAAGGGGGACCATGACCTCTGAGACCGAAGGCGAGTCCGTGCGCGTGCTGGATGAGGCCGATGGAGTCGAGCTACTGGCCTATCTGGTGACTGCGGCTCGCACGCAAGTGGACGAGGCGGCCGAGTACGCGCCGATGCGCCTGCTGACTGCAGCGTCCCGGCTGGCGGAGATGATCGAGCCGAGCGCGAGTGCCAGTTTGCGGCCGCTCTTGCGCGACATCAGGCAGGGATTCTCGGAAACAGCCGTCCAGGCTGGCGACCCAGCCGGATACGTCGAGCGACTCGACGCCCTGTGCCGGACCATCGCCGAATATCTGGTGCGCTCGCTGGACCTAGACGGGTCACCGTGAACGGTGCCCTGCTCGACGTCATCCGCACCCGTCGTGTGGTGCGGGCCCTGACGGATGCCCCGGTGGAGGACGATCAGCTTCGAACCTTGCTCGACAGTGCTCGCTACGCTCCCCATGCAGGGAACCGACGACTTCACCGGTACGTCATCGTCACCCGACCTGCGCTCCTGCGCGCGGTGCGGTTGGTCGCACCTGGGATGCTTCAGCGCCCGATGGCCGCCATTGTCGTGTGCGTCGACTGGGCCCAAGCGCACAACTATGGGTTCCCACCGACGAACCCGGGGCCTTACATCGACGTGGGCACCGCGACGGCGACCCTGCTGCTCGCGGCACACAGCATCGGGCTGGCGGCCGGGCCAGTCACCTCCTTCAGCCGCGCGGCCCTCGCCACCCTCCTCAAGCTGCCCGCTGGAGTGCGTGCCGAATTGATCATCTGTCTCGGCCACGCCGCCACCGAACAACCACCCGCCATGCGACGCCAGGGCGGGCCCAGGTGGAACGACGTCATCCAGTGGGACCGAGCCGGGCCCGGAGCTCGTACTTGAGGACCTTGCCGGCGGGGTTGCGTGGAAGGGCGTCGACCACCTCCAAGCGGGTCGGCAGCTTGTAGCGGGCCAGCGTCCGTCCGGCGACCTCGCGCAGGTCCTCCAGGGTCAGCGAGGCGTCCTCCCTCAGCACGGCCACCGCCGCCACCGCCTCTCCCCAACGGTCGTCGGGCACGCCGACCACGGCGACGTCGGCGATGGCCGGGTGATGGAAGAGCACGCCCTCCACCTCGGCGGGGTACACGTTCTCTCCCCCGGTCAGGACCATGTCCTTCACCCGGTCGACGATGTAGAGGAAACCGTCTTCGTCGAGGTAACCGAGGTCCCCGGTGTGGAACCATCCTTCGCTGTCGATGGCGGCTGCGGTGGCTTCGGGCTTGTTCCAGTACCCCTTCATGACGTTCGGACCCCGCACACACACCTCGCCGCGGGCCAGGGGCTCGGTCACCACGGCGCCGTCGGCGGCGGACAGCCGGATGTCGGTGAAGAGCGGGGACGTGCCGGCGGAGCCCACCTTCGCCAGCGAGAACTCGGGTGTCAGGAAGGACACGAAGGGCGACGTCTCGGTCAGCCCGTAGCCCTGGTTGATGGGAATGCCGACGCCGTTGAAGGTCTTGATGAGCGCCTCGGGCACCGGCGCGCCTCCGCAGACCACCATCCGCAGGCTGGTGAGATCGGCCTCCCCGAAATCGGGGTGCTGGCTCATGAACAGCAGCATCGCCGGTACGGCGAACAAGGTGGTCACGCCGTGTGTCGGGATGGCCTCGAGACAGTCGCCCGGATCGAAGCTCCGGTGCAACACGACCTCCCCGCCCTTCTGCCAGGTGACCAGGGTCGTGACGTTCAGTCCGCCGATGTGGAACAGCGGAGCCACGACCAAGGTGACGTCGTCCTCCACGATGTCCATGGCGTGGAAGGCGTTGACATTGTTCCACCACAGGTTGCCGTGGGTGAGCATGGCTCCCTTGGGCCGGCCGGTCGTCCCCGACGTGTACATGATGACCGCCACCTCGTCGGAGTCGATGGGCTCGACGGTCGCGATCCGTGGGTGACGGGCGAGCACCTGCTCGAACGGCTCCCACCCGTCGGTGACCTCGCCGTCGACGCCGAGATAGCGGCGGACGGGTAGCTCGGCCCGCACCGAGTCGATGACGGTGCGGTGCATCTCGTCGACGACGAGGGTGTGGATGCCGGCGTCGCCGATGATGAAGGCCAGCTCGGGACCGGTCAGACGGAAGTTCAACGGCACGAAGCTGGCACCCAGTCGGGCGGCGGCCAACATCGTCTCGAAGAAGGCGGGCTGGTTGAGGCCGAGGAACCCCACTCGGTCGCCGTGGCAGACCCCGCCAGCCCGGAGACCCGACGCCAGGCGGTCGACGCGGTCGAGGAACTGGGCGTAGGAACGCGTCACTCCCTCGAAGGTGAGCGCCCGGCGGTCCGGGGTGGCGGCCGCCCGCCGGGCGAACCAGCTGCCGAGGCTGACGTCCACGATCGGGGCCATGACAAGTCCTCTCTATGCCGGCGGGCGGGCGTCCCACGTGGGGACGAGCTGGCGGGCCGCCCGGGCCTCGTCGACCCGGCTCACGGGGGTGGTGCGGGGCGCCGACTTGGCCGGGGCGGGGTCGCCACCCAGCGCCTCGGCGGCGATGGCCTCGAGGGCACTGGCCAGGGCCTCGAGGGTCTGGGGGCTCTCGGTCTCGGTGGGCTCGATCATGAGGGCCTCCTCGACGGTGAGCGGGAAGTACACCGTGGGGGCGTGGAAGCCCTCCTCCAGCAGTCGCTTGGCCACGTCGAGGGCCTTCACTCCGCTGCGCCGCTTGAGGTTGGCGGCGGAGACCACGAGCTCGTGCATGTTGGGGCGGTCGAAGGGGATGTCGTACGAGCCGCGTAGGCGTTGCCGGAGCCAGTTGGCGTTGAGCACGGCCGCGTCGGCGACGCGCCGCAGGCCGTCGCCGCCGTTGGCGAGGATGTAGGCGTACGCCCGGGCCAGGACGACGGCGTTGCCGTGCCACGAGTGGACCCGGCCGATCGAGCGAACCGGCATCTCCCAGTCGTAGCGAGGGGCTCCTTCAGCATCTCCACCGGGCCGCCGCACCGGACGCGGTCCGGGCAGGAACGGCGCCAGGCGCTCCGACACCGCGACGGGCCCCGCGCCCGGACCGCCGCCGCCGTGGGGCGTGGCGAAGGTCTTGTGCAGGTTCATGTGCACGATGTCGAAACCCATGTCGCCCGGACGGGCCACGCCGAGAATGGCGTTCAGATTGGCCCCGTCGTAGTAGAGCAGGCCGCCCACCTCGTGCACGGCGGCGGCGATGCTGGCGATGTCCTCCTCGAACAGCCCGAGGGTGTTGGGGTTGGTCAGCATGATGCCGGCCACGCTGTCGTCGAGGACGGCTCGCAGGGCACTCACGTCGACGCAACCTCGGGCGTCGGAGGGCACGGTCGTCACCTCGTAACCGCCCAGCGCGACCGACGCGGGGTTGGTCCCGTGCGCGGAGTCGGGGATGATCACCCGTCGCCGCCGCGACCCGTCATGGCTGGCGTGCCATGCCCGCATCAGCATCAGTCCGGTCAGCTCGCCGGCCGCCCCCGCCGCCGGCTGGAGCGTCGCCGCGGCCATGCCCGTCACCTCGCACAGGGCCCGCTCGAGGGCGACCAGCAACTCGAGCCAACCCTGGACGAGCGACGCCGGCGCGGCCGGGTGCGCTCCCGTCAGGCCGGTCAGGCTGGCGACCTCGTCACACACCTTGGGGTTGTACTTCATCGTGCACGAGCCCAACGGGTAGGCCCCGACGTCCACGGCGTACTGCCGGTGCGACAGCCGGGTGAAGTGGGCCACGAGGTCCCGCTCGGACACCTCGGCCACCTCGACCGGCTCGCCCCGCAGGTGCAACTCGGGGACCAGCTCCTCTGGGGCCCACTCGGGCAGGCCGGTGGTGCGCAGCGACCAGGAACGCCGCCCACGCTGCGACAGCTCGAACAGGGTCGGTTCGGCCTCCCGGCCCATCAGCGGTGCGCTCGACGCCCGCCCACCCGCCGCGTGCGCCGCCGAGCGCGTGGTGTCGGCTTGCATCAGCGCACCGCCTTCTCGAAGGCCGCGGCGAAGCCGTCGATCTCGTCGCGCGTCCGGCGCTCGGTGACGGCCACCAGCAGTCCACCGTCGCACCCGCTGGCCTCCAGGCCGGGCCCGAGCGGCACGCCGGCGAGGTACCCCTCCTCGGCCAGCCGCTCGACGAGCACGGCCCCGTCGACGGGGGCCCGCACGGCGAACTCCCGCAGCACGGGCGCCGAGACGAGCGGCTCGACACCATCGACGGCGAGAAGGGCGTCACGGCAGTAGCGCGTGCCGCGTGCGCAGCGCAACGCCACCTCGGCTAGGCCGCCGGTCCCCAGCCAGCCCAGCTGGATCGCGGCCGTCACGGCCATCAAGGTCTGGTTGGTGCAGACGTTGGACGAGGCCCGCTCCCGGCGGATGTCCTGCTCCCGGGTTCGCAGCGTGGTCACGTAGGACCGGCGTCCTTCGGTGTCCACGGTCTCCCCCACCAGCCGCCCGGGCAGGCGTCGCACGTGCTCCTCCGTGCAGGCGAAGAGCCCCAGGTACGGGCCGCCGAAGTTGAGGGCGGTGCCGAACGCCTGCCCCTCTCCCACCACCACGTCGGCGCCCCACGACCCGGGCGAGCGCAGCAGTCCGGCCGCCACCGGGTCGAAGGCCACGACGAGGGGCGCGCGGGCGTCGTCGGCCACCTGCCGAGCCCGCGCCAGGTCCTCCAGGCAGCCCAGGTAGTTGGGATAGGCGGCGACGACGGCGCCGACGTCCTGGGGGGTCTCCGGCCACGCCGTGTACCCGTCCTGGAGGGGCACCTCGACCACCCTGCGACCTTCGCCCGCAGCGAAGGTGGTGACGACCTGGCGCCAGTGCGGATGCACACCCTGTGACATCCACACCGACGGCCGACCAGTCGCGGCCGTGGCGAGGTTCACCGCTTCCACCGTGGCGCTGGCGCCGTCGTACAGCGACGCGTTGGCGACCCCCACACCCGCCAGGCGGGCGATCATGGTCTGGAACTCGAAGAGGGCCTGGAGCACACCCTGGGCCACCTCGGCCTGGTACGGAGTGTAGGCGGTGACGAACTCCGCCCGGCCGGCGAGGGACCGGGTGACGGCGGGGACCTCGTGGTCGTACGCTCCCGCCCCGGCGAAGCACACGAGGTCGCGTCCGCTCACCTGGTTGCGGTCGGCCAGCTCCTCGAGGCGGGCCAGCACGTCCGGCTCGCCCAGGCCAGGAGGAAGGTCGAGGCCTCCGGCCAGACGTAGCGCAGGGGGCACCGAGGCGAAGAGCTCGTCCACCGATGTCAGGCCCAGCGCCCCCAGCATGGTCTCGATCTCGGCGTCGGTGTGTGGAACGTAGTGACCCACTGGCTCACGCACCCTTTCTCGCGGTGGCGCCTGTGGCTCGGGGGCCGACGAAGGGAAGCGTGACGACGCGAGCGTCGATCGACCGCCCTCGCACGTCGATCGTCACCGCCGACCCGGGCTCGACCGTCGGGTCGAGCAGCGCCATGGCGATCCCGCGCTCGAGCACGGGCGAGAAGTTGCCGCTCGTGACGCGACCCAGCAGCCGACCGCCGTCGAGCACGTCGTTGCCCTCTCGGGGAGGCTGGCGCCCCTCGGTGACCAGTCCTCGCAACCGTCGCCCGATCCCTCGACGTCGCTCGGTCTCGAGAGCCTGGCGACCCCGGAACGGGCCCTTGTCCCAGCCGATCACCCACCCCAGCCCGGCCTGGAGCGGCGTGATGCCAGGACCGAGCTCGTGGCCGTGGAGGGGCAGGCCGGCCTCCAGCCGCAGGGTGTCGCGCGCACCCAAGCCGGCGGGGACCACGCCGCGCTCGAGCACGGCCCACCAGAATGCCTCTGCCCGCGACGCCGGCACGGCACACTCGACGCCGTCCTCTCCGGTGTAACCGGTCCCGGCGGCGACGCAGTCGACGCCCTCCCAGTCGAAGCGGACGACGCCGAAACGGGGCACGGTCGCGGCCACGGGGCTGACCGCCGCCAGCTGCTGGCGGGCCGTGGGGCCCTGCACGGCGACGACCGCCCGCTCGTGGGTGACGTCCAGGCCACCGAGGGCACTCCTCACCCTGGCGGTGTTGGAGGCGTTGGGCATGACGTCGAACCGGGAGGGCCCGACCCACCACACGATGATGTCGTCGACGACCGAGCCGTCCGTCTCGTCGAGGAGGTGGGTGTACTGCGCCCGTCCGGGCGCGATCCGGCTCAGGTCGTTGGTGAGGCTGCGCTGGAGCCGCTCGAACCCATCAGGTCCCTCCACGCGCACGGTTCCCAGGTGACTCACGTCGAAGGCCACCGCCGCGCTGCGGCACGCGCTGTGCTCGGCCACCGTCCCCGCCGAATACGAGATCGGCATCTCCCATCCGCCGAAGTCGACGAACCGCGCACCCAACGACTCGTGGGCCGAAGCCAAGGGCGAGCGCTGGGTGGTCACGGCCCGCCAGCCTATGGCCTCCGGAGTGGAGGACAGGCGACCCGCTAGTCGTCTTCCGGCTCGAACGAGAGCGGGCGGGGCTCGACGGTGTCGAGACCGGCCTCGCTGAGCTGCGAGGGCTCCTCCAAGC
>JBPYEI010000085.1:0-16605 GCA_051985455.1 Acidimicrobiales bacterium
CGGGATGGACGGGCTGGTGCACGTCTCCGAGCTGTCGTGGAAGCACGTCGACCATCCGTCGTCGGTCGTCAGTGTTGGCGACGAGATCGAGGTCCAGGTCCTGGACGTCGACCTCGACAAGGAGCGCATCAGCCTCTCGCTCAAGGCGACCCAGGCCGACCCGTGGCAGGAGTTCGCCAACGCCCACCGCGTGGGTGAGCTCGTGTACGGGCGGGTCACCAAGCTCGTACCCTTCGGCGCCTTCATCCAGGTGGGCGACGGCATCGAGGGCCTGGTGCACATCTCCGAGATGGCCGTTCACCATGTCGACCTCCCCGAGCAGGTGGTGAGCCCGGGCGAGGAGCTGTGGGTCAAGATCATCGACATCGACCTCCAGCGACGGCGCATCAGCCTGTCGATCAAGCAGGCGGCCGAGGGTGGTGAGGTCGCCCCCGAGTACCGCGAGGCCTTCGGGGAGCACGCCTACGACGAGCAGGGCAACTACATCGGCTACGGGGGCGGGGCCGACTTCACCCCCGAGTCCGAGGGCCAGCAAGCCTGGGCCGAGGAGTTCTCACCGCAGGAGACAGACGAGGGCTCGGACCCGTCCGGTGGCCAGCCGGCGTCGGCTGCACCGGCCGAGGGCGAGACACCGACCGGCTGAGCACCGGGGGACTCAGCAGCCGATAGGGGGCGGCTGCCAGGGGGTGCTGCTCGTCGACCGTGCGCCAGCGAAGCTCACCGGCGTCTCCACGGGAAAGTGGCAGGCGACGAAGTGATCGGGTCGCATCTGCCGCATCACCGGCTCCTCCTCGGCGCAGCGGTCCTGCGCTCGGGGACAGCGCGTCCGGAACCGGCAACCGCTGGGCGGTGATACCGGCGACGGGATCTCTCCGCTCAGCCCGGCGCCGTTGGTCGAGGGCCGAACCCGCGGATCGGGCTCGGGGATCGAAGCCAGCAGGGCGTTGGTGTAGGGATGGGCCGGGTGCTGGTAGAGGTCGTCGGCGCCGGCAACCTCGCACAGTTTGCCGAGGTACATCACCGCGACCCGGTCGCTCACGTTCTTGACCACGGCCAGATCGTGGGCGATGAAGATCATCGTCAGCCCGTAGCGCTTCTTGGTCTCGGCCAGGAGGTTGAGGATCTGGGCCTGAACGGAGACGTCGAGGGCGGAGACGGGCTCGTCGCAGATGAGGAGCTTGGGGTCGAGCATGAGAGAGCGGGCGATGCTGATGCGCTGGCACTGCCCACCCGAGAACTGGTACGGCCGCCGATCGCCGGATTCCTCGACGTCCAGGCCGACCGCGTCGAAGACTTCGCGGACCTTGACGTCGCGATCGGTGACTCGGCCCCGACCCCAGATGGCGAGCGGCTCCGCCACGATGTCGACGACCCGCCGCCTGGGATTGAGCGACGAGATCGGGTCCTGGAAGATCATCTGCATCCGGGGTCGGGTCTCGCGCAGGGCCTCCCGCTTCAGGCGGGTGAGCTCCTTATCGGCGAAGCGCACCGAGCCCGAGGTCGGACGGGGTAGCTGCATCACCGCCCGCCCAGTGGTCGACTTGCCGCAACCGGACTCACCCACCAGCCCGAGCGTCTCGCCTTCCTGCACGTCGAAGCTGACGTCGGATACGGCATGGACCCGGCGCCTGGGCCCGGCGGGGAAGTCCACCACCAGGTGCTCCACGCGCAGCAGGGCGTCGCCGGTGCGGAGCTGGGCGGTGCCGCTGCCGGCCATCAGGCTCCGACGGGGGCGGCCGGCGCGGTCACGTCGAGCCTGCCCTGGCTCCGGTTGCGCTCCAGCGCGTCGCGCCCTTCGGGAGTCCCGACCGGGAACCAGCAGCGGTAGACGTGGCCCGGGGTGTTGGCTTCCTGCAACGGGGGCTCCTCGTCCCGGCATCGTTGCTGGGCATACGGACACCGTGGATAGAAGCGGCATCCCGGCGGCAGGTTGACCAGATCCGGTGGCCGGCCGGGAATGACGGACAGCTTGGTATGGCTGGGGTCGGTGAGCTTGGGGATCGACTTCAGCAGGGCCTCGGTATAGGGCATCTTCATGTCGGTGAAGATCGTCCTGGTGGGTGCCTTCTCGACGATCTTGCCGGCGTACATGACGGCGATCTCGTCAGTGCGTCCAGCGACCACACCGAGGTCGTGGGTCACCAGCACCATCGCCATGTACCGCTCCTGCTGCTGGCGGGCGAGGAGGTCGAGGATCTGGGCCTGCACGGTGACGTCGAGCGCGGTGGTCGGCTCGTCCGCCATCAGCAGCCGGGGGCCGCAGGCGAGCGCCACGGCGATGGTCACCCGCTGTCGCATCCCGCCCGACAGCTGGTGCGGATAGTCGCCCAGTCGCTGCTCGGCCTCCGGGATCCCGACCGAGTCGAGCAGGGCGACGGCGCGACGCCGGGCCTCATCGCGGTCGATGCCCAGGTGGTGACGCAGCGACTCGGTGATCTGGCGTCCGATACGCATGACGGGGTTGAGAGAGGTCATGGGGTCCTGGAAGACCATGCCGATCTCCGCACCCCAGATATCGCGGAGCTCGCCCTCGGTCATGGCAGTCAGCTCCCGCCCTCCGAAGCGCACCTCGCCGCCGCGCACCACGTTGCTCCGGGGGAGGAGCCCCATGACCGAGCGGGAGAGGACGGTCTTGCCCGATCCCGACTCGCCGACCACGCCGAGGGTGCGTCCCCGGCCGAGGCTGAAGGACACCCCGTCGACGGCCCGCACCATTCCCCGGGTCGTGCGGAAGTGGGTCGTCAGGTCGACCACCTCCAGCAGGGGACCGGCTGGCTGGGGAGCAGCCGGGTAGCTGGCGGTGCTCTCGCGGCCACGGCGCGCTCTCATAGACCTCCCTCCCTGACCTCGAAGAACGATCGCAGGCGGTCGCCGGCGAAGTTCAGGGCGAGCACGGTGAAGAAGAGCGCCAGCGACGGCCACAGACAGATGAGGGCATCCTGCTCCAGGGCGTTCCGCCCTTCGCTGATCATGCCGCCCCAGGTGGGCGTGGGGGGTCGCACGGACAACCCGAGGAAGGCGAGGGCGCCCTCGGCGACGATGGCCACCGCCACCGCCACCAGGGCGAACGAGAGCGCGGTCGGTAGCACGTTGGGGAGGATCTCGCGCCAGATGATGCGGGTGCTCCTGGCGCCCAGGGCGCGCGCGGCCAAAACAAACTCCCGCTGGGCGTACACGATCGTGTTGGCGCGGACGATGCGAAAGAGAGGGGCGATCGACAGTATGCCGATCCCGATCACCACGGTGAACAAGCCCTGGCCGACGGCGACGACGAGGGCCAGGAGGAAGACCAGTGCGGGGAAGGCGAGGGCGACCGTCGAAACGCCGTCGAAGAGGGTGTCCAGCGGCCCTCGGAAAAAGCCGGCCATCAGACCGAGCGCCCCTCCGACGACCATGCCGATGAAGATCGACGAGAAACCGACGATCAGCGAGACGCGAGCCCCGAAGATCACCCTCGACAGGATGTCCCGGCCCAGGCTGTCGGTGCCCAGCAGGTGCTGAAGGCTCGGGTCCTGGCGAGGGAGACCGGACCCGATCGCGTTGGGGTCGTCCAGAGGCAGGACGTTGGCCAGAACGGCGAGGACGATCACCAGGCCGACCCAGCCCACGGAGATCCAGAACGGCGCGCCGAGACGGCGGATGGCGGCGGCCGGAGGACGGGCGGTTTCCGCCCGACCGACCTGGAGATCGACGGCGCCCTCTCCGACCTCGCCGCCGACCGGTGCTCCCGCCATGACGCCGAGCGAGGTCGACGGCACAGCGGCGGGTACGACGTCTGGCCGGGCCGACGGTTCCTGACTAAACGGTGGCTCGGGCATGACGGGTCCTGGGGTCGATGGCGACGTACAGAAGGTCGACGAGCAGGTTGACGAGCACGAAGCCGACGGCGACGACGAGCACGGTGGCCTGGACGATGCCGTAGTCGCGCGAGTAGATCGAGTTGAGGGTCAACAGCCCGATGCCGGGCAGTTGGAAGATGTACTCGACGAGGAACGCTCCGGTGATGAGCGTTCCGATATTGATTCCCGCCACTGTGATCAGGGCAAACGTCGACGGTCGGAAAGCATGGCGCAACAGGATGTGTCCTGTGGGCATCCCTTTTGCCCTGGCCGTGGTGATGAAGTCCTCCCGCAACGTGGCGATCATGTCGGTACGCAGGACACGGCTGTACACCGCCAGCGACCCGAGCCCGAGCGTGATCGACGGAAGGATGATCGACCTGAGGTTCTGACCGAAGTCCTGGGTCAGGGGCGTGTAGCCGGTAGCAGGAAATATGTGGAACTTGACGGCGAAGAGGTAGACGAGCAGCACCCCCAGGACGAACGCCGGGATGGCCAGGAGCCCGAAGGCGGCGGCGGTGGAGATCTGATCGAACACCCCGTCGGGCCGCAGCGCGGCGAGGATCCCCAACGGTATCGCCACGATGATGGCGATCAGCTGAGACACGATGAGCAGCTCCACGGTGATCGGGAGGGCCTGCTTGATGGACTTTCCTACCCCCTGGCCGGTGATGTAGGAGCTGCCGAAATTCCCATGGAGACTGTGGTCGAGGTACTGCACGTACTGGGCGGGGAGCGACTTGTCGAGACCAAATTGATGACGACACTGGGCTATACCCTGCTGTGTCGCGCTCGTCCCGAGCTTGGCTATGCACGGATCACCGGGGAGGTTGTGCAGGAGGACGAACGACAAGAGGGTCACCACGAACAGCACGATGATCGCCAGGACGAGCCTCTTGGCTACGAAGACCATCTGCTGCGGCGCCCCTCACCTCGTCGAATCACGGTGGTGCTTGCGACCTCCCTACCGGTTCAACCAGATCTGCGTCGGCCAGATCTGCCCCCAGATGAGCGGTATGGCCTTGGTTCCGTTTGGCATGGTGCCCCCGGCGAAGTTCATGACCGACGGCTTCGCCGAGTAGATCCACACCTCGCGGTCGAGCCACAGGTAGGGGACGTCCTGGGCGAAGCGCTTGGCGACGTTCTGGTAGGCCGTCGCCCGGGCGGCCTGATCGGTGCTCGTCCGCCCGATCGTGAGGTTCTGGTCGATCTGGGGATCCTTGTTGCGGGCGAAATTGAGAGCCAGAGACCCATTGGACGCGGCGTTGGCGCTGGTCCACCAGACGTAGTTGAGGTCGGGATCGGCGGCCGCGTACTGACCCCAGCTGACGACCTGGTACTTGCCCAGCAAGGCGTTGAGAATGAACTGGCTCGCCTCGGTCTGGCTGATCTGGACCTGCATGCCTGCCTTGTTCCACATGGCCTGCATGAGCTGGCCCCGCTCGAGGTCCTTGGGCGTATTCGTGACGCCGACGGTGAAGGCGGGCGCCTGGCCTCCGTGATCGGCCTGGTACTGCTTCACCAGCGACTGTGCCTTGCTGAGGTCGAAGTTGGGATATCCCGTGGAGGCGTAGTAGGGGGAGCCGGACACGAAGGGACCGGTCGACTCGGTGGGGACGCCCTGGTCGATCACGTTGATGTACTGCCGGCGGTCGGTCGCATAGGCGAGAGCCTGCCGAACCCGGACGTCGTCGACTGGGGGAGCGGTCGTGTTGATCTGGAAGAAGGTCATGTTCGGTTCCAACTGCGACTTCAGATCGGTGATGGTCACGAAGCTCGAGTTGGAGGTGAGGTCGACGTAGTTCTGCAGGTCGTTGCTGTTGATGATGTCGACGGTGCCCGACTTGAGGCTGTTCTCACGAGACTGGGGGTCGGGAATGGGGCGGTACACGATCGAGTCGAGATACGGCATTCCCTGGCGCCAGTAATGCGGGTTCTTGGTGGCGGTGAAGTGGTCGTTGGGGATCCACTCCTGGAAGACGAACGGCCCCGTCCCGATGGGCTTGGTGTTGGCGGTGCCGTTCTGGAGGGTGCTCGGCTCCGCGATGTACCCACCCTGGTAGAGCCCGTCGAGCGACGCCAGGAACGGCACCCAGGGGGCCTTCATGGACACGACCACCGTCATCGGGTCCGTGACGTCGACGCTGGCGATCTGGACGTAGGCCGGTCCGGCCAGGCCGCTGCTTCGAAGGGCGTCCAGGTTGACCTTCACTGCGTTGGCGTCGAGGGGCGTGCCGTTGTGGAACGTGATGTTGGGACGCATCACGATCGTCCACTTCGTGTAATCCGAGTTGGGCGTGATGGACTGGGCGAGGTACGGCTGGCTGCTGCCGTCGGCGGCGATGGCAGCGAGGGGGTCGTACACGGTGCGCCCCCGCATGACCCCGCTCGAGTCCCAGCGGCCCTGGGTGGGGTCGAAGCCGGAGAACTCGGAGTCCAGCCCGACGACCAGCTGGCCGCCCGGCTTGGGAGGGGCCGATGAGGTGCCGGCGCTCGACGAGGTCGAGCTGCTCGACCCGCCACCACCGCAGGCAGCCAGCAGCCCGGGGGCGCCGCCGACGACCACCAACCCGGCGGCGGTCCTGGCGCCGCGAGCTAGGAAAGTGCGGCGATCGAAGGGTTCGGGCTTGGCCACTGTCCCCCCTTGTGTCGTGTGTCACCAATGAAGTTACATCGCCCCGGTCGACTCGACGTGACGAGTGTCATACGTCCGGCCACGGCTAGGAGTTCACCCAGATCTGGGTGGTCGAGATGACGCCACTGTCCAGCCCCAGCCCCTTCGAGCCGTCAGGCAGGATCGGTCCGGCAAAGTTCATGACCCGGGTCTTGGCCCCCACCATCCAGATCGTCCGGTTTGTCCATAGGTAGGGAATGTCGGCCCCCAACCGCTGGGCGATCGTCTTGTAGGCAGCAGCCCGGGCGGACGGGTCGGTGCTCGTTCGACCGATGGCCAGGTTCTGGTCGATCTGGGGATCCTTGTTGCGGGCGAAGTTGGGGGCAAACTGTCCTACCGGGAGGGCCGTGCTCGAGTTCCACCAGACGTAGTTGCCGTCCGGGTCCGGGGTGCTGAACTGGCGCCAGGTATAGGCCTGGTACTTGCCCTCCACTGCGTTGACGATGAACTGGCTCTGCTCGACCTGGGTGATGGAGGACTGGATGCCGGCCTGCCTCCACATGGCTTGGACTAGCTGGGTTCCCTCCAGCGCCTTGGGCTGGTTGATGGTCCCGTACTCGAACGAGATCGGCTGCCCCCCGTGGTCGGCCTGGTACTGCTTCACAAGCGATTGGGCCTTCGACAGGTTGAAATCCGGATAGCCGGTGGGGGCGTAGTAGGGCGAGCCTTGCACGTACGGGCCGAACGACTCCGGCGGCAGCCCGTTGAAGATCGTGTCGATGACCTTCTTCTTGTCGATGGCGTAGGCCAACGCCTGGCGGACCCGGATGTCGTCCAGGGGGGGTACAGCGGTGTTGAGCATGGTGAAGTTCATCTCGGGCTCGAGGCTGGTCTGGTTCCTGTCGTCGATGGTCACGAAGCTGGGGTTGCCCTGGAGGTCCACCAGATTCTGGGTATCGGCGCTGTGCATGATGTCGACGGTGCCCGATTTGAGGCTGTTCTCGCGGGACTGCGTATCGACGATCGGCTTGAACGTGATCTGGTCGAGGTAGGGAAGACCCGAGCGCCAGTAGTGGGGGTTCTTGGTGGAGGTGTAGTGGTCGCCCGGCACCCACTCCTTGAACACGAAGGGGCCCGTTCCGACCGGACGCGTCTGGGCGTTGCCGGCGAGCAATGTCCTTGGCTCGACGACGACCCCGGTCTGGGCGACCAGGTAGAGCGGGAAGGTGACCCACGGCGACTTCATGGACACGACCACGGTCATCGGATCGGTGACGTCGACGCTGGCGATGTTGGTGAGGGCCGACTGCGTCAGGGCTGCCGTCCTGACGGCGTCGAGGTTGGTCTTGACCGCAGCCGAGGTGAGAGGGCTGCCGTCGTGGAACATCACGTTCGGCCGTGCGACGATGGTCCACTTGGTGAAGTCGCTGTTGGGCGTGATCGACTGGGCCAGGTAAGGCTTTACGGCACCCGTGGCGTCCAGGGCGGCCAGCTGGTCGTAGACGGTGTGGACATAGAGAAACGCCGACGCGTCCCACGTGTTCTTGGTGGGGTCGAAGCCGTTGATCTCTGCCTCCGTGGCGAAGGTGATCGACCCGCCCGGCTTGGGTGTCGCCGTCGAGACCCCGGCGTTGGTCCCGGTGGAGGTGCTCGTCCCGCCCCCGCTGCTGCAGGCGGCCAGCAGACCAGAGGCACCGCCGCCGAGGACGGCGACGCCGGCCGCGGTCCGGATGCCCTGGGCGAGGAATGTACGGCGGTCGATGGCCTCGGACATCGCTGTCCTTTCTGGTTCGAATCCTGCCCGCTGGTCTCGAAATGTGTCAGGGTCGAAATGTGTCAGGAGTGTGACATCGGGCATACCCCAGGGCAAGGCAGGAGCAACCTTCCCCAGGTCGGAACCCCTCTGTTCCGCCTGTCCCGGCGCCGCGGTAGCGTCCCGGGATGCTCGTGGTGGGGCTCACCGGAGGCATCGGGTCCGGAAAATCGACCGTCTCCGGGCTGCTCGAGGAGCGGGGAGCCGTCGTCGTCGACGCCGACCGGATCGCCCGCGAGGTGGTGGCCCCGGGTGGCCCCGCGTACCAGCCGGTCGTCGACCGCTTCGGCCCCGGTGTGGTCGGCGCCGACGGCGCCATCGACCGGCCCGCCCTGGCCAAGGTCGTGTTCGCCGACCCGGCGGCGCGGGCCGACCTCGAGGCCATCACCCACCCGGCGGTGGGCGCGGCCATGGCCGAGCGGCTGACGGCCCAGGCCGGCACCGACAACGTCGTCGTCCTCGACGTGCCCCTCCTGGTCGAGGGGGGGCGCGGGCGAGCCGGGCTGCCCCATGGCGTGGCCGCCGTCCTGGTCGTCGACACGCCGCCCGAGGTGGCCGTGCAGCGTCTGGTGCGCGACCGGGGCATGAAGGCGGCCGACGTCGAGGCCCGCATGGCGGCCCAGGCGACGAGGGATGAGCGCCTGGCGCTGGCCGACGTGGTGATCGAGAACTCGAGCTCGCCCGAGCACCTCCGGGGCGAGGTCGACCGGGCCTGGGCCTGGATCGAGGACCTCCATGGGGAACGGAGGCGAACCGGACCCGAGTGATACACCCTGCCGGTACGATCGGCTCGGTGTCGCGCACGCCCCTCTTCCAGGTCGTCTCCGACCTCGAACCCGCTGGCGACCAGCCCGCTGCGGTCGAGGCCCTGAGCCGCGGCGTGCTGGACGGGGATCGCTTCCAGACCCTGCTCGGGATCACCGGAAGCGGCAAGAGCGCCACCATCGCCTGGACAGTCGAGCGCGTCCAGCGGCCCACGCTCGTGATCGCGCCGAACAAGTCCCTGGCCGCCCAGCTGGCGAACGAGTTCCGCGAGCTGTTCCCCCGCAACCGGGTCGAGTACTTCGTCTCGTACTACGACTACTACCAGCCCGAGGCGTACCTGCCCTCGAGCGACACCTACATCGAGAAGGACTCGTCGATCAATGACGAGGTGGACCGCCTGCGCCACTCCGCTACCTCGAGCCTCCTCACCCGGCGGGACGTCATCGTGGTGGCGTCGGTGTCGTGCATCTACGGCCTCGGATCACCCGAGGAGTACGAGCGGCGGATGCTGGCCCTCCGGGTGGGCGAGGAGCGTGAGCAGCGGTCGATCCTGGCCCGGCTGGTGGACATCAACTACGAACGCAACGACCACAACCTCGTGCGGGGCAAGTTCCGGGTCAGGGGCGACACCATCGAGGTCCACCCCGCCTACGAGGAGTCAGCCGTGCGTATCGAGCTGTTCGGGGACGAGGTGGAGCGGATCGCCCGCTTCGACCCCCTGACCGGGGAGCAGCTCGGCGTGCTCGACGAGCTGGTGGTGTTCCCCGCCACCCACTACGTGGCGGGCGACGAGCGCATGAAGCATGCCATCGGCTGCATCGAGGCCGAGCTGGCCGACCGGCTGGCCTTCTTCGAGGGGCAGGGCAAGCTCCTCGAGGCCCAGCGCCTCCGGATGCGCACCCAGTACGACCTCGAGATGCTGGCCGAGGTCGGCTCCTGCGCGGGCATCGAGAACTACAGCCGGCACATCGACGGGCGCATGGCCGGGGAGGCGCCTCATACGCTGCTCGACTTCTTCCCGGAGGACTACCTCCTGGTCATCGACGAGAGCCACGTCACCGTGCCGCAGCTCCACGGGCAGTACGAGGGAGACCGCTCGCGCAAGGACGTGCTGGTCGAGCACGGCTTCCGCCTGCCCTCGGCCGTCGACAACCGGCCCCTTCGCTTCGACGAGCTGTACGGGCGCATCAACCAGTGCATCTTCATGTCGGCCACGCCGGCGGACTACGAGATCGCCCAGTCGTCCCAGGTCGTCGAGCAGATCGTGCGTCCCACCGGCCTCGTGGATCCCGAGGTGATCGTCAAGCCGACCAAGGGGCAGATCGACGACCTCATCGAGCAGGTCAACCAGACCACCTCCCGGGGTGAACGGGTGCTCGTCACCACCCTGACCAAGAAGATGGCAGAGGACCTCACCGAGTATCTGGTGGAGATGGGCCTGCGGGTCCGGTACCTGCACTCCAACGTCGACACCATCCAGCGCATCGAGCTCCTCCGCGACCTCCGTTTGGGCGAGTTCGACGTGCTGGTCGGCATCAACCTCTTGCGCGAGGGCCTCGACCTGCCCGAGGTGTCCCTCGTCGCCATCCTCGACGCCGACAAGGAGGGCTTCCTCCGGAGCGAGACGTCGCTCATCCAGACGATGGGACGGGCGGCGCGCAACGTCGACGGCCAGGTCGTCATGTACGCCGACACCGTCACCGACTCCATGCGACGGGCGATCTCCGAGACCCAACGGCGCCGGGCGGTGCAGCAGGCGTACAACGCCGAGCACGGCATCGACCCGCAGACCATCCGCAAGGCCGTCACCGACATCCTGGCCCAGATCCGGCCCGAGGGCGAGGCGCCCCGGCCGGGGCGGGACCGCCGGTCGCGCCGGCGGGACGCCGCCCGCAGCGATTTTGCCGAGCTGCCGCAGGACGAGCTGACGAGGTTGATCCGAACGCTGGAGGAGGAGATGCGTGAGGCCGCCACCGAGCTCCGCTTCGAGTACGCCGCCCGCCTCCGGGACGAGATCGGCGACCTCAAGACGGAGCTCCGCCAGGTCGGCTAAGGCCGGCCCGGGAGGCCGGCCGAAGGAATCAGCCGCCGCCGCGAGAGCGGCGAAGGCCGGCACGGGAGGCCGGCCGAAGGAATCAGCCGTCGCCGCGAGAGCGGCGAAGGCCGGCTCGCGGGGCCGCAAAGCCGCCGGCCAACATGGCGGCCACCATTATCCTCAGTCTGTGTCTGACGTCCTGGTGGTGCGCGGTGCCCGAGAGCACAACCTCCGGGACGTCTCTCTGGAGCTGCCTCGCGACCGGCTCATCGTGTTCACGGGCATCTCGGGGTCGGGGAAGTCGTCGCTCGCATTCGACACCATCTACGCCGAGGGCCAGCGGCGCTACGTGGAGTCCCTCTCCGCGTACGCCCGCCAGTTCCTCGGCCAGATGGACAAGCCCGACGTCGACTTCATTGAGGGTCTGTCGCCGGCCATATCGATCGACCAGAAGTCCGCCTCCCGCAACCCCCGCTCGACAGTCGGGACGATCACCGAGATCTACGACTACCTCAGGCTCCTGTACGCCCGGGTGGGCCAGCCCCACTGTCCCAAGTGCGGACGGCTCGTCACCCGCCAGACGCCGCAGCAGATCGTGGACCGCATCATGGACCTGCCCGAGGGCACCCGGTTCCAGGTGCTGGCGCCGGTGGTCCGGGGGCGGAAGGGCGAGTACGAAGGGCTCCTCGACGAGCTGGCCAAGCAGGGGTTCTCGCGGGTCCGCATCGACGGGGAGGTGGAGGACCTGGGCGAGCGGGACACGGGCCGGCTGGCCCGGTACGAGCAGCACACCATCGAGGTCGTCGTCGATCGCCTCGTCCGCCGGGACGGGATCGTCCGTCGCCTGACCGACTCGTTGGAGACGGCCCTGCGCCTGGCCGACGGCGTCGCCGAGGTGCAGCTGGTGCCGCGCAACGGCGACGGCCCCCGCCCGGCTCGGCGGACCCGCGCCGGGACGGGCAAAGGATCGGAGCAGACGAACGGTGCCGATGACGGCGACGACGAGATCCTTACCTTCAGCCAGCACCTGGCCTGCACCTACGACGGGCTCAGCTTCGACGAGCTGGCGCCCCGCAGCTTCTCGTTCAACTCGCCCTACGGCGCCTGCCCCCACTGTGCCGGTCTGGGAACCCGCTACGAGGTCGATCCCGAGCTCGTGGTCCCCGATCCCACCCTCAGCCTGGCCGAGGGCGCCATCGCCCCGTGGGCGGGCAACCGCACGGAGTACTTCTACCGAGTGATGGCCGCGGTGGCCGACACCTACGGCTTCTCCGTCAAGACCCCGTGGGCCAAGCTCAAGAGGTCCGAGCAGCGGGTCCTCCTCAACGGCTCGGGCACGCGCCAGATCCACGTCCAGTACCGCAACCGATACGGACGGGTGCGCTCGTACAACACCCACTACGAGGGCGTGCTGCCCTACCTCCAACGCCGGCACAGCGAGGCCGAGTCGGACCACGGCCGGGAGATCATCGAGGGCTACATGCGGGAGGTGCCCTGTGCCGAGTGCCACGGCGCCCGCCTCAAGCCCGAGTCGCTGGCGGTCACCGTGGGCGGGCGCAACATCGACGAGCTCTGCAGCCTCTCCATAGGCCGCACCGCCGAGGCCATCAGCGCCCTCGAGCTGACCGAGCGCGAGCGCATGATCGGCGAGCGGGTGTTGCGGGAGATCCAGGCTCGGGTGCAGTTCCTGCTCGACGTCGGGCTGGACTACCTGAGCCTCAATCGCTCGGCCGGGACACTGGCGGGAGGCGAGGCACAGCGCATCCGACTGGCCAGCCAGATCGGCAGCGGCCTGGTCGGGGTCCTGTACGTGCTGGACGAGCCGTCGATCGGGTTGCACCAGCGGGACAACCGCAAGCTCATCGACACCCTCCTGCGCCTGCGGGACCTCGGGAACACCGTGATCGTCGTCGAGCACGACGAGGAGACGATCCGGGTAGCCGACCACGTCGTCGACATCGGTCCCGGAGCAGGTGAGCACGGAGGTGAGATCGTCGTCTCCGGTCCCCTGGCCGAGCTCGAGGCGTGCAGGCGATCGCTGACCGGCCGGTACATCAACGGCGAGCTCTCGATACCCATACCCCAGATGCGGCGCGAGCCGGGCGACGACTGGCTGGTCATCAGGGACGCCCGAGAGCACAACCTGAAGGGCATCGACGTCGAGCTCCCGCTCGGCTGCTTCATCACCGTCACCGGTGTCTCCGGCTCGGGCAAGTCCACGCTGGTGGACGACATCCTCTACCGCGGCCTGATGAAGCGCATCTACCGCTCCAAGGTCGTGCCCGGGCGCCACCGGACGATCGAGGGTGCCGAGGCCATCGACAAGGTCATCGACGTCGACCAGTCGCCGATCGGGCGCACGCCCAGATCCAACCCCGCCACCTACACCGGAGTGTTCGACGCCATCCGCAAGCTGTTCAGCCAGACCCAGGAGGCCAGGGTCAGGGGCTACCAGCCCGGGCGGTTCTCGTTCAACGTGGCGGGCGGGCGGTGCGAGGCGTGTGCGGGAGACGGCACCATCAAGATCGAGATGCACTTCCTCCCGGACGTCTACGTGCCGTGTGAGGTGTGCAAAGGTGCGCGGTACAACCGCGACACCCTCGACATCACCTTCAAGGGCAAGAACATCGCCGACGTGCTCGACATGTCGTGCGAGGAGGCGCTGGAGTTCTTCGCCAACCAGCCCGTGATCGCCCGTCACATGCGGACGATGGTCGACGTGGGTCTGGGCTACGTCAGGCTGGGACAGCCGGCGCCCACGCTGTCGGGGGGCGAGGCGCAGCGGGTGAAGCTGTCGACGGAGCTATCCAAGCGATCGACCGGGCACACCATGTACATTCTCGACGAGCCGACCACGGGGCTGCACTTCGACGACGTGCGCAAGCTGCTGGGCGTGCTCAGCCGGTTGGTGGACCAGGGCAATACCGTGATCGTCATCGAGCACAATCTGGACGTGATCAAGACGGCCGACTGGATCCTCGACCTGGGACCAGGCGGGGGAGAGAGCGGCGGCACCATCGTCGCCGAGGGCCCGCCGGAGAAGGTCGCCAAGACCCGCGAGAGCTACACCGGACAGTTCCTGACCAGGGTTCTGGGGCAGTAGCGCGGAGTCATGCAGGTCGCTCGAGCCGTCGCCGCAACCGCCGTCGTGGGGACAGTGGCCGCGGCCTGCGGCGGCGGGAGCAGCAGCGGATCCAGCCGCCTGAACAACCCCGCCACCCTGGCGTCGGCCATACGGGATTCGGCCCAGCACACGATCGACAGCGGCACCAGCGGACTGCCCCCCGGCACACGGGTGACCGGGGCGACGTGCGTCAACACCCGGCGCCTCGACTACACCTGCACGGTGCGCTTCACCAGCGGTGGCGACCAAACGGTGACGGCCACCGTCTCCCCGGGAGGACGAAGCTACGTGATCACCTCGGGAGACCTGTAGGCGTTTTACCCGGGTTCCACGTTTGGTCGAAAACCGGCTCACGTCGGCGACTTTTCGACGGCATGTGGAACCCAGCGGTCACCCCTGCGGGCGTCGTGCTCGCAGAGTGCGGCCAGGCGCCCGCCCGGGCGCCTCGATGACCTCCTTCGGTTCCACAAGCCGTCGAAAGTGGGCGCGCAGGGCGCGGGCGCGAGGCCCTTTTCGACCAAACGTGGAACGCGACCAACGTCCACGTCCGCGTGGCCGCCCTACACGATCTCGAGCATGCGCTCCAGCGCCACCCGGGCCCACGAGGCCGTCTCGGGATCGACGGTGATGCGGTTGCGCACCTCTCCCTCCACCAGCCCCTCGAGCACCCAGGCCAGGTGGGCGTCGTCGATGCGGAACATGGTCGAGCACGGGCAGATGAGCGGGTCGAGCGACACCACCGACAGATCGGGGTGCTCGTGGGCCAGGCGCTGCACGAGGTGGATCTCGGTGGCCACGGCGACGGCGGCGCCGGCCGGCACCTCACCCACGGCCCGGATGATGAAGTCCGTCGAGCCAACGCGGTCGGCCAGCTCCACCACTTCGCGAGCGCACTCGGGATGGGCGATCACGACCCCGTCCGGGTGCTCGGCCCGAAAGGCCTCCACGTGCTCGGGCCGGAACCGCTGATGTACCGAGCAGTGGCCCTTCCAGAGCAGGAACGTCGCCTCCTTGACGTCAGGACTTTCCAACCCGCCCAGCGCCAGGCGGGGGTTCCACACCCGCATGTCGTCCTCGCCGAAGCCGAGCTGGTGACCGGTGTTGCGACCCAGGTGCTGGTCGGGGAAGAAGAGGACCTTGTCACCCCTGGGCTCGGAGCCGTCGAGCCCCAGGGCCCACGTCAGCACGGCGCGGGCGTTGGAGGACGTGCACACCGCCCCACCGTGCCGACCGACGAAGGCCTTCAGGGCGGCCGAGGAGTTCATGTAGGTGATGGGGACGATCCGCTCCACGTCGGTCACCGTCGCCAGGTCGTCCCAGGCCTCCTCCACCGACTCGACGTCGGCCATGTCCGCCATCGAGCACCCGGCGTTCAGGTCGGGGAGCACGACGAGCTGGTGGTCGCCCGTGAGGATGTCCGCCGACTCGGCCATGAAATGCACGCCGCAGAACACGACGAACTCGGCGTCGTGGCGCTCGGCCGCGGTGCGGGACAGCCCGAACGAATCGCCCCGGGCGTCGGCCCAGCGCATCACCTCGTCCCGTTGATAGTGGTGCCCGAGGATGAGCAGCCTCGGTCCGAGGGCGGCTTTCGCCGTCCCGATCCGCTGAGCCAGCTCCGCGGCGGACGCGTTGGTGTAGCGCTCGGGGAGCGGTGTCTGGAGTCGCAACATGGAGGAAACCCCCTCTGGGGAGTGCTCCGAACTCGGCCGGCGGGGACAGCCTGGTCGCCCATCCGCGGGGTTGTCGGCCTCGGAGCGAAGTATGTCGCCGGAGTACCAGGCCGGCGTGACCGCCCAGTCTAGATCGGCGGGCGCTGATATGGGCGGCCGCGGGCCAGGACCGAGTGCATGGCCGTCACTGCACGGACGAGGCGTTCGGACTCGATGGCGACGAGCGTCTCGTCCCGCAGCTCCTGCACGAGCGGTGTGATGGCCGTGGCGCTGGACACGGCTCCCGGTCCGGCGCTGCCCGCCGCCCGCTCGGCGGCCCGGGCCAGCTCGACGTCGCCCAGGTGGTCCCGCACGGCGGCCAGGGCGGCCTCGAGGGCAGGGAGCGGGCCAAGCGGCCGGTTGTCGGCGACCGTTTGGGCCAGATCGCGCATGGCGGCGTCGAGTCCCTGGCACAGCTCGGACAGCCCTGGCAGCACGTGCCGTCCGGTATAGGTGCCGAGGTGGCCCTCGAGAGCGGTCAGGGCGCTGTGCACCCGGCGGTTGCCACCAACGAGGTGCCAGTACCGCTCGACGAAATCCCCGCTACCTGGCCGCTCACCCAGTAGCCGCCGGGACGCGCGACCTCGGTCGTGAGGATCACCAGCGGGGTGAAGAAGATCACCCACAGCCCGCGAGACGGACGTGTCGCCACCTTGCGACCCTAGACTTTGGAGACGTGCTTCAGCGGCCTCCGACGGCGACG
>JBPYEI010000086.1:0-36678 GCA_051985455.1 Acidimicrobiales bacterium
GGGCGGATGTTCGACCTCGGAGACGAAGTCACCGTCGGTCGCGCCTCCGGCTGTGGGGTCGCCCTCGACGACGCCTTCACCTCGCAGCTCCACGCCCGGGTGTTCCGCCGCAACGGGGAGACGTGGATCGAGGACCTCGGCTCGACGAACGGGACGTACGTCAACGCCAGGAAGCTCGCCTCGCCCGTGCCGTTGCACCCCGGTGACCGACTTCAGGTGGGACGTACTGTCCTGGAGGTCGCCCCGTGATCCGCTTGCGGTCCGCCTCGGCCACCGACGTCGGCCTCGTCCGCACCGCCAACCAGGACCGCGCCTACGAGGGCGAGGGCCTGTTCGCCGTGGCCGACGGCATGGGCGGGCACGTCGGCGGGGAGACGGCTTCCCAGACGGCGATCGACGCCTTCCGGGCGACGTTCGTCGGGCATCCCTCGGCCGACGGCCTGGCCGATGCGGTGCACGCGGCTAATCGCGCCGTCTGGGATGCGGCTCGGGCCCAGCCCAATCTGCGAGGCATGGGGACGACGCTCACGGCGCTGGCCCTGGTGACCGTCGATGGCAACCAGGACCTGACCGTGGTGAACGTGGGCGACTCCCGCGCCTACCTGTACCAGCACGGCGAGCTCAGCCAGCTCACCGCCGACCACAGCCTGGTGGAGGAGATGGTGCGCAGTGGCGAGCTCAGCGCCGAAGAGGCCGCCGTCCATCCCCAGCGCCACATCCTCACCCGCGCCCTCGGGATCGATTCCGACGTCGAGGTGGACATCTGGCACGTACCTCCCCACGCCGGCGACCGCATCCTGCTGTGCAGCGACGGGCTGATCAACGAGGTGGGTGACGACGAGATCGCCGCGATCCTCGGTCGCCAGACGGAACCCGACGCCGCTGCACACTCCCTCGTGACGACGGCGCGTGACGCCGGCGGCAACGACAACATCACCGTGGTGGTCGTCGACGTCGTCGACGATGGTCCCGGTCCCGGAGGCGCCGGCGATCTCGTCGCCAGCGCGGTGGGAGCGACGGCCGCCGCCGGCGCCGAAGGCGTCCAGGCCCGAGGCGACGGTGGTGAGCCCGCTGTCCGCGACGACCCCAACCCGACACCGACCCACGACTCCATCGTCGTGGTCGCCGGTCCCGTCGGCGACGCCACCGAGGTGCGCCCACCGGGGCCCCGGGTGAAGGTCCGGGGCCGCTCGCCGCGTGTCACGCTCAGGGTCGTGGCCTTCCTGGCGATTCTGCTCTTGATCCTGGGTGGGATCGGCGCCGCCCTGTGGTGGTTCGGCGAGCGCTCGTACTTCGTGGGCCTCCAGGGCAACCAGGTGACAATCTTCAAGGGCCGACCGGGAGGACTGCTGTGGATACAGCCCACCGTCGCCCAGCGCACCGGCCTCACCGCCTGCGCGACCCCCGGCGCGGCTCCCGGATCGACGGTCCTCCCCTCGCGGGTCCCCGACCTGAAGGCCGGCCAGGAGGAGCCCACCCTGGGCGCCGCCCAGCAGTATGTGGCCAATCTGACCCAGGAGGCCAAGTCGGTGCCGGCTGGAGCTCCGGCGGCTCCTGGCTGCCCGCCGCCGCCACCCACCACCGCGCCCGCGCCGACTCCCGCGCCGACTCCGCCGCCTCCGGCCCCGGTACGGTGAGCCCCATCCCGGGCCAGGCCCCAGGCACACCCCGCCTGGGCGGCCGACCCCGACCCGACCACACGGACCCGAATTCCTGATGGACCGTCAAATCCGGCGTTTAGGACTCGCGCTTCTCGTGCTGTTCATCGTGCTGTTCCTGCAGCTGAACAACCTTCAGGTCCTCCAGGCGAGCAAGCTCTCCAACGCCTCCGGCAACATCCGCAAGGTGCTCGACGACTTCAGCCGGCCCCGAGGCGTCATCCAGACCGCCGACGGCGTGGTCGTGGCCAAATCGGTACCCACCAACGACGTCTACAAGTTCCAGCGCCAGTACCCCGAGGGCCCGTTGTTCGCCCAGATCACCGGGTATTTCTCGTTCGTCTACGGATCGAGCGGGGTAGAGCAGACCTACACCTCGCAGCTGGCCGGGCGCAGCCTGCCCCTCCAGCACCTGAGTGACCTGCTGACCACGAGGACCAGGACCGAGGACGTCACCCTCACCATCTCGAATCAACTGCAACAGACCGCGCTCAACGCTCTCGGCCCGCATTCCGGGTCGGTCGTGGCCCTCAACCCCACCAACGGCAACATCCTCGCCATGTACAGCTCGCCCAGTTTCGATCCGAACCCGCTCGCCTCCCACGACCAGAACGTCCAGCGCAACGCGTGGAACCTCTACCAGCTCGACCCCAACCAGCCCATGCTGCCCCGCGCCTACCGCCGCACCTACGCCCCCGGGTCGACCTTCAAGGTCGTCACCGCGTCCGCCGCCCTGGACCGTGACCCGGTGCTGGCCACCAAGAACTACCCGCAGGAGAGCACGATCCCCCTCCCGCAGACGAACCTGACCCTGTCCAACTTCGGCCACGAGACCTGCGGGGGCACCCTGCCCGACCTGTTGAAGTTCTCCTGCGACACGGGATTCGGGCAGATGGGTCTCGACCTCGGACCGGACAACCTGTCAGCGGAGGCGACCACGTTCGGCTTCAACAAGAAGCCGCCGCTCGACATCCCCGCCGTCGCCTCGTCGTTTCCGCCCGCCTCGTCCTTCGCCCAGAACAAGCCGGGACTGGCCTACTCGGCCATCGGCCAGCAGAACGTCTCCGCCACGGCGCTCCAGATGGGGCTCGTGGCGGCGGGCATCGCCAACGGCGGCGTCATCGAGACGCCGCACGTGATGAGCGAGATCCGTGACAACGAGGGCCGGCAGGTCGAGTCGTTCGGGACCAAGCCCTGGCAACAGGCGACGTCACAGCCCACGGCCGGCATGGTGCGCGACGACATGGTCGGCGTGGTCAACGGCGGCACCGCCACCAACGTCGCCCTTCCCAACGTGCAGGTGGCCGCCAAGACCGGCACCGCCCAGACCAGCACCGGAGCCGGCAACAACAACTGGCTCATCGGCTTCGCCCCCGCCAACAACCCGACGGTCGCCGTCGCCGTCGTCGTACCCGCCCAGCAAGGGCTGGGGTCGGACACCACCGGCGCCCAGATCGCCGGTCCCATCTTCAAGACCGTGCTCCAGGCCGCCCTGGCCTCACCGCAGGGTGGCGGAGGGAACCCGGCACCGGCACCGGGAACGCCGGGAACGACCACCACCACGCCGGGAACGACGTCCACCACGCCGGGAACGACGTCCACCACGGGGACGACGCCGTGACCTCCCAGTCGCCGCCCGTCTACAGCCAGCGGTACGAGCTCGTCCGGCGCATCGCCAGGGGCGGCATGGCCGAGGTCTTCCTGGCCCACGACCTGCTCCTCGACCGGCCCGTCGCCCTCAAGATGCTGTTCCCCGAGCTCTCCGTCGACCCGTCGTTCGTCGAGCGCTTCCGCCGGGAGGCCCAGGCGGCGGCGAACCTCAGCCACCCCAACATCGTCTCGGTCTTCGACTGGGGGGAGGCCGACGGCACGTACTTCATCGTGATGGAGTACGTGGACGGACGACCGCTGTCGAGCATCATCCACGACCAGGGCCGGCTGTCCGTCAACTCGGCGGCGGCCATCGGCGCCGAGGTCGCATCCGCCCTCGCCTTCGCCCACCGCCACGGCGTCGTCCACCGCGACGTGAAGCCGGGCAACGTCCTCATCTCCGACGATGGCCAGGTGAAGGTGGCCGACTTCGGCATCGCCCGGGCCGCCAACACCGATGCCGACCTGACCCAGACCGGCGCAGTGATGGGCACCGCCACCTACTTCTCGCCCGAGCAGGCCCAGGGTCACGCGGTGGACGCCCGCAGCGACGTGTACTCACTGGGCGTCGTGCTCTACGAGATGGTCACCGGACGTCCGCCCTTCGTCGGGGACAATCCCCTCGCCGTGGCCTACAAGCACGTGCGCGAGATCCCGGTGACGCCGCGCCAGGTCGACCCGGCCATCCCGCCCGCCTTCGACGCCATCGTGCTGCAGGCCATGGCCAAGATGCCCCAGGACCGCTACCTGAGCGCCGACGAGATGCGGGCGGACCTCGTGCGCTTCCAGCAGGGCCAGACGGTCCTGGCCTTCCCGCCCACGATGGCCGCCACCCGGTTCCAGGACGCCACCATGGCGGGACCGCCGACAGGGCGCACGGCCGTCATCTCACCGACCGCCCTCCCGGCCTCGGCCCGACGGCGGCGACAGAGGGGCCGCTACGTCGCCGTCCTCGCCCTGCTGCTGGCCGGTCTCGGCATCGTGCTGTGGCTGCTCCTCCGCACGAGCGGCGCTTCCGCCACCAGCTTCACCGTCCCGAACGTGGTCCTCCAGCCCGTGGGATCGGCCACCCAGACGTTGCAGAACGAGGGGCTCAAGGTGGCGACCCAGGACGTCCCCGCCGGCTTCGGCTTCAATCCCGGCTCGGTCGTCGACCAGTCGCCCAAGCCTCCTGCCAAAGTGTCGAAGGGCAACACCGTGACCCTCAAGGTCGCCGGGGCCCCGGCCCAGGTCACCGTCCCCGACGTGACCGGTCAGGACGTTTCTTCCGCCACCACCCAGCTCCAGCAGGCGGGGTTCACGGTCGTCCAGCAGCCGCTCCAGTCGAACCAGAGCCCTGGGACGGTCATCGACCAGAGCCCGGCGGGCAACACCCAGGCGAACCAGGGGTCCAAGGTGACGCTGACCGTCTCCAGCGGACCGGCCCAGGTCACCGTGCCCGACGTGGTGGGTGAGGACCAGGCCACGGCAGCCAACCGGCTGGGCAGCGCCGGGCTCACCCTCGGGAGCGTCGCCAACCAACCCTCGGCCACCGTGCCAAGCGGCAACGTCATCAGCACCAGCCCCACCCCAGGTACCAAGGTGAACCCGGGATCGACGGTCAACCTGGTGGTGTCCAGCGGTCAGCCCCAGCCGACGGCCACGGTGCCCAGCGTGATCGGGGAGAAGCAGCAGCAGGCCAAGCAGACCCTCACGGGGGCCGGCTACGGCGTTAACGCCCAGCCCCAGGATGTGAACGACCCGACCCAGAACGGCGTCGTCCTGAACCAGGACCCGCCCGCCGGCACCGCCGCCAACCAGGGCACGACGGTCACGATCGTCGTGGGCAAGTTTGTGCCCGGGGGTGGGACGACGACGACCACGAACGCGAACCCGGTGCCATAGATGGCGTCATCCCGGCTGCCAGGGCGGCGGAAGGCCAAGCCCGGACGAACGACCGAGCGCAAGTCGGGTCGCTACACCCCGCCCGTGCCGCGCTCGAAGAAGGTGAGCCCGCCCTGGGTCCCGGTGCTCATGCTGGCCTGCCTGGTTCTCGGCGTCGTCGTCGTGGTGATCAACTACCTGGGCGTGCTGCCCGGTGGGGCGTCGAACTGGTACCTGCTCCTGGGTCTCGGGCTCATCGCGGCCGGGTTCATCACGGCCACCCAGTACCGCTGAGCCGATCATCGGGCCGAAATGGCCCCGCGCCCCACCAGCCCCGCGTCCACCTCCAGGGGGGGCGTACTTACACCAGTGTGATCTTTCCCCAGACTTGTCCACAGTCTGTGGACAAGTGGCGGGTGCCGGCAGTGGTCAGCCCAAGCGCTCGACAATCATGGCGTTGGCCATGCCGCCGCCCTCGCACATGGTCTGGAGCCCGTAGCGGCCGCCGGTGCGGTCGAGCTCGTTGACCAGCGTCGCCAGCAGCTTGGCTCCGGAACAGCCGAGGGGATGGCCGAGGGCGATCGCACCGCCGTTGACGTTGACCCGGTCCATGTCGGGGTGGTGCTCCTTCTCCCAGGCCAGCACCACCGAGGCGAAAGCCTCGTTGATCTCGACCAGGTCGATGTCGGCCAGGCTCATCTTGGCCCGCTCCAGCACCTTGGAGGTGGCCGGGATGGGGCCCGTGAGCATGGTGACGGGGTCCACGCCGGCCAGGGCGAAGGTGTGGAACCGGGCCCGCGGCGTGAGGCCGAGACTGGCGGCGCGCTCCTCGCTCATGATGAGCACGGCGGCGGCGCCGTCGGTGATCTGCGACGAGTTGCCCGCCGTGACCTTGCCGCCGTCCTTCTTGAAGGCGGGCTTGAGCTGGGCCAGCGTCTCGACCGTGGTGTCGGGGCGAATGCCCTCGTCCGTGTCGACGATCACCTCGGTCTCGTTGCCGTCGTCGTCCTTGACCCTCACCGGCAGGATCTCCCGCTCGAAGCGGCCCTCGGCCGTCGCCCGGGCGGCCCGCTGCTGGCTCGTCGCCCCGAACGCGTCGAGATCTTCGCGGGACAGCCCCCACTTGTCGGCGATCATCTCGGCCGAGATCCCCTGGGGAACCAGGCCGCCCACCGAGGCGTAGCGGGCCATCATCTTGGGCCCGAACGGCGCACCCAGCCCGGGCACGACGGACGCCCCCATGGGCGTGCGGGTCATGCATTCCACGCCCGCCGCTACGACGACGTCGTAGGCGCCTGCGATCACCCCCTGGGCGGCGAAGTGGGCCGACTGCTGGGATGAGCCGCACTGCCGGTCCACGCTCGTCGAGCAGACCGCCTCGGGGAACCCGGCCGCCAGCACCGCGTTGCGCCCGATGTTCAGCCCCTGCTCCCCCACCTGCATGACGCAGCCCATGACCACGTCGTCGATCACGCCGGGATCGATGTCGTTGCGCTCGACCAGCGCCTTGAGGGTCTCGGCGGCCAGGTCGACGGGGTGCCAACCCCGGAGCTTGCCGTTTCGCTTTCCTCCCGCGGTGCGGACGGCATCGACGATCACAGCGCTCGGCATGGCACGCTCCTCTTCTCGGTCTCGGCCAGCCCCAGACTAGACCGTGCGGTCAAGCCAACCGACCGGACCCACCACCGCCGGCAGTGCTTCGGTTCCAGCTATTGACGAAAACAGCGTTACAGAGCTCCGTGGGCGGCCCCCCTTTTCGACGCAACGTGGAACCCGAGCAACTCGCCAGGGCGGGCTGGCGGGCTGGCGGGCGGCGACGCTCTTGGCTGTCGCACCTCGGCGCTACGTTTGGCGCCCGTGAGGAACATGGACCGGTGGCTGGGGGATGGGGGCATGGCGGTGATCGGCGCCGTCGGAGGCCGCTTCGACGAGTACGGCGCAGACGCAGAGGGGGGAGGGTGGTCGGCAGCGAGCTGGGAGCCGACGGCGCTGGCGTGCAATCCGCACGGGATCGTGCAGGCTGGCGTGCACTCGGTCCTGCTCGACGCGGCGATGAACTTCGCCGTCAACGCGGGGCTCGACGGCCGCGACCGGAGCCAGGCCACCCTCGAGATGAAGACCGAGACCATGCGGGCCGCTCGGGCCGGAGAGCCGCTCCGGGTCCGCGGCGAGGTGGTGCGCATGGGCCGGCAGGTCGCCTACGTCGAGGCGACCGTCAGGGACACCGACGGCCGGCTCGTGAGCCGCGCCACGGGGACGTTCCTGCTCCACCGCGAGGAGTAGCGCGGTGGAGAGCTGGCGCGAGGCGGCGGGGCTCCTCGCCCTGGTGGAGACCACGCCCGGACACTGGTCGGAGGTGGCCGACGCGGTCGAGGCGGCAGGCACGACCGAACCGCTCGTGGCGGCCCGGACCGAGGCCGACGCGGCCGCCACTCGCTGGCAGACCCAGCTCGAGCGACTCTTGGTCGGTGATACCGAGCTCGGGATCGTCACCGTGCTCGACGAGGACTACCCGGCCAACCTGAGCCGGGTGTTCAATCGCCCGCCGTTCTTGTTCGTGCGAGGGCGACTGCTCGCGGGCGACGCCCAGTCGGTGGCCGTCGTCGGGACGCGCCAACCCTCCGACGCCGGGCGGCGGACCACCCGGGAGTTGGCGGCGGGGCTGGCCGAGGCAGGTGTGACCGTCGTCTCGGGCCTGGCCCGAGGCCTGGACACCGACGCCCACACCGGCGCCCTCGCCGCCGGTGGCCGCACCATCGCCATCCTGGGCAGCGGCATTCGCTGTCCCTACCCGCCCGAGAACGCCGACCTGGCGTCGCGCATCGGTCGCTCGGGCGCGGTGGTGTCGCAGTTCTGGCCCGATGCTCCGCCGTCGCGTACGTCGTTCCCCCGTCGCAACGTCGTCACCAGCGGGATGTCTCTCGCCACGGTGGTGGTGGAGGCGTCGGTCACGAGCGGCGCCCGCCTGCAAGCTCGCCTGGCGCGAGAGCACGGGCGGCCGGTCTTCCTCCTCGACTCCCTGGTCCGCGACGAGGCGTGGGCGGCGGCGCTCGTCGAGCAGGGCGGGGCGTCGGTCATCGTCGGGGTGCGGGACCTGCTGACCGCGCTCCACGAGCTCGAGGAGGAGCGCGGCGCCGGCAGCGGGGGACTCGGGTCGTCGAGGCAGCTCCGCCTCATGTAGACCCAGGGAGCGCCTGATGCCGAGCGTGCACGAGGTGACCGAGCCTCTGGCCGGGCTGTGCCACCCGGTGCCCGCGCCAGGCCCGGGAGTGTGCGTCATCTGCCGGCGCTGCACCCCGCCGGAGTTCTCGACCTGCTACAGCTGCGCACGCGTGACCGGGCAGGTGCGTCGGCCGTGCCACCGGGTCGTTCCGCTCAGCCTCTACGCCATCCCGGGAGAGCTGCACGCGACCCTCAGGCGGTACAAGGACGGTGAAAACGGTGAGGACCGTCGTCTGTGCACCGCCCTCGTCGTGTCCCTGCTGGCCCGGTTCCTGTTCGACCACGGAGACTGCCTGCGAAGCGGGCGGGCTGGTGGATGGGACTTCGTCACGACCGTGCCGTCCACCAGCCGGAAGGGACTCCACCCGCTCACCGATTCCCTGCGCATGGTGCCGTGGCTGGCCGCCCAGCATCAGGAGACGCTGGTGCGTGGACCAGGCGTCATGGGCCACAACCTCGCCTGCGACGACGGGTTCGTCGTCCGGCCCGACGTTCAGGGCGCCCGCGTGCTCATCGTGGACGACACCTTCACGACCGGCGCCCGCGCCCAGAGCGCCGCTTCCGCCCTCCAGCTGGCCGGAGCCCGGGTGATCGCCATCGTGCCGATCGGGCGGGTGATCGATCCCGGCGAGGGTGGACGCACGCTGCCGTACTGGACGCGCGGCTCGCGTCAGCGGTTCGACTTCGGCCGCTGCTGTCTCGAGCCGTGAGCCGGCGCCGTCAGGAGGTGACCTGGGCCTCGCCGACCTGGATCACGTTGCTCGGGCTGAGCCTCGTGAACCACACCAGCACGGCGGAGCCGGAGCGACCGTGCAGGGGGAGCACGGCCCGGCTCGGAGCGTCGGTCACCGAAGCGACAGGCTGGCCCCAACCGGCCAGTACGGACGGGGACGAGTCACTGACGTAGGCGCTCACGTCGTAGCCGGGCGTGGGGCTCGTGAGCACCAGGTCCTGCAGCCGATGACTCTGGTCCAGATGGAGCACGAAGCCGACACCGGACTTCAGTCCACCGAATTGTCGGTTCGAGTAGAACTCGGTGTGCCAGGTCGTGCTCGGGTTGCCGTCGGTGAGATGCGGAAGGTCGGCGTCGTCCTCGACGCCGTCACCTGGAGGCGGATCGAAGGCCGTGGCGCGGGCCACGACGAGCGCTGCGCCGTGAGTTGTCGCCGTTCCCTGCGAGGTCGCGGGTGCGCCACCGCCCTTGCTGGAGGTGTTCAGGTGGGAGACGAGGATGGCGGCGACCACGATGGCGGCGATGGCCAGGATCAGGGCGAAGAGCGGGACCAGCCGCCGCCGTCGCGCTCTGCCGCGCCCGGCCGGCGGCCCGACCGCGGGCGGAACGGGCGGAGCCGGCGGCGCCTCGAAGGCGCTCGTGGCGCTGGGGACCGACCGGTCGCCGGGCGGCTGCCGCCACGCCGGACGACCCGTGTCGAGCTGGCCCCGGTCGGTGGGGGTGGTACCGAGCACGCCGGTCGGTGCCCACGGCGGGGAAGGGGCGGGCTCAGTCGGACTGCTGTGCTGATCAGCCCCGACGGGGACGGCCGAGGCTCCGGCGCCGTCGACCGAACCAGTGGAGGTTGGCTCCGGCTGGCCACCGCTCCCCTGGCGGAGACCGGGCCCGGTCCAGGCCGGTCCGCGAGCCAACGCGTCACCGAAACGGTCGGCGGACGCGAAGCGCTCGTCGGGCGACTTGGCCAGGGCGGTGAGCACGACCTCTTCGAGCCAGGGAGGCACGAGCGGGGACAGGCTTCGGGGCGGCGGTGGTTCGGCCCGCATGTGCTGCAGGGCGAGCGCCAGCTCGTTGTCGGCCTGGAAGGGCGGGCGCCCACAGACCATCTCGTACAGCACGACGCCGAGCGAGTAGATGTCGCTTCTCCCGTCCGGGAGTGCCCCTTCGACCTGCTCGGGGGCGAGGTAGCGGGCCGTCCCCAGCGCCGTCCCCGTCTGCGTGTTGTCGTCGCCCAGAGCCGCCTTGGCGATCCCGAAGTCGGCCACCTTCACCCTGTCGTCCCGGCTGAGGAGGATGTTGGCCGGCTTGATGTCGCGGTGGACGACACCCTGGCGGTGGGCGTACTCCAGCGCACCAGCCACCTGGCCGGCCACGCTCACCGCCCGGTCGACCGGCAGCGGGCGATCGGGGACGAGCAGTTCGCGCACGCTGGGCCCGTCGACCAGCTCCATGACGATGAAGTTGTCCTCGTCGTCGGTGCCGGTGTCGAAGATGGCCACCACGTTGGGGTGGCTGAGGCGCGCCGCGGCCACTGCCTCCCGGCGGAAGCGACGGCGAAACGTCTCCTGGCGACCCAGATGGGGATGAGGCAGCTTGACGGCGACGCGCCGCGCCAAGAGGACGTCGTGGCCCTCCCACACCTCTGCCATCCCGCCCCGAGCTATGAACTCGACTAGGCGGTAGCGGCCGGCGAGGACCCGGGAGCGCCAGGGGCGCTCCGCGTCGGCGCGCTCGCTCACTTGGCCAAGCTAGCCGCCCGGCGGGCTGTCAGGAACGCGTACCGCCGGCGGTGGCGAGTGATCCATGGTGCATCCGGAGACGTCGTCGGCACAGGTCTCGCACTCGAGCTCGAGGGTGGCGTGACCGATGCGGAAGTCCTCGGCGACGGCTCGGCGCACCTCGAGCCCGGTGGCCTGAGCCTCTTCCAGCGTGGGATGGCCCGAGAGGACCAGATGGGCGGAGAGGGCCCGAAGCTCGGCCGAGAGGCTCCACACATGGAGATCGTGGACGCTGTTGATGCCCTGGACCTGCGCCATGGCTCGTTCGAGGTCGATCACGTCGAGCCCGTGTGGGGCCGACTCGAGCAGGACGTCGGTGGTCGAGCGGAGCAGACCGACGGCGCCCCACGCGATCAACAGCGCGATGCCCAGCCCAACCGCGGGGTCCAGCCAGGCGAACTGGCCTGTCGCCAGGATGACCGCGCCGGCGGCGACCACACCGAGCGAGGCCAGGGCGTCGCCGCCCATGTGCAGGACGGCAGAGCGCACGGTGAAGGTGTCGCCGCTGTGCCTGTCCCACAGGATGCGGGCGGCGACGGCGTCGACGATCAGCGCCACGGAAGCCACGACCACCATGGGCGCGCCGTGGACAGTCTCCGGGCTGAAGAACCGGTGGATGCTCTCGGCGATCACCAGGACGCTGATCAGGCAGATGGCTCCGGCATTGGCCTGAGCCGCCAGCACGGTCGAGCGCTGATAGCCGAACGACCGGTGCGGCGTCGGCGGCTTGCTGGTCAGGCGCACCGCCAACAGGGACAGGCCCAGACCGGCCCCATCGACCAGGTTGTGACCGGCGTCGGCGAGCAAACCGACCGAGTGTGCACCAAATCCCGCGACCGCCTGCGCGACGACGATCGCCATGTTCAGCAGCAGGGCGATCGTCAGACGGGTCCGTAGGGGCACCACGCCAGGGTAAAGGAGTCGAGGACCCGGACCAGCGGGGAGCGGGGGCGGGGAGGCGTCACAAGGACTGCGGCGCGGCAAGACTGGGGACCTTGACGTCGCTCGCCAACGACATCCTGTCGCTGCACGGCCCCCTGGTCTACGGGCTCGTCGCCGCCTTGGCCTTCGGGGAGGCGGCGGTGCTCCTGGGCTTCGTCCTGCCGGGCGAGACGGCGGTCATCCTCGGCGGCGTCATCGCCTCCCAGGGCAACGTGAACATCGTGGTGATGATCGTCGTGGCCGCGGCCGCTGCCATCGCCGGAGACTCGGTCGGCTACGAGGTGGGACGCCTGCTCGGACCTCGGCTGCTCTCGATCAGGCCTCTCCGTCGCCGGCAGGCGGGGGTGGAAAAGGCCCGGGCGTTCATCCAGCGCTGGGGCGCGTGGGCGGTGGTGCTGGGCAGGCTCACGGCGTTCCTGCGAGCCATCGTCCCCGGTCTGGCCGGGATAGGCGGTATGCACTACCCGCGGTTCCTCATGGCCAACGCCCTGGGCGGCATCCTCTGGGCCACGGGTTATACCCTGCTCGGCTACTTCCTCGGCAGCGCTTACAAGCAGGTCCTGTCCGAGTCCACCTGGGCGGCGGTTGGTTTCGTCGTGCTCGTCGTCGCGGTGCTCGTCGGGCTGCGCATCCGTGCCCACGTGCGCGAGCGCAGGCTGGAAGAGAACGCCCGGTCGGACCCACACTCCTCGACTGACGCCGCCCGATAGGGCAGCATGCTGGTCGTGAACTTCCAGCGATCTCGCATCGTGGGCGGCATCGGTGGTGCCGCCGTTCTCGCCCTGGTGCTGGCCGCCTGCACGAGCGGTTCCTCGCAGACCTCGTCGTCGACCACGGCGGCGACCACTGGCGCCAGCCAGGCCAATCCGAGCGCCCAGGCTCTGCAGAGCTCGTACATCAACGTCGTCAACAAGGTGCGCCCCTCGGTCGTGGAGATCACCACCGACACGGGCCTCGGTTCGGGCGTGGTCTACGACACCAAGGGCAACATCGTGACCAACGACCACGTGGTACGAGGCGCGTCGGCCTTCCGGGTAACCCTCACCAACGGCCAGACGCTGCCCGCCAAGCTGGTGGGAGAGTTCGTCCCCGACGACCTGGCCATGGTCAACATCAGCGGGGCCAACGGCCTCACCCCCGCGACTTTCGCGGACTCGAGCCAGGTCCAAGTGGGCCAGATCGCCGTCGCCATCGGCAACCCGCTCGGGCTGTCGAGCAGCGTGACCAATGGGATCGTCAGCTACAACGGCCGCACCGTGAGCGAGGACCGGAGCACCACGCTGGCCAACACCATCCAGACCAGCGCGCCGATCAACCCGGGCAACAGCGGCGGCGCCCTGGCCGATCTCGACGGCAACGTCATGGGCATCCCCACGTTGGCGGCGACGGACCAGCAGAGCGGCGGTGCGGCGGCGGGGATCGGCTTCGCCATACCCAGCAACACCGTGAAGACCATCGCCGGACAGTTGGCCTCGCAGGGCAAGGTGACCAACTCCGGGCGGGCGGCGCTCGGGATCGTGGCCACGACCGGCTACAACAACTCCGGACAACCCGCCGGTGTCGTCATCGTCCAGGCCCAGCCGGGTGGCGCCGCCGACCAGGCCGGGCTCAAGGCCCAGGACGTGATCACCTCCATCAACGGGCAGAAGACCCCTTCGACGTCGGCGCTCAACGATGTCCTCGCCGGCCTCAAGCCCGGCGATCAGGCCAAGGTGACGGTGCAGAAGGCCAGCGGCGGCCAGCAGACGGTGACGGTGACCCTGGGCCAGCTGCCCGGCTGAGGTCTGGCGCGTCTCGCGTGCTAGGACGCCAGTGTGCGGCAGGTCGGCGACGTCGGCACCGCCGACTTGTCCGGGAACGTGCGCAGCACGTGGTCGGCCAGGTGCATGGTGACGCCGAACCAGTAGTTCTCGTTCTTGAAGTGGTGCAGCCGGTGGGCCCGCCAGACGTAGCGGTACAGAGCGGTCTTCGGGCGGTACGGCGAGTGGATGAGGAAGTGGGTCCACTCGTAGACGAGGGTGAGCACGAGAGCGATGACCCCGGCGGTCAGTGACCGCTCGGCGCTGCGGAAGGCGAGCCCCAGCACCAACCCACCACCGATGAGCATCGCCAGCAGCGTCGGCAGGGGGATGAAGATGAGCGGCACGTCCCGCGGGTCCTGGTGGTGGAGCCGGTGCTTGCGCGACACGTAGGGGTCGACCGTGCGACCGCGCACGGCGCGAGGCTTGAAGTGCAGGATGAACACGTGGATGAGCCACTCCGTGAACGGCTGGGCGGCGACGAAGGCGGTCACGATGACCAGGTCCCACCAGTGCCAGCGCCACAGGGCGACTCGCGCTGCCATCACGACCAGTAAGGCGGCGGTGATGATGCGTGGACCCGGGTAGGCAGCGAACACCCGAGCCCAGCTGGCCAACCCACCACCGACGTCGGTGGTCGGAAAGCGGGTGGCAGCGACCGTCATTTCGTCCCCAATCTCGGCGGCACGCGCTTGGGTGCCTCGCTCCAGCTCTGGACACAAGGGTAGCTGACCTGCCCAGACGCGAGAAACCAGCCTGCGGCGTGGCGGCCATGGACGACGTTCGGTCGACCACTCTCCGGCATGAAGGCTGTACGGTTCGGCGATGGCGACACGACGACGTCAGAGCACGTCAACGTCGAGTTTCGGCGTCTCCCGACGGGAGGCGCACGACTCGTCCGCGTTCTACGAGCGGTTCAAGGCGCCGATCGTCTCCGACGATGCTCGTGTCGCCGAACGCAGGGCCGTCGACGACGTGTTCTGCCGCGACGCCCGGAGCATGCCCGAGCTCGACGACGACTCGGTGGCGCTCGTGGTCACCTCACCGCCCTACTTCGCCGGGAAGGAGTACGAGGCGGCCCTGGGCGAGGGTGGTGTCCCGACGAGCTACGCCGACTACCTCGGCATGCTGGAGGAGGTCTTCGCCGAGTGCGTCCGCAAACTCGAGCCGGGTGGGCGCATGGCCGTCAATGTCGCCAACCTCGGTCGCCGGCCGTTTCGGTCCCTGGCCGGCGACGTGACCTGGATCCTCCAGGACCGGCTGCGGCTGCTCCTGCGAGGCGAGATCGTCTGGGTGAAAGCGCGGGGCTCGACCGGCTCGTGCGCCTGGGGCTCGTTCCAGCGCCCGGGCAACCCGGTGCTGCGTGACCTGACCGAGCGGGTCGTCGTGGCCAGCAAGGGGCGCTTCGACCGTGCCCTGTCGGCTCGGGAGCGATCGAAGTGTGGGCTGCCGTGCGAGGCGTCGATCTTCCGCGACGAGTTCATGGAGGCGACGACCGACCTGTGGGAGATACCGGCCGAAAGCGCGACACGAGTGGGTCATCCGGCTCCGTTCCCGGTCGAGCTGCCCGAGCGGCTGATCGAGCTGTACACGTACCGCGGCGACCTGGTGCTCGACCCGTTCGTGGGAGCGGGCGCGACGGCGGTCGCCGCCCTGCGCACGCAGCGCCACTACGCCGGCTACGACACCGAGGAGGAGTACGTGGTCCTGTCGCAGCGCCGGCTGGACGCCGAACGGCCGCGTTTGGCGAACGCCGACTCCCCCGCCGGCGTCGTGGACAACGCCATCGAGCGGGCTCTGCGCGAGGGCCGGGCGGCGCGGGAGCTGGCGCGCGTGACGCTGGAGCGGTGCGGGTTCGTGGACATCGAGGACGACGTGTCGTTCCCGGAGGGAGTCGACGTGAGCTTCGCCGCCCGGGATCAGCGCGGCCAGCGCTGGTACTTCGACGTGGCCGGTGGCTTCACGTCCAACCGGGCCGGTCTGCGTCGGGCGGACGTCCTGTGGAAGTCCGTCGGCAAGGCCGCCGTCCTGGCCTCGGCCCACCCGGACGTGGGCGTCGTGCTGCTCACGGTCGACGTGCCGCCTCCGGGTGGCGCGGGCGAGCCGGCGCTGTGGGCCATCGTCGGGCCGGAAAAGCCCATCCGTGACGTGATCGTGCTGACTCGATCGGAGGGCCAGCGCCGGCTGCGGGACCTGGCGCGAGCGAAGGCTGCCTGATGGACGTGTGGATGCACACCTTCTCGTTCCCGGGTCGCGTGGCGGCGCGGGCCCGACAGGTGGAGCAGTGGGGGTTCACGGGACTGCTCGTGGCGGACAGCCAGAACCTGAACGCCGACATCTGGGTCGAGCTGGCTCTCGCCGGCGCCGCCACCGAGCGTCTCCTGCTCGGCCCGGGGGTCACCAACCCGGTCACCCGCCATCCCGCCGTGACCGCCTCGGCGGCGGCGACCCTGCAGGCCGAGACCCGCGGCCGGGCGGTGCTGGGGCTCGGTCGCGGCGACTCGGCCGTGACCCAGCTCGGGATGCGCCCGGTGCCGGCGGCGGAGCTCGAGCGGATGCTGGTGGCGATCCAGGGGTACCTGCGGGGGTCGACCGTCGATCTGGACGGCGTCCCGACCCAGATCAGATGGCTGACGGAAGGTGGAGCTGGTGGAGCTCCCAAGGTGCCTGTCAGCGTGGCGGCCACCGGTCCGCGGGTGATGGCTGTGGCGGCGCGACACGCCGACCAGGTCGACTTCACGGTCGGGGCCGAGCCGGCGCGGCTCCGGTGGGCGATCGAGACGGTGCGCCGGGCGGGAGGGGACGGCGTGCTGGTGGGGGCTTTCGTCAACGTGGGTGTGCACCCCGACCCGAGCGTGGCGCGGGACCTGGTCCGGGGCAGCACGGCGACCTTCGCCCGGTTCGCGTCCGAAGGGGCTCCGACCGACGGGCTGTCGGACGTCACTCGACGGGGCATCACCAGGCTGGCTTCGGGGTATGTGCGGGCGACGGGGAGACGGCCGCTCCTCAGGCACTGTCGCTCGAGGACGAGTTCATCGACCGCTTCGCGGTCGCCGGGAGACCTGAGGTCGTGGCGGCGCGTCTGCGCGACCTGGCTGAGCTCGGTCTGCAGCGGGTGATCGTGGTGCCCGGCTCATTGGACGCCGACCCGTCGCTGATGGAGGAGTCCAACCGCTTGTTCGCCACAGAGGTGCTGCCCGCGCTCTAGTCTTCGAAGCAGTGGGGGGACCGAGGTACACGATTCGCGGCGGGCAGGCGGATGCCGACCGGCTGGAGCGGCAGGCCGAGGTCATGGCCGCCGCCACGGCTGCGTTCCTCGACCAGGTCGGGCTGCGGCTCGGATGGGCGTGCATCGACGTCGGGTGTGGCGACGGCCAAGTCACCCTGGCCATGGCGCGCGCCGTCGGCGTCGACGGTCGGGCCGTGGGTATCGACATCGACAAAGAGGCGGTCGAGATCGCCCGCGCGACCGCGGCCGCCGCTGAGGTCTCGGCGGAGTTCGCCTGTGCCGACGCCGACACCGTGCTCGAGCCGGATGCCTTCGATCTGGCCTACGCCCGCCTCCTCCTCAGCCACCTGGTCGATCCGATGGCCGCGCTGCGGGCGATGCGGGAGGACGTGCGCCCGGGAGGCGTGGTGGCTGTCGAGGACATCTTCACCGGAACCCTGCGCTCGGACCCGCCTGCTGCCGCGCTCGACGACCTGCAGGACGTCTACTGCGCCACTGTCCGGTCCCACGGGGGCGACCCGACGATCGGCCCCCGGTTGCCGGCGCTCTTCGCCGGCGCCGGACTGGAGGACGTCCGCGAGCAGACGGTGACCAACCCGATGACCTCTCTCGACCACAAGCTGTTCCTCGTGGGCCTGCTCGACAACATGCGCTCCTCGATCCTGGAGGCACAGGCGGCGTCTTCGACAGAGCTCGACGACCTGCGGGCCGGGGTGGAGGCCGCCGCTCGCGATCCGGCGACGGTCTTCCACCAGGCTCGGGTGCACCAGGTTTGGGGGCGGCGGGCGGGCTAGCAGGCCCCGACTCCCGAGTCGCAGCTCAGTGCGCAGTCCCGCCCGCGGTCGGCTGTCCGACGAGCTCGCCCACCCGCTCACTGTCTTCGACGAGGCTCGCCGACGGCCCCGGTGCCGAGAGGGCATACAGGCAAGCGACCGCGATCACATACATGACGAGGCCGAGCACCAGGAGCACGCCGAACCCGTATGTCATGGCGATGATGGTCGCCAGCACGGACCCGATCACCGACGCGAACCCGTTCACCGCCCACGCCCAAGCCACGTACTCGCGACGGAGGCTCGTCAACTGGCTGACGGCCCCCACACCGAGGGGCGTGAACGCCCCCAGGCAGACGCCCAAGGGGGCGAGCACCGCGAACGCGATCGTGGCCCGGCCGACGAGAGGCAGGGTCTGCGCCGCGTCCATCAGCGACGGCAGCCCGAAGGCGTAGAACACCGTCATCCCTGCGATCGCCGCGAGGAGCAACGGTGAGCCGCGGCGGAGTCGCGCCCCCAATCGGCCGGCGAGCAGCGCCCCGATACCAGTGAAGATCAACAGAGACGCCAGCGTGACCGTGATCGAGTACGTCGGGTAGCCGAGGAACAGCACCAGCCGCTGGATGAGGGCGATCTCGAAGAAGAAGAACCCCAGCCCCACGGCGCCGAAGTAGATCCCCGAGCGTCCCTTCCGGGGCAGTCGTCTCCACTCGTCGCGGATGGCGACGAACGGAAGGCCCAGGAAGACCACGGCCAGGAAGGCCGCGATGACGAGCAACAGCAGCAGCACGCGTTCGCCCAGCTGGTCCTCGAAGTTCACCGCGTTGATCGAGTGTGTCGAGTTGTCGATCACCTTGTTGAAGGAAGCGAAGTGCCAGAAGAATGGTCGGCCGTCGCTCACCGGCCTCACGTCGTACGGGTACGACGAGTAGAAGTTGGCCAGCTGCGCGTTGGTGCTCGTGACGACCTTACTGACGGGGCCCGGTTGATACGGTTGGCCGGGCGCGTAGCGAACGACCGAGCCACTGACCGGGCCGAGCCCGGCCACGAACCGCTGGATCTCGCTGTCGGTGAAGGCGCTCTTCTTCACCAGGATCGTGGACACGGTGCCGAACGACAGACCCTGCGGCGTGGTCGCGACGAGGATGTGGCGCGTGGGGTCGGTGATCCCGATCTGGCTCAGTGCCTGGCGCGCCGTGGCGACATAGCGGGCGGTCCGATTGGGCTGGTGCTCGAAGTCGAACTCACCGAACTGGGCGGCGAGGATCCCATTGGGGCGAAGATGCTGGAAGCTGTCGACCAGGGCGTTCGTCGTATAGAGGTAGCTCTCGGAGAGGACGTAGGCACCAGCCGTCGAGGCGTTCGTGGCCGAGTAGCTGTCGGGCGCCGGGTACCACAGCAAGTCGTACCGCTGGTTGGTGCGGGCCAGGAACGAGCGGCCGTCACCTTTCGTGTAGTCGACCCGCGGGTTCTGCGCCAGATGCCCGTCGTAGTCGGCCAGTTGGCCGGTGACGAGCGAGTAGGTGGCCGGGTTGAGCTCGACGGCGTCGACATGGCGGGCACCGAAGTACAAGGACGCAAGGACCTCGTTCCCGCCCGCCGCCCCGATGATCGAGACGTCCTGCCCGGACCTGCCGGCCACGGCGAACGGCAGTGACCTGGGGTCCTTGCTGTAGCCCAGCTGACCGAGGGTCGAGGGATCACCGTTCCAGTGACGGACCACGGAGCCGAGCAGGCCGTCGTGGTACAGGCCGAGGGAGTCCGGGAAGTCCACGGCGTCGACACGGAAGATCGGGCTCCAGCGTGTCTCCCGGATCTTCGTGCCCACCACGTCGAGCTTGCCGGCCGCCAGCCGCTGCTCGGGAAGAAAACCGGGAGCGGCCACGACGATGGCCAGGAGGACGACGAGGCCGGCCGCCACGGGAACAGCTATGGAGCGGCGCCGCAGCTCGATGCGAAGAGCAGCGAGCGCCATGACCAACGCGGCGAGGAAGATCGTGGCCGGCGGTCCGATGAAGCTGATGAGCGAGACGACGACGGCACACGCCGCGCCGGCTCCGACGAGATCGGCGAAATAGAGGGCCCCCACTCCTTCCGGCCTCCGGCCGAACAGCGTGGCGATGATGACGCCGATGGCCACGAACGTGACCGCCAGCGTGAAGCAGATCACCAGCAGGAGGGCCAGGTTCTCGACCGAGCCGGCCGTGCCGTAGTGCCAGAGGGCGGTTTCGTCGACAGAGACGTAGGCAACGACGATGTAGCCGACGGCGACGCTGGCCGCGCCCAGCAGGAGGCTCCACGACACGATCCTGTCGGTGGCTGCCCGGCGCAGGCGCCCCGAGACGGCGACGAGCACCCCGCCACTGCCGATGCCGAGCAGGGCGAGCCCGATGACCAGGTACGTGTAGTAGTAGAAGAGCTTGAAGGACGTGATCCGCGTGTAGCTGATCTCGAGCAGGAGCCCGGCGAAGCTGGCCAGGAGGATCTCGAGGTAGTAGCGGCGGCCACGAGATCCGAGGTTCTCCGATCCGTTGGTCGCGGTCGCCACGAGGCGTGCCCCCTGGTAGGTGTGCTGCTCCGCCGTCGGCCGGGAAGGCCTGCGCTTCGGCGGCCAGCGATGCTAACGGGCTGCGGCCTGGAACGCTATGACCCGTCAGTGGGTCACAGGCGGTCTGTCAGGATGTCAGGCGCGCCCGCTGCGGGATGATCGAGTCGTCGATGCGCTGCCGGGCGTCGGCACGACCCTGGAGACGGCGAGCACCACCGCCCCGATACCTGCGGCGACGATGACGAGCGGAATGAAGTCCGAGGTGCGTAGGCCGATGACCCCGAGGTTGTCGAGGAACAGTGCCGCGCCCAGCACCAGGAAAATGCTCCCCGCGAAGAGCGGGATCGGCTCTGCGTGGCTCGGTCTACTTGACATCGTCGATCTCCACCGTGCCGACGCCCACTCGCAGGTCCACCCGGGCGAGGGCGGGGATGTTCTGGGTGGCGAGCGGGACCTCGAGCCCCACCCCGTTCCTGGTCACACCGGCGACCGACGTCTGCCCCTCTCCGACGACGATCGCACCCTGGAGAACGGTGCCCGGTGGCACGAGCACGCGGAGGCGACCAGCTCCGATGCTCGCCTGCACCTGCTGGATCTGCTGGGGTGGCGTCAGAGGCGGCCGGTACTTCCTGAGGTCGATCGTCAGCGTGCCGCCGGACTGTCGCAATGTCGGGGGCAGGCCTTGTGGCGCGGTCGGGGTGACCGTGCTGAAGCGCAGGCCGCCCGCCAGAGGGACGTTGGCGCGCCACACGCCCAGCAGAAGGATCGCCAGCAGGAGGCCAAGCACGACGAGACCGCGCCGGCCGCCGGACCTGCGGCTGCCGATGATGAGGATGAAACCGAGGACGGCGAGGAGGGCGTCGAGGAGGCCGCGCCAGGCGATCTGCGTTCCACCCAACAGCAGCACGCCGAAGACGATGAGCGCGATCCCCGTGGCGAGCACACCGAGGTGCACGCGCTCGGCGAGGGCGGCGAACCGTTCACTCGGGGACAGCCCCGGGCTGGGAGCTTCGGCGCGCGTGGGCGGCGCCGCCGGGCCAGGGTCTGCTCCTTTGGGTCCCTTGGCTCCCCCGGTGGGCGCTTCCCCTTCGGGCTCAGCGAGCTGAGGCTTGGGGTCGTCCGCCGTCCCGGGTGGTCGTTCGTCCTGCTTGGTGACGGCGACCGCCTTGGTGTCTGACGCCCCGGTCTCGGTGGAGCCAGCCGATGTGCGCCTGGAGCTTGCCATCTCCAACCTCGCCAGCGGCGATGCAGCGTTCGGGAAAGCGCAGCCGTTTCTCGGCCGTCCGACCGACCGTCGAGCCGCGCTGCTGACCGTCTTCGGCAATTGATATTCGACGCTTCGGCCCATTCACCCTGCGGTGTCGGGAAGCTCCCACGTCGGCGACGGTCAGGACCGATTTGGGGGGTTCAGCGGTATGCAACCAATTGCCCGGTCGCGTGGCGGAGAGAATGCGACGAGCAGTGCGCCCTCGCTAGCTTGTGGGCTCAACGCGAACGGAGTGGTCGAGTCCGTGACCCCCCGACCACTCCGTTGCTGTGCTCGCTGCCACCGCGGGCGGTACCCCGTGGCAGCACTGCAAGAGTACCGCCTCTAGCAGGGAAAACAACCCCCCGGGTCCCCCAATTGTGGGATCGGGAGACTGGGGGACGGCGTCTGGTGGTCAGTTCGCGGCGGCTATCGACCAGGATTTTCAAGAGATCATTTGATGTCTTGAGAACTCTCGGTAAACTCTCCCCCGTGGGTGACCGGACCGCCAAGGACGCTCTGTTCGACGCCTTCGCCGAGGTGGCGAAGGCCATGGCCAGCGGCCGTCGGGCAGAGCTGGTGGATGTTCTGGCCCAGGGTGAGCGATCGGTCGAGGAACTGGCCGCCGAGATCGGCCAGAGCGTGGCCAACACGTCCCACCATCTCCATGTCCTCGCCGGCGCTGGCCTCCTCGTCAGCCGCAGAGAGGGCACTAGAGTCTTCTACCGCCTGGCCGGCGAGCAGGTGACCGAGCTGTGGGCGGCGATGCGCCAGGTGGCCGGTTCCCACGTCGCCGGACTCTCTCATTTGGCCCAGGCCTATCTGGGCGACCGCTCCGAGCTGGAGGCGGTGACCAGAACAGAGCTCACTCAACGGCTCGATGAGGTCGTGGTCGTCGACGTTCGGCCCCAAGCAGAGTACGAGGCCGGTCACATCCCAGGCGCCCAATCGATCCCGGTGGCGGAGCTGCGGCGGCGCCTGCGGACCCTGCCCAAGGACGTCGAGGTCGTCGCCTACTGCCGAGGCCGCTACTGCGCCTTCGCCGACGACGCCGTGCGGGAGCTCCGCCACCGTGGATACGAAGCCCGTCGGCTAGAGGACGGTCTTCCCGAGTGGCGCCAGGCCGGGCTGCCGGTGGTCGCCGGCAGCGCAGCGCGAGTCGACGGTGTCGACGAGTGACACACGTGGAGACCGACCGGGTGCAGATCATCCCCGTTGTCGACGAGGGGCTGGGCAACACCGCCTGGCTGGTGGTCCTCGAAGACGGGCGGGTCATGGTCGTCGATCCCTCCCGTGACGTCGACACCTACCTTGCGTGGGCCGAGGGGCGGGACCGGCGGGTCGCCTTCAGCGTCGAGACGCACCTGCACGCCGACTTCGTGTCCGGCAGCCGTGCTCTCGGCTCTCGCGGCGCAACCGTGCTGGCGCCCAAAGCGAGCGGTCTCGGGTTCGGGCACCGCGGTCTGGAAGACAGCGATGAGGTGGACCTGGGTGGACTCCGCCTGCGCGCCCTCGCCACCCCCGGTCACGCTCCCGAGCACATGGCATATCTGCTGGTTGACGGCGGGCAGCCGCTCGCCCTGTTCTCCGGCGGGTCGCTGCTCGTCGGGTCGGTGGCCCGCACCGACCTGGTGAGCCCCGAGCAGACCGAGGCACTGGCCCGGGCTGCCTACCTGTCCCTGCACGGGCGGCTGGCCGACCTCCCCGACGACCTCGTCGTCTACCCGACGCACGGGGCGGGGTCATTCTGCTCGACGCCCGGGGGCGACGATCGCATCACCACGATCGGCCGAGAGCGCGCCACCAACCCGCTCCTTCATGCCACCGACGAAGACGCGTTCGTCACTTCCCTGCTGAAAGGGTTCGGGACCTATCCGCCGTACTTTCGACGGCTGCGCGAGGTGAACCGCCGCGGTCCGCGGCTCGACGTCCTGTCAGGAGGCCTGCGCCCGCTCACCGTGGCGGCACTCCAGCAGGAGGTAAAGGTCGTAGCCGAGCTGGTCGACGTTCGTCCGACGCGGGAATTTGCGGCGGGGCACATTCCCGGCTCCCTGTCGATCCCGCTGCGTCCGCAGTTCGCCACCTGGTTGGGCTGGCTGGTGCCCGCAGGGCGCCGCGTCGTCTTCGTCGTCGGCGATGGTCAGGACCGCGCCGATCTGGTTCGACAGTGCCTGAACGTGGGCTACGAGGACCTGGCCGGTGAGCTGGCTGGCAGCGTGGAAGCGTGGGCGGCGGCCGGCTTGCGCACGGAGAGCTTCGAGGTCGTGGGGCCTGGCTCCACCTCCATCGAGACGAGCACCGTGGTCGATGTCCGGCAGACGAGCGAGTGGGAGATGGGCCACGTTCCCGGCTCGGTGCACATCGAGCTGGGCTCGCTGGCCGAGCGGTCGTCGGATCTGCCGCCTGGACCGGTCACCGTCATGTGCGAGCACGGCGAGCGCGCCGTGACCGGCGCCAGTCTCTTGAGCCGAGCCGGCCGACGCCGCCTCGCCGTGGTCATCGGCAGTCCCCACGAATGGGCCGACGTCACGGGACACCGGCTGGATCTGGACCCGTGAGGTCGGCGGTCGGGGACGAACCCCGCCCGCAGCTGGGCTTGCGGGCCAACCTGGCCCAGTTCTCTCTGCTCGTGGGGGTCAACGCCCTCGTCGGCGGGATGGTCGGTCAGGAGCGGACCGTGCTGCCGCTGCTCGGCACCCGCGTGTTCCACCTGCACGCCTTCACAGCGGCGCTGACCTTCATCGTCGCCTTCGGGGTCACCAAGGCAGCTACCAACTTTTTCGCTGGAACCCTGTCGGATCGGCTGGGACGGAAGCCGCTCCTGGTGGTCGGGTGGGTGCTCGGCGTCCCGGTGCCGCTCCTCCTCATGTTCGGGCCCTCGTGGGCCTGGATCGTGGTGGCGAACGTGCTGCTCGGCCTCAACCAGGGCCTCACGTGGTCCACCACGGTGATCATGAAGATCGACCTGGCCGGGCCGAAGAGCCGGGGCCTGGCCATGGGCCTGAACGAGGCGGCCGGCTACGGGGCGGTGGCGGTCACCGCCTGGGCGACCGGTTTCATCGCCGGCCGCGCCGGGCTTCGACCCGACCCGTTCTTCCTCGGGCTGGTCTTCGCCGGACTGGGACTGGGGCTGTCGACGCTGTTCGTGCGGGAAACCCATGCCCACGCCCGAGCCGAGGCCGCCACGAGGGAAGGTTCGCAGGCGGATCTGGGCAGTGGGCTCTCGACCCCGCAGGTGTTCGTCCTCACCAGCTTCAAGGAGCGGGCCCTCTCGTCGGCCAGCCAGGCCGGCATGGTCAACAACCTGAACGACGGACTGGCATGGGGGATCTTTCCCATCTTCTTCGCCCGCCACGGCCTGTCGCTCAGCAGCATCGGCGTGCTCGTCGCCCTCTACCCCGCCGTGTGGGGCCTCGGCCAGCTGATCACCGGTGCTGCCTCCGATCGTCTGGGCCGGAAATGGCTCATCGCCTACGGCATGGTGATCCAGGCTGCAGCTCTCGGCCTCATCGCAGTCAGTACCGGGTTCTGGCCCTGGGCGCTCGGTGCACTCCTCCTGGGCACCGGCACGGCCATGGTGTATCCGACCCTGCTCGCCGTCATCGGGGACGTCGCCCACCCGACCTGGCGAGCCACGTCGGTGGGCGTCTATCGGCTGTGGCGGGATGGCGGCTTCGCCGTCGGGGCTCTCCTGGCCGGCGTGGTGGCCGACCTGTTCGGCCTCGCCGCTTCGATCTGGGTGGTGGCTCTCATCACGGCGCTTTCGGGGGTCGTCGTGGCGGTGCGGATGTATGAGACCCTGCCGATCCGGCGCTCACCCGTAGGCTCTGCCGCCTGATCGCTCCCGCGGCTCCTTCGATCTTTGTCTGGTTCCACGTTTGGTCGAAAAGGGGGCGTCGCAGCTGCGCGCGCAGCGGTAGCAGCTCGAAGCCGAACTGCCAGCGGTAGGGTTTCGCCGTGGACGAAGTGTGCGTCTGGTTCAACCCGGGTTGCTCGAAGTGCCGGGGTGCCCGAGAGCTACTGGAGGCGCGACCCGAGACCATCGACTACTTCCACTACCTGGATCGGCGCCCAACCCGACTGGAAATCAAGCGAGTGATGAAGCAACTCGGCATCGATGACCCCGGAGCCATGATGCGCACCGGAGAAGACGTCTACAGCGAGCTCCACCTGGACGACGCTGACCACGACGCCTTGATCGAGGCCATGGTCGAGCACCCCATCCTGATCGAACGACCCATTGTCATCCGGGGAGACCGTGCGGTGATCGCACGACCCCCCGAAAAGCTCTTCGAGCTCTTCTGACCCTCACGAGCCGAGGTCGACCGGCCGGGCACGTCGGCTAGCCACCGCGGTCGCCGCGGTCGCTGCGCGGTTGTTCGAGGGCTCCCTGGGAGATGATGTAGACAGACTCGGCCCCACCGGCCACGCGGAGCGCACCGCAGGGGGCGAATTGGCAGGTTTCGCACAGGTATCGGCGAATGGCGCACGGCCGGTACCTCGTGCGGCGCTCGCCCGGTTCCTGCCCGCGGGCGCTATAGCCGCGGTCGCTGTCGTCGTCTTTCCCCTTCCCGCAGGGGTCGCGCTCCAAGGTCTGATCCTGGGTCTGCTCGGTTCGCTCGTCGCCGTCGGGATGGCGCTCGTCTATCGGGCGAACCGGATTCTCAACTTCGCCCAAGGCCAGTTGGGTACAGCGCCGACCGTGCTTGCCGTGGGACTCGTGGTGTGGAGCGGTTGGAACTACCTGCTCGCCCTCACCGTCGGCGTCGTCGGTGCCGTGATTGTCGGCGCCGCCGTCGAGTTGGTGGTGATACGGCGGCTCTTCCGAGCGCCGCGGCTGCTCCTCACCGTCGCCACGCTCGGCGTGGCGCAGCTGCTCGCCGTGGCGGCCGCCGTTACACCGCTGCTCTGGGGAAAGCAGCCGACCACCAGTCAGATCCACGTGCCTCTCACGGTGCACTTCACGGTTCAGCCGATCGTGTTCTCCGCCGACGATCTCGTCGCCCTGCTCGTGGCCCCGCTGGCGCTCGTCGGAGTTGCGGCGCTCCTCCGGTTCACCGACCTGGGTATTGCCATTCGGGCCAGCGCAGAACATGCCGACCGCGCCAGTCTGCTCGGGATACCGGTCAAGCGCCTGCAGACGGTCGTCTGGGCCACGGCTGCGCTCTTGTCTTTCGTCGGAGTATTCCTGCAAGCAGGGGTCGTAGGCCTGCCCGTGATCACCGACGTGAACTTCAGCGTCCTCCTGGCCTCGTTGGCGGCTCTCGTGCTCGGCGGGCTGTCGGACCTGGTGGCCGTCACCGTCTCCGCAGTCGCCCTCGGCCTTCTCCAGCAAGCCGTCGTGTGGCACTATCCCCGCAACCCCGAGCTCGTCGATCCGATCTTCGCCGCGGTGATCGTCGTCTGCCTTCTCGCCCGCAGGGCCAGCGGGATCCGGGCCGAACGACAAGAGCGCTCCAGCTGGCGGTCGGCCGACGAGGTGCGGCCGGTTCCTCGACAGCTGCAGGGCCTCCCCGCCGTCCGCGCCTCGAAATGGCTCGGGCTGCTCACCGTGGGCGGGCTCCTCGTCGCCCTTCCGTACCTGCTCGACGCCGGCAACCAGGTCAAGGCCTCCGCCGTGGTCCTGTTCGGGATCATCACTGTGTCGATGGTGGTCCTGACTGGATGGGCGGGACAGGTGTCGCTGGGACAGATGTCGTTTGCCGCCTTCGGCGCCACGACGGGCGCGTACGCCACGCAGCAGTGGCATCTCGACCTCAGCCTCGCCATGCTTTTCGCGGGCGCCGTCGGCGCGACCGTGGCCCTCGTCGTGGGGCTGCCCGCCTTGCGGGTACGCGGGCTCTTCCTCGCCGTCACGACACTGGCCTTCGCCCTGGCGACGTCTTCGTACCTCCTGAACAGTGCACACTTCTCCTGGATCCCGACTGGAACGGTCAACCGGCCTGCGTTTCTCGGCGTGGTGAGTCTCCAGTCGCAGTCGGCCTACTACGAGCTCTGCCTGGCGTGCCTTGTGGTCACCCTTCTCGCCGTGGCCGGGGTGCGCAACAGTCGCACCGGCCGGGTCCTGCGCGCCATGCGCGAGAACGAGGTGGCCAGCCAGGCCTACGGCGTCAATGTCACGCGCGCGAAGCTCCTCGCCTTCGCCATGTCAGGCTTCCTGGCAGCTGTCAGCGGATGCCTGCTCGTTCATCTCCTCACCGGGTACGGCCCCGACACCTACTCCCCGTACCAGAGCGTCGTCGTGTTCATCGCGGCAGTCGTGGGCGGTGTGGGATCCCTGCTGGGTGGCCTCCTCGGCGCGCTCTTCCTGAAGGGAGGAGAGTGGTTCTTGCCGAGCGCCCAGTGGCAGGGGCTGGTATCGGCCGTCGGCGTCCTCCTGGTGCTGATGATCATCCCCGGAGGGCTCAGCGACGTCGTCTATCGGGTTCGAGACGCCGCTCTTCGGTGGATCGCCGAGCGCAAGGGGATCGCGGTGCCCAGCCTGGCCGGAAGCAGGGACGCCGGACCTGGCGAGGTCGGCGCAGACGAGTCCCCGCTCGCCCCGCCCGACTCGATGCCCCAGGCGGAGATCCTCGAACGTGTCGTGTCCGGCACAGCTCCGACTCGGTCGTCTCCGCCCCCGGCGATACCGGCACGAAAGCCCGGAGGCTTGGGGTGATCCCCATCGAGCCGCTGGCGATCGACTCGCCGCCGAAGGCCGAAGGGATTCGCGCTGCACTTCGACATCCGGGATCGTGGATCAGCGACCTGACAGGCGGAGGTCCCGCCTACGCGCTCGCGATCCTGTTCGGCATCAACATGGTCGACGAGATGGATCGTGGGTCGTTTGCTCTGCTCACACCCAACATCCGAGACGCCTTCCACATGTCTGACGCCGGGATCCTCTCTCTGGTCGCCGTGGCTGCGCTGGTCGGGTTGACGCTCACGGTCCCGATTGCCCAGTTGGCCGACCGCACCAAGCGCGTGCGCCTCATGCTGGTCGGTGCGTCGGTGTTCGCCTTCTTCTCTGTCGGCACCGGGTTGGCCACCAGCGTGTGGATCCTCTGCGTGATGCGGGCAGGCTCGGGGGTCGGCCAGGCGACGGTGTTCCCGACGCACAACTCACTGCTGGCCGACTGGTTTCGGATCGGCGCCCGGCCCAGGGTGTACTCACTCCATCGCGTCGCCAACGCGCTCGGCGCCCTGGCCGGGCCGTTGCTGGCGGGAGCGTTGGCGGCGTTGCTGGATTGGCGGGCACCCTTTCTCGTCCTTGCCGTGCCGATCACGGTGCTGGTGCTACTGGGCCTACGTCTCCGTGAGCCACGCCGCGGGATCCAGGAGCGCGAGGCCATGGGCCTCGAGGGTGATCCGCTGCACACCGAGGAGCCGCCGCCGTCGTTCTCCGAGTCACAACGGCTGGTGTGGAAGATAGACAGCCTACGCCGGATCTTCTATGCGCTGCCCTTCCTTGCCGCCTCGCTGATCGGCTTCGGCTCACTGGCTGCTCTCCTGTACCAGCGTCAGTTCGGCTTGGGCGCGCTCGAGCGGTCGTGGATCGTGGCCGCCATCGAGCCCATCGGGCTGATCGGTCTGTACCTGGGATCCCGCGTTGGCACCAGGCTCATCGCCCGTGACCCGGGGCTCGTGATCCGGTTCATCGCGCTGACGTCGCTCGTGGCGGCTGTGTTCGCGGCGGTCTTCGCTCTGGCACCATGGCTGTGGCTGGCGATCGCCGCCAACATGGTCATCGTCGCAACGCTGGCCATCGTCGGGCCAGGCACTCTTGCCGCATTGTCGCTTGCCATTCCTCCCCGGGCGCGTTCGATGGGTTTCTCGCTCGGTGCGCTCTGGGTGGTCCCTGGACTGGTCGTCCTGCCCCTCGTCGGTGCCATCTCTGATGGCATCGGTATTCGGTCCGGGATGCTGCTCATCACCCCCGTGTTCATCGTCGGCGGCCTGCTGATGTCGGCGGCAGGAAAGGTGTTGGACGGGGACATCAAGCAGGTCTGGACGACGGCAGCGGCTCGCTCCGAGGTGCTGTACGAGCGCCGGCAGGGCCGAGTCAAGCTGCTGCTCTGTCGCGGCCTGCGGGTGTCGTACGGCAACGTGCGGGTGCTGTTCGACGTCGACTTCGAGGTCGATCAGGGTGAGATCGTGGCCCTGCTCGGAGCCAACGGCGCAGGCAAGTCAACCCTGCTCAAGGCCATCGCCGGTGTCGTCGGTGCCGAGAAGGGTGCTGTGATCTTCGATGGTCGAGAGATCACCTACGCCCCGCCGAACGAGATCGCGTCCATCGGCATCACCGAGATGCCCGGCGGAGATGGTGTCTTCCACTCGCTCACGGTCGCCGAGAATCTCCGGATCGCCGGCTGGCTGGAACGCCGGCAGGGTCGCGAGCGGCGGGCTCGCGCCGATCAGGTGATCGACCAGCTTCCCTTCCTGCGCCCGCGGCTCCACGAGACAGCAGCGAACCTGTCCGGTGGCCAGCAGCAGATGCTGGCACTGGCCATGGCCTTTGTCGCTCGGCCTCGGCTCCTCCTCATCGACGAGCTCTCGCTCGGGCTCGCCCCGATCGTCGTCGAGCAGCTCTTGCCCATGGTGCGGGCGATCCGCGAGGAGGGAACGACGGTCGTGGTCGTCGAGCAGTCGGCGAACGTTGCCCTCACCCTCGCCGATTCGGCGTATTTCATGGAGCGGGGCGAGATCAGGTTCCATGGCTTGTGCACCGATCTCTTCGAGCGCCCTGACCTCCTGCGATCGGTGTTCCTGGCGGGCGCCGGTGCGACGCCGGAGCCCTCCGGGGACCGGGAGTCGACCGGGCCGGACGGGCCGCAACGTGATCGATCCGGCGGTGCGAGCAGAGTCGGCCTCGAGCCATCACAGCCGTTGCTGGACGTCCAGGAGCTCTCCGTGAACTTCGGGGGGATCCAGGCGGTGTCCCGGGTGTCCCTTCGTGCCCGCCCCGGGGAGATCGTGGGGATCATCGGGCCGAACGGCGCCGGAAAGACCGCGCTGCTCGACCTGGTATCCGGGTTCACGGCCGATCACAGCGGCCGTGTGCTCCTCGCCGGCAGGGATCTCAGCGGCTGGGGCCCGGACGCCCGAGCCCGGGCGGGCCTCGGCCGATCATTTCAGGATGCTCGGCTCTTTCCGGCGCTCCTGGTGGAGGAGGCCATTGCGGTGTCGTTGGATCGCTTCGTCGAGGTGAAGGACCCGCTCAATGCCGCCCTGCACCTGCCTGCTGCCTTCGACACCGAGCAGGCGGTTCGGCGACGTGTCGACGAGCTCATCGCTCTCTTCAACCTCGAAGGCTTTCGCTCGAAGTTCATCCACGAGCTGTCCACCGGCTCGAGGCGAATCGTCGACCTCGCTTGCGTCGCCGCGCAGCATCCGACGGTCGTTCTCCTCGATGAGCCTTCAAGTGGCATCGCCCAACGCGAGGCCGAGGCACTGGGACCAGTGTTGCGACGACTCCGCGATGACTTGGGAGCGGCGCTGGTCGTCGTCGAGCACGATGTGCGCCTCATCAGCTCGGTCGCCGACAGGCTGGTGGCTCTCGATCAGGGACGCGTCATCACCGAGGGATCGAGCGACGATGTTCTCAACGACCCCCTGGTGGTGTCGTCATACCTCGGCTCCTCCTACTCGGCTGTCGCCCGAACGGGTGGGGCGGTCACATGACGAGGCGCCGGACGTCTGTCGACACGGAGCAAGACGCCGATGGGTAGCCACCCGATGCAGCCATCCCCGCCGCCGCCAGGCTTCCGCCGGGCGCTCCGCCGCTTCGGGCCACTGGTGGCCATCGTCGTCCTTCTGGCCTCGGTGGAGGTCACCGTGGCGTTGACCGGATCGAATGGCGGCACGTCCTCGGGAAGCGTGGCCACGCGTCGGGCGGCCCCAGGCTCGTTTCAGCCTGCTGGGGTGTTGTCCTGGGGGCAGGCGGCGGCCACCGGCCAGACCCGATCGATCGACTGGGGGGCCCGGTGCGACACCTCTCGCGGCAAGCTCGCCTACCCGAGCTTCTTCGCCGGCGACTGCTACGCCCCGTTCCACGGCACCAACGGGGGCGTCACGACACCGGGCGTCACGGGCGACTCGATCAAAGTCGTCTTGTATCAGGCCCAGGACCAGGACCCGATCCTCAAGTACATCGAAGGCGCCATCGGGGACACCGACACGAACGCCCAGACGCTCCAGACCGTCCGAGACTGGGTCAACTTCTACCAGAGCTTCTACGAGACGTATGGCCGCAAAGTCGACCTGGTGCCGTTCACCGCCACCGGGGCGGCGAACGACGAGGTCGCGGCGCGAGCCGACGCCACACGGATCATCGACGACATCAAGCCCTTCATGGTCATCGGCGGACCTGTTCTGACGAACGCATTCGGCGACGAGCTCGCCAACAACAAGATTATGTGTATCGACTGCGTGCAGGGCCAACCGAACGCGTACTACGCCCAGCATGCCCCGTACATGCTCGGCCTCATGATGAACCCGGACGAGGGTCAAATCCACCTCGCCGAGTACGTGGGAAAGGCGCTCGCCAACCGGAAGGCCCAGTATGCGGGATCGAGCGGGCTGCAGAACGAGCGTCGCAAGTTCGGCGAGATCTACCTGTCAGCAGACCCAAATTCGCCCGTTCAGCAAGCCCACTTCGAGCAGAGCTTGGCTCACTACGGCGTGCATCTGGCCACCGTGCTCGACTACAAGTCACCGCTCGACCTGGGAACCGACGCACGGGCGCTCATCGCGCAGCTGAAGTCAGCCGGGGTCACGTCGGTGCTCTTTGTGGGCGATCCCATCGCCCCCGGGCCTCTGACCCGAGCGGCGGCCAGCCAGGACTACGACCCCGAGTGGGTCATCACCGGAACGGCTCTCATCGATACGACGGTGTTCGCCCGGACATATGACCAACGGCAGTGGGCTCACGCCTTCGGGATCTCGTTCCTGCCCGCCAGAACGGACCCGTCTGTAAGTGGACTGGTCCCTCTGTACGAGTGGTTCTATGGTCACGCTCCGCCGTCGAAGACCGGGGGACAGCTGGTAGCTGCCGACTTCAACCTGCTGTACGCCATCCTGCAGGGCGTCGGTCCGGACCTGACGCCCCAGACCTTCGAGGACGCGGCGTTCGCGGCCCCGCCGACGCCCACCGCGTTCACGCAGCCGTCGATCTCGTTCGGGAACCACGGGCGATGGCCCTTCACGGACTATTTGGGAATCGACGACGCCACCCAGATCTGGTGGAACCCGGCAGCGAAGGGCCCCGACGAGCTCGGCACCCAAGGCAGCGGCATGTACGAGTACGCCGACGGTGGTAAGCGATACCTGCCGGGGCACTGGCCGGCGACTCCGCCCGATGTCTTCGATCCGAAGGGCGCGGTCACCATCTACACGACGGTGCCGCCCTTGGAACGGGTGCCGGCCTACCCGCCTCCCGCCGGGAGGCACTGAGTGGTCTGAAGCTCACGGACACGGCGACGGAGCGAGTCCTCAGCGAACGAGGAGCAAGATCGGTGACCCCAATGTTGCACGGTCGGATGGGTACCACAGCGGTAGACCGGCCAAGGATCTGCTGACTGACCCCTCACCCTTAACAAAATCCAGCTCCTAGACTCGGCCCAACACCGTCGGAGGGAGAGCAGAAATGCCTACCTACGTTTCGCTCATCAACTGGACTGAGCAGGGCATCAAGAACTTTGCGGAAAGCACCAAGCGAGCCAAGGACTTCACCAAGATGGTGGAGAACTCCGGGGGCAAGGTGCGCGAGCTGCTCTGGACCGTCGGCGAGTACGACATTGTCAGCGTGGTCGACTTCCCTGACGACGAGTCAGCCGTCGCCGCCCTCCTCCGTCAGTGCTCGGGCGGCGCCATCCGCACCAAGACCCTCCGGGGCTTCGACTCCAAGCAGATGGACGGGATCATCGCCAAGGCCCGCTAGTCCCTCGGCCCCAAACCAACTCGAGTCTTACCTACCAGAGGCTGGCCAGCCGCTCGACCTCAGCCGACCGGAGCCAGCATGACCCCTTCGGAGCGCGCCCCCGATTCCGGTGCCAACTCGTCGCGCCGTTGGTACGCCCAACCGGGACCGCGCAGTACGAACGAGAGCCGATCACGCCACGAGCGCGACCTGGCCACATCCCGCAGGATGTCGCGGTACTCGTGTGTACTCACTCGAAGCGGGTTAAACGTGTTGATGTTGTGGGTGAGGCCATACACCACCCGCGCCACCTCAGGCTGGAAGGTCCCGAAGAGGCGATCCCAGACAATGAGGATGCTCCCGTAGTTCCGGTCGAGGTACTCCGGGTTGCTGCCGTGGTGGACGCGGTGATGGGACGGCGTGTTCAGTACCTCCTCGAGCGGCCCCATGCGGCCGATGGTCTCGGTGTGGATCCAGTACTGGTAGAGAAGGTTTAGCTCGCGGGCCCTCGCGACCAACTCCGGCCGGATGCCGAACAGCGACAGCACGCCGTACGGCGCCATGACCTCCAGGGCGCTAGTGACGGGCTGACGAAGCGCGGTCGACAGGTTGTAGCGCTCGCTCGAATGGTGCTGGACGTGGCTCGCCCACAGGTAGCGCACCTCGTGCATGAAGCGGTGGTTCCAGTAGTAGATGAAGTCCCACGCGAAGACCGCCGCTAGGAGACTTCGCGGCCCCCACCCGAGGTCGGGAAGCACTCGCCGGGCCCAGAACCGGCGGCTGTTGGTGCACCAAGCCCACCACGTTGCCGCGCTGGTCGCTGCCAGCGACACCGTCGTGACCCCGCCCGCCGCCGCGACCCGGCGCGCCACTCGGGCCGCTGACCGCCGCCACGACCGGTTCTCGGGGAGGTCCCGCCGGCCGCGCGTGGGCGCTGCCGACCCGTCCCCGATCGTGACCGGGGGGTCCTGATCCACGGACCCGATCGGATCCAACCCGTCGTCGAGCCGGCATACTCGGTCGGCCACCGTGGTGACCGCAGCGGCGGCAGCGGTGGCCACGAGGACTCCGCGTCTGATCCTGTGTCCCGGTCCGACAAGCGCCTCCAGCACCCTCGGGACCACCAGCGGCACGAGGAGACTCGCCGTGCCCATCGTGAGGCTCGTGAGGGTGTCCCGCGTCTCGTAGTCCGCGGGCGTCGGGCCACCCCTGACAGCTCGCCGCCGCAGCCAGCGGCGCTCCGCCTCCATGGTTGCGAAGTAGCCGGGCGTCGCCGCCGCGGTCAGGTCCATGGTTCGCTCCCTTGGCGTGACTGGACGTCAGTAGTATGCCGCGCGTCGACTGCAGGCCGTCGAGCAGGCCGCCAGCCCGGCTTCCTCCGCTCGGACTGGGGGGGTGACCATCGTGGGTGGCACCCACTCCAGCGCTAAGCATCAGCACTGTCGGCTCCCGCCCAGTCCGCAGCCCTGCGCTCGATAACGACACGTGGGCGTCCCACCCATCGGGCACGTGCGGCGTGTCGATGTTGCAGATCCCCGGGCTCAAGTCCGGCATCCGAGTCACATCTGCGACGAGGTTATATACCACTTCGGCGGGCGCGGAGAGATGATCCCTAACGGAGTCGTGATCGAGGGTTTGCACGATCTCTTACCCTTGGCCGGTTTTGCGATGTGATCAGGACACCGAAGCCGAGAGCAATCTGACCGGTCAGGTGCCGTCGACGAGTGGAACAGGATGATTCGAGCGGATCAGGTTCGTCGGGTCGACGTCGGCCTTGATGCGACGCAGACGGTCGTAGGCCTCGGGTTGCCAGAAGGCGCTCGGATCCTGGCTGGTCTCGGTGAAGTTCATGTACATGTGCCCGCCCTGCCACGGGCCCATGGCCTCCTTCACGGTCTGAGCGTGGGTCTCCACCGCCGCCTTGGCCTCCGGCGTCGGCGCCATGCCGACGGAGAAGAGGCCGTACTCGGCGTCGATCGACGCGAGGGCGCCGTTCTCGGGTCTGGCGCGCCCGATCTCACCGCCGAGGTGCCTCACCTCGACCGACAGCAAAGGCGAGCCCGATCCGGCACCGGCGACGCGCACGAGCTCGTCGACCGCTTCCGCCGGGAGCTCGGCCAAGGCGAGCCCGTCGCCGGCCGCGGGCACCGGATGCTCGGGGTCCATGTGCAAGTGGCTTAGGGCGCCCACGGGCATGGTTTCGATCGTGTCCATCCCCGGCTCCAGGGCGCGGAGCGGCGTGAGCAGGGCGTCAGCTTCCGCTGGGGACCCCAGGTGGATTACCTCCACGACCGCGAAGGACTTTCCCCGTACCGGCTCGGGGATGTCGGGCATGGGGGGCAGTTGGAGATAGCGCCCTACGGTCGTCAGCGCGTCCGGAAGGTCGCTGTTGGTGAGCTCTCGCCAGGCGTGGAGCACCTCGGGGCCGCGATCCATGGGCCAGAACATGACCCCCGCGTAAACCTCGGTCAGCGGGAGCAGGCGCAGCTCGAAGGCGGTGACGACGCCGAAGCTGCCGCCACCCCCGCGCAGCGCCCAGAAGAGGTCGGGTTCGGTCTCCCCGTCCACCCGACGCCACTGACCGTCGGGAGTGACCACCTCGACAGCCTCGAGGTTGTTCGCGCACAGTCCGTGGGTGCGGGACAGCCAGCTCATGCCCCCGCCGAGCGCGTAGCCGGCCACCCCAACGTCGGGCGAGGAGCCTGCCAGCGTGGCCAGCCCGTGCTCGGCCGCCGCCCCGACGACGTTGAGCCAGACCTCGCCGGCGGCCACCCGGGCTGTCCTCCTCGCGGGGTCGACTCGCACGCCGCGAAGCCGTTCCGTCTTGAGCAGGATTGTGTCCGCCAGCGAGCCCATCGGCGCGGCGGCGTGGCCGGTGCCCTGGGCCGCTACCCGCAGCCCGTGCTGTCGGGCGGACGTCATGACAGCGGCGACGTCGTCGGCCGACTCGACCACGGCGACGGCGGCCGGGCGCTGGTCCACGGCGAGGTTCCAGGCCTGTCGGGCATCGTCCCAGGATTGATCATCCGGTGTCACGACCATGCCGGACGGCATGGCGGCAGCAAGGGCAAGTGATTCGGTTGTTGACACGTTGTTACTTTCTTCGAGGGATCGTGTTTGAGCCCACAGGCCGGGGTGACCCCTGTCGTGGGACCGGGGCGCCTTCCCCCCCTCCGCCGGCCTGCGAGCAGAACTGACGATAGCTGAAGATAACAGCAGTTACAAGAGCATGTCCCCACTTTGCAGCGGCTAATATGAGGTATGCCCCGTAAGCCAGCTATGCCCAGCGAGCGAGCTATGCCCAACGAGGATCACCGCCCCGTCGTCGCAGCCCACCTGAGCCA
>JBPYEI010000087.1:0-8473 GCA_051985455.1 Acidimicrobiales bacterium
GCGAGTCCAGCGCCTCGCCACGGACCTCGCCGGCGAGGTGGCCGAGTTGGACATCAACCCCCTCGTCGTGAGACCAAAGGGAGCGGTGGCCGTGGACGCGCTGGTCGTATGCCGGTGAGCCGGCCTCCTCGACAACAGACGGGAGGACCATGAGCGAGGACGAGCGACCGCTCGAGGAGCTGGTGCGCTACCAGGTGGAGGGCGGCGTGGCCCGCATCACCATCGACCGACCAGAGGCGGCGAACGCTCTCACAGGCGCCATGCGCGACCGGCTGGCCGAGCTCTTCGAGGCCGTCTCGACCTCGCTGGCGGTGCGGGCGGTGCTGCTGACGGGGACGGGCCGGGCCTTCTGCACCGGCGCCGACCTGCGAGGCGCCCCAGCTTCGACGCCGCCCTTGCCGGGCAACGAGCCACCGCCGGGCGCGCCCGATCGTTCCGCCGGCGACGCGGCGCGCATGATCCGGCGGGGGTGGCAGCGCCTCGTCGCCGCCGTACTCGATGCGGAGAAGCCGGTCGTGTGCGCCCTGAACGGGACGGCGGCGGGGGGCGGCGCCCACCTCGCCCTGGCCTGCGACCTGATCGTCATGGCCGAGGAGGCGCGCCTCATCGAGGTGTTCGTGCGGCGAGGCATCCTTCCGGATGCCGGTGGCTGCTTCATCCTGCCCCGCATCGTGGGGGTGCAACGGGCGAAGGAGATCATGTTCTTCGGCGACGACGTGGGGGCCGCCACCGCCGAACGGATCGGCCTCGTGAACGTCGTGGTGCCCGGCCCGGAGCTGGAGAAGACGGCGGGCCAGTGGGCCGAGCGGCTGGCGACGGGGCCGACCAAAGCCATCGCACTCACCAAGTGGTTGCTCAACCGGTCGCTCGACTCGGACCGACTGACCGCCTTCTACGAGGAGTCCTGGGCCCAGGAGGCCGTGACCGCGACGGAGGACTGCAGGGAAGGCAGGGCCAGCTTCGCCGAGCGCCGCCCGCCCGAGTTCAAGGGCTGGTAAGGCGCTGATGCTCAAGGACCGCGCCGCCATCGTCGGCATCGGCCAGACGGCGTACGCCAAGTCGCTCCCGGGATCGGAGCTGTCGATAGCATGCCAGGCCATCACGGCGGCCCTGGACGACGCGGGCATCGCTCCCAGCGAGGTGGACGCCCTCTCTTCCTACACGATGGAGCAGAACGTGGAGGTCGAGGTGGCGCGCAGCGTCGGCTTCGGCGACATCACCTACTTCAGCCAGGTGGGTTACGGCGGCGGAGCCGGCTGCGCCGTCGTGGGCCACGCCGCCCTGGCGGTGGTGAGCGGCCAGGCCAACGTGGCGGTGGCCTGGCGATCCCGCAAGCGCGGCGCTGCTGCCAGCCGACCCTGGTCGCAGGTCAGCCGGCGGGTATCGGGTCCGGGCCAGTGGTCGAGACCCTGGGGCCTGCTGCGCCCGGTCGACGAGATCGCCATGCTGGCCCGGCGCTACATGCACGAGTACGGGGCGACGCGGGACCACTTGGCCAACGTGGCCCTGGCCCTCCGCAAGCACGCCAACCGCAACCCGGCGGCGACCATGCACGACAAGGTGATGACGCGCGACGACTACATGGCCGCACGCTGGGTGTCAGAGCCCTTGTGCCTGTTCGACAACTGCCTGGAGACGGACGGAGCGGTGGCGTGCGTGGTCGTGCGGACGGAGCGGGCGGCCGACCTGAGGCGGCCACCGGTGCTGGTCCACGCATTCGCCCAGGGCCTCAACTCCCAGCACCAGACCATGACCAACTACCACCGCGACGACCCGCTGACCGGGCCGGCGTGGGCGGCCAGCCCCGCCCTGTGGCGGAACGCCGATGTGTCGCCCGCAGACGTCGACGTGGCCCAGCTCTACGACGCCTTCAGCCCCCTGATCCCGCTGTCGCTCGAGGGGTACGGCTTCTGCAATCGGGGCGAGGGGGGCGACTTCACCAACGACGGCAACATCGAGTGGCCTGACGGCGACCTTCCGGTGAACACCTCAGGGGGCGGGATGTCCGAGGCCTACGTCCACGGCTTCAACCTCATCGCCGAGGGGGTCCGTCAGATCCGGGGGACGTCGACCTCCCAGGTGGCCGGGGCCGAGATCTCCCTCGTCACCAGCGGCGAGGGCGTGCCGACCAGCGCGATCCTGCTGCGGAGGGGCTGAGCCGTCATGTCGGACACGAGCGCCGACATGCACGGGAAGGTTGCCTTGGTGACAGGGGCGACGTCAGGCATCGGCGAGGCCACGGCCAGAGGCCTGGCGGCCCTCGGTGCCACCGTCGTCGTGGTCGGGCGGAACGAGGAGCGGGGACAGGCAGCCGTCGAGCGGATCAGAACAAGTACGGGTGCACCAGGGCTTGAGCTGCTCCTCGCCGATCTGTCAAGGCAGGACGACGTTCGGGCTCTGGCCAGCCAGGTCAAGGACCGCTTCGACCGTCTCGATGTCCTGATCAACAACGCCGGGGTCGACGTCGGGAAACGATCGGTCACGGCCGACGGGCTCGAGCTCACCTTCGCGGTGAACTACCTCGCGCCGTTCCTGCTGACGAACCTGCTGCTCGACATGCTGGAGGCCTCGGCCCCGTCAAGGATCGTCAACGTCGCGTCAAGCGCCTACCGCGGCGCCCAGATCGACTTCGACGACCTGCAGAGCGAGCGACGTTTCGGCCAGAGTGCTTACAACAACTCCAAGCTCGCGCTCGTTCTGTTCACCTACGACCTGGCGCGCCGACTCGCCGGAACGGGCGTGACCGCCAACTGCGTCGATCCCGGGTTCGTGAGGACCGGTCTGGGCTCGACGATGGCGCCCGGGTACCGACTCGTGGGAATGCTCATGTGGCCCTTCATGGCCACCGCCGTCCAGGGCGCCAAGGCGACCGTCTTCGCTGCATCCAGCCCCGAGCTGACGCAGGCCACTGGCGCCTATCTCAAGCACCAGCGCCGGCTCGACACCGGCGCCAAGACCCACGATCTGGCGACGGCGGAGCGACTGTGGCAAGTCAGCGAGGACCTGGTGGCCGGCACGGCGTCGAGTTAGAGGGCCTTTAGGCGCCCAGGCCGAAGATGCGAGCGGCGTTGGCGCCCACGATGCGACGCCGCTCGTCCCGGTCGATGCTCGACATCATCGAGTCGATCGTCCGCCGCGAGTACGGCCAGTCGTTGCCGTGGTGCGGGTAGTCCGACGACCACATCATGTTGTCGACGCCGACACCGTGCCGGTTCTCGACCCCGTTGAAGTCGGTGATGAAGGTCGCCGACATGTTGCGGAACCAGTAGAAGCTGGGCGGCTCCTTGATGGGGATGTTGCCCCAGGACCGGTTGCGCCAGTAGCGGTCGTCGATCTGCTCCAGAAAGTGCGGGATCCAGCCCACGCCGGTCTCGATCATGGCCACGTGCAGGTCGGGGAAGCGCTCGAACGTACCCGTGAAGATCAGCTGGCCGATCGTGCTGGGGACGGTCGAGAACACGCTCCCGAGCCCGGCCACCGCCTTGGCATTGGCCTTGGCCGCCTTCCCTCCGTAGAGGCCGCCGCTCCCCTTGGCCGCCGCCGCCTCGGCCGCCTTGCGCTGGTTCTGGCGGGCGCGCCGTGACACCAGATTGATGTGGATGCACACGGGGATGCCCTCGTCGGAGGCGGCCGCCCAGAACGGATCGTCGGCGTCGGAGATGGAGTCGCCACCCGACGGCCAGCACGACGTGACGACTCCCTTGAAGCCCCGCGCCTTGGCCTTGCGCAGTCCGTCGACGGCATCGTCGATCCCTGTCGAGGGCATCTGCGCCATCCCGATGAGACGGTCGCGATGAGGTGCGCAGAACTCTTCCCACAGGAAGTTGTTGTAGGCCTGGATGCCAGCGAGGACGAAGGCGTCGTCCTCGTTGCCGAGGAAGTGTCCGACCGTGCGCTGGGGCGGGAACAGGACCTCGGCGTCGACGCCGTCGATGTCCATGTCCTTCAACCGCTCGGCGCCGACGTAGCAACCGGGGCGGGCGTCCTGATAGGTGACGCCTGTCCAGCGGAACTCGTCGAACGGCTTCCCCGGCGTCGACACCAGGCCGATTGGATCAGGGTCGGCGAAGCCGGCGAACTGCCAGGCGTCGCCCCCGTCGACGTCTTTGACCAGCTTCGGCGCCCGCTCCTGGAGCTCCTTGGGCAGCCAGTTCTGCCAGATGTCAGGAGGCTCGAGGATGTGGCAGTCGCCGTCGACGATGTCGTAGTGAGCCATGAGCGGTGACGTCCTCCCGAATCGACGTCCTCGGCCCCACGGTCTCGGAGCGAGGAATCCCTCCTAAGTGTCGGTCTCCCTGACGCACGTGTCAACTTTCTGCGCCTATCGTTTCCATCATGGGTGAGCGTCTACTGAATGGGATCCGGGTGGTCGACCTGGCCGCCTGGCCGGCCCAGATGACGGGGCGCATCCTCGCCGATCTGGGCGCCGAGGTGGTCAAGATCGAGCCGCCGGGCGGGGATCCGGCGCGCGCCGATACGACGCGCTTCGCGGCCTGGAACGCCGGGAAGACCTCCGTCGTCCTCGAGGCCGACGACCCGAGGCTGGCGGAGCTGGTCGGGGGCGCCGACGTGGTCGTCTCGACCCCGGGCTGGCTGGGCGGGCCGTCGCTCGATCCGGGACTCGCTCCATCGGCGGTGTGGGTCACGATCACGCCATTTGGCCTCGAGGGGCCGCGCGCCGCATGGAGTGCGAGTGACCTCGGCGTCATGGCCGCCAGCGGCAACATGTACGCCACGGGAGACGCCGACCGTCCGCCGGTGCGCTGCACCCAGCCGTCGGGCTACGCCCACCTCGGCGCCGAGGCGGCCATGGCTGCCCTGACGGCGCTGGCCTCGGGGCGGCCGCAGGTCGTCGACGTCGCCGCCCAGGAAGTGGTGATGGCGGCCGACATGTGCGCGCCGGCGACGTTCGTGCGGACGGGGGCACGCGGCACGCGCCGGGGCGCCAACATCGGGCGCAGTCGCGAGATATGGCGCTGCCGTGACGGGTTCGTGTCGTTCGGGTTGCGCGGCGGGAAGGCCAGGGTGCCGAGCCTGCAGACGATCACCCGCCTCGTGGCGGAGGCGGGGCTGGCCACCCCGGCCCTCACCGACCGGGACTGGACGACGTATTCGCACGTCACGGTCAGCGACGAGGAGCTGGCGGCCATCGAGGAGCCGATCGCCGCCTACTTCGCCAGTCGCACCATGGCCGAGCTCTATGAGGTGGCCTGCCAGACGAACCTCATGCTCGCACCGGCCAACACCCCGCCGCAGATCTATGGCAGCGCCCAGCTGGCGGCACGGGAGATGTTCGGGCCAGTCGCCGGCGACGACCGCTTCCCGCTCCGGTTCGTGCTGGCGCGGGAGGCCGACGGCACCGCTGTGCCAGCGGCGGCCCGCGGGCCCGCTCCGGCCGTCCCCGGCTCGGGCTCGCCACCTCGGTGGGCGCAGCGACGACCGGAGTCAACGCCGGTGTCGCGTGGCGGGGACCGGCAGCCGGCCTGGGCCGGAACAAAGATCCTCGAGCTCGGATCGGGCGCTGCCGGGCCCATCGCGACCCGTTACTTCGCGGAGCACGGCGCCACCGTCATCCGCATCGAGTCCCCCAGCCGTCCCGACTTCCTGCGCGTCTACGCCCTCGGTCCCGACAACCCCCACGGCCTCGAGGGCTCGACCCTCTTCGACGGGCTGAACCCGGGCAAGCTCAGCGTCACCCTGAACCTCAAGCACCCGGAGGGCCTGGCCATGGCCCGCCGCCTGGTCGCGTGGTCCGACGCCGTCGCCGAGAACTTCGCCCCGAAGGCCATGAAGGGCTTCGGGCTCGACTACGACAGCCTGGTCGCCGACAAGCCCGACCTCGTGATGGTGAGCGCCTGCCTCAACGGGCAGACGGGACCCCACCGCGACTATCCCGGCTTCGGCGGACAGGGGGCGGCCCTGTCCGGCTACAACGCCCTCACGGGCTGGCCCGACCGCGAGCCCGTGGGGCCGTTCGGCACCATCACCGACTCGCTGTCGCCCCGATTCGTGGCCACGGCCCTGGCCGCCGGTCTCTGGTACAAGAGGCGCACGGGCCGCGGCGTCTACCTCGACGTGTCGCAGGTGGAGGCGGCCGTCTACACCCTGTCACCATGGCTGCTCGAGTACGCCCGTACCGGCATCGTGGCCGTGCGCGACGGCAACCGCTCCCCCCGCTCGGCCCCTCACGGCGCCTTCCCCTGCCGAGGGGAGGACCGATGGGTCGCGGTCGCCGTATGGGACGACGAAGAGTGGGCTCGACTGGCCGAAGTCATCGGCGTGGACAACCCGGAGTTGGCCACGCTCGACGCCAGGATGGACCGCGTGGACGAGGTCGAGGCGGCCGTGGCGCGCTGGACCGCCGGCCGTGCCGTCGAGGAGGTCGTCGAGAGGCTCCAGGGCCTGGGCATCGAGGCCGTCCCCGTGCAGGACTTCGGCGACGCCGTCGCCGACCCGCAGCTCGCCGCCCGTGGCCATTTCGTCACGATGACGCACCCGTCGATGCGTGAAGGCATCTACGAGCGCAACGGCTTCCGCCTGAGCGACGCTCCCTCCGGCTACACCCGCACCGGACCGACCCTGGGCCAGGACAACGACCACGTCCTGCGGGACATTCTCGGTCTGAGCACCACCGAGATCGACAAGCTGGCCGCCGACGGTGCCTTCGACTGAGCCAGCTCAGGCCGAGCGGTGGATCAGGTTCATCCTCGAGGTGAGCACCGGCTCGCCCGTGCGCTCGTCGGTGTAGCGGGTCTCGGAGACGAGGAAGGTCATCGTCTTCCCCCTGCTCTCCTTCTCGTACACGTCGGTGATGCGGCCTTCGCTGACGAGGATGTCTCCGACCACGACCGGCCGGTGGTACTCGAACTCCTGCTCGCCGTGCAGCACCAGGCCACCCTTGGCCATGAGACCACCGATGACCTTCATGACGGCCCCGCTGTCCGCCTCGGGATCGGTCGGCGGCTGGTTCTCGGGAAAGGCGCCCCAGTGCGCCATGGCGAAGCCGAACGTGGGCGGGGCGGGGATGGACTCGAACCCGGCATCGACCGCCGCCCGCGCGTTCTGGTAGATGGGGCTCTCGTCCTTGATCGCCGTGGCGAAGTTCGACACCGGTCCCCGCTCGACGGCGAGACGAGACGATCCGGTCTTCTTGCCGATGACGCTGGTGTCAGCCATGGCGTGACGGTACGTGCCGCCCTGCGCACCCCGCAAGCCGGGTTGCCGCCCCCGGGGACCCGGCTTAAGTTTGTGACGTAAGCGTCAGTTTTGAACCGAAGGGGTCCCGCATGCCGCTGCTCGCAGACAAGGTCGCCATCGTCACCGGCGCCGGCCACGGGGTCGGACGCGGTGAGGCGCTCGAGCTCGCCTCCGAGGGCGCCAAGGTGGTCGTCAACGACCTCGGCGGCTCGGTGAGCGGTGAGGGCGCCGACAAGCGACCCGCCGAGGAGGTCGCAGACCTCATCCGTAGCCGGGGAGGCGAGGCCGCGGCCAACTACGACGACGTGGCCGAGTGGAAGGGCGCGCAGAGTCTCATCCAGCAGGCGGTCGACTCCTTCGGCCGGCTCGACGTGCTGGTGAACAACGCCGGGATCCTGCGGGACAAGATGATGTTCTCGATGACCGAGGACGACTTCGACTCGGTCATCCGGGTCCACCTCAAGGGCACGTTCGCCACCACGCACCACGCGTCGGCGTACTGGCGGGAGCAGTCGAAGGCCGGCGCCCAGCCGCGGGCCGCCGTCGTCAACACCGTGTCGAGCGCCGGCCTTCAGGGGAACGTGGGCCAGGCCAACTACGGGGCAGCCAAGGCCGCCATCGCATCTCTCACCATCATCACCAGCCTCGAGCTCGCCCGCTACGGCGTGAGGGCCAACGCCATCGCTCCGGGGGGCATGACCCGCATGTCGGGCGCCGTGGTAAAGGACATGGAGCTCAAGGAGCCGGAGCAGTACGAGGCGTTCGACGCCATGAACCCGGGCAACTCAGCGCCCATGGTCGCCTGGCTGGCGTCCGACGAGGCCCTGCACGTGACGGGCCAGGTGTTCCGGGCCGTCGGTTCCTCCATCACCCACTACGTCCCCTGGACCCTCGGTGAGGGCATCGAGACTCCGGGCGAGCCGGCCAAGTGGAGCCCGTCCGAGATCGGCCCCGCCCTCAACGCCGCCGTGTTCCACTCCCGACATCCCGGGCTGCAGATGGGCCGGGGGCGCGGCAGATAGCCTCAGCGAACACGGCCGGCCCGGGGGCCGGCCCGACGGACCAGACGGACATCGGCCGGCCAGGATCGCCGGCCCAACGGACCAGACAGGGAGGACGAGTGGGGCTGCTCGACGGGAAAGTGGCGATCGTCACCGGCGCCGGCCGCGGCATCGGCCGGGCCGAGGCGCTCCTGCTGGCCTCCGAAGGCGCCAGCGTGGTCGTAAACGATCTCGGTGGCGACTGGACCGGTGAAGGCAAGGACGACCGCCCGGCC
>JBPYEI010000088.1:0-26466 GCA_051985455.1 Acidimicrobiales bacterium
GGCGGCGGTCGAGGAGGGGAAGCACCGCTCACGCACCAGGACCTGCACGCGGTCGAGGTCCAGGTGCCGCGTGGGCGTCGGCACGGAACGCTTACCGGTGCCCGAAGTGCGCGGTGACCCAGACGGCGTTGCGCACCGGGGCGATCCATAGCTGGAGGCCGCTCATGTCTGAGCTCCTTCCCTCGACAGAGGTGATGGTCATGGCTACCTACCCAAATCCATCCATACCCGGATTAATTCCTTGACGATTGATCCGCCGATCAAGAATGCAGCCTATTGTCTGGCCGAGGGTTAGGCGAGGTCATCCATGGCCGGTGCGCTGCTCACCGATCTGTACGAGCTCAACATGGCGGCCAGCTATCTCAGGCGCGACATGGCCGGCGAGGCCGTGTTCAGCCTCTTCGTCCGGGAGCTGCCGCCGACGCGGGGTTTCCTGGTGGTCGCCGGGCTGGAGGACGTCCTGACGTTCCTCGAGATCTTCAGCTTCGCCGACGACGATCTCGCCTATCTGAGCACCGTCGGCTTCGACCGTGCGACGCTCGAGGCGTTCAGCCGGTTGCGGTTCACCGGCGACGTCTGGGCCGTCCCCGAGGGGCGGATCGTCGTCGCCAACGAGCCGATCCTCGAGGTGCATGCGCCCATCGCCGAGGCCCAGCTCGTCGAGACCTTCCTCCTGAACCAGGTCACCCATCAGACGACGCTGGCCACGAATGCAGCCCGATGTCGCATCGCCGGGCGGGGCCAGCTGGGGATCCTCGACTTTTCGTTCCGACGTGCCCCTGGGCTCGACGCGGCGGTGGCCATGGCGCGTGCCTGCGCCATCGTCGGCCTTACGGGCACGAGCAACGTCGACGGAGCCCGGCGCTACGGCGTCACGCCGGGCGGCACCATGGCGCATTCGTACGTGGAGGCGTTCCCGTCGGAGGAGGCCGCCTTCCTGGCCTTCGCCGAGGACCGCCCCGGCCAGACCACCTTGCTCGTCGACACCTACGACACCGTGTCCGGCGTCGAGGCGGCCATCGAGGTGATCAAGCGGCTCGGGCTGGACGATCGGGCGTCCATTCGTCTCGACAGCGGCGACCTGGAAGCCTTGGCCAGATGGTCTCGGCGACGGCTGGACGAAGCCGGGCTGCAGCACGTGCGGATCTTCGCCAGCGGCGGGCTCGACGAGTTCGAGATCGAGCACCTCGTCCACAGGAGAGCTCCGATCGACGCCGTGGGGATCGGGACTCGGGTCGCAGCCTCGCCCGAGGCACCCACGTTCGACTCGGTCTACAAGCTCGTGTCCTACGACGGCCGTCCCGTCGCCAAGCTGTCGGCCGACAAGGCGACGCTGCCCGGCGCCAAGCAGGTGTGGCGTGGTCCCTCGGGCTCCGGTGACGTGCTGACCTTGCGCGACGAAGAGCACGGACCGGATGCCGATCCACTGCTTCTACCGGTCATGAAGGGTGGGTTCCGTCTCGCCAGGCCTGCTCCACTGGCCGCAGCGCGGGCGCTTTTCGACGCCGACCTCGACTGGCTGCCCAAGGGCGCCCGCGATCTCCGCCGGCCCCACCCGGTCTCCGTGCGCCTGTCCGACCGGCTGGCCGCGCTCGACGTCCAGGTCCGCCACCGCCTCGGCCATTAGCTGCGGGGCGCGCCGAGCCGGGGTCGTTCCGCGACTTGTTCTGAGCACCGCGGCTGGCGCATTGTGAGCACGTGTCTTCTGGCCGCCTGTCACGCCGGCAGTTCCTGGGCGCCGCCGCCGCCGCGGGAGCGGTAGCGGCTCTCGGAGGATGCAGCGGGGGAGGGGGCGGCTCCAGCAGTGCGTCGTCCACCGCGTCGTCCAGCGGGGCCAGCGGGGCCAGACCTCTGGCGGCACCCGGGACCCGCCCGTTCCCGCGCCTGCCCGAGGGCACCGACACGATCCCGCAGATCGACCACATCGTGGTGCTGATGATGGAGAACCACTCCTTCGACAACTACCTCGGCACGCTGGGTCGCGGAGACGGGTTCACGATCGGACCGGACGGCCGGCCCACGGCGTCGAACGCCGACGCCTCGGGCAAACAGGTGCGAGCCTTCCGGATGCCGACCACGTGTCAGCAGAACGGCCGTCCCAGCCAGACGTGGAACGACAGCCACATCCAGTGGAACAACGGGCGGAACGACGGGTTCGTGCGCAGCCTGAGCGGGCCGGTGGCGATGGGGTACTGGACCGCCGCCGACCTGCCCTTCTACCACGGTCTGGCCCGCACGTTCCCCCTGGGAGACCGCTACTTCGCCTCGGTCCTGGCCCAGACGTACCCCAACCGCCGGTACCTGATAGCCGCCACGTCCTGGGGCCTGGTCTCCGATCCGCTACCGAAGGCCTCGGACCCGCCGCCGCCCAACGGGACGATCTTCGACCGCCTCGACGCCCATCAGATCCCGTGGAAGGACTACTACTCCAACCTGCCCACGACCTTCCTGGTTCCTTCCCTCGCCCAACGCGACCAGCACAACGTCGTCCCGATCGCCCAGTTCTACGCCGACGCCGCCGCCGGGAACCTCCCGGCGTTCTCCTTCGTCGAGACGGATTACACAGCTGGCTCGGAGGAGGACCCACAGGACATCGTGAAGGGCGAGGCCTTCTCGGCTCGGGTGATCAACGCGGTGATGTCCAGTCCTGCCTGGGGCAAGACGCTGCTGGTCTGGACCTACGACGAGCACGGGGGCTACTACGACCACGTCCCCCCGCCGCCGGCCCCGGCACCTGACTCGATACCGCCCGGCATCTCGGCCACCGACCAGCCTGGCGGCTTCGACCGCTACGGCTTCCGGGTGCCCTGTGTGGTGGTGTCGCCCTACGCCCGACCCAACCACGTCTCGCACGTGGTCGCGGACCACACCTCGATCCTCAAGCTGGTCGAGACCAAGTGGAACCTGCCCGCCATGACCTACCGCGACGCCAACGCCAGCAACCTTCTCGACTTCGTCGACCTGCGTTCGCCTCCGGCGTTCCGCCAACCACCGGTCCTGCCTGCCCCCAACGACAACGCCGCCACGGAAGCCTGCCTGACCACGGGGCCCGGCCAGATACCGCCGCCCTGACCGTGTTCGGGCTCCTCGGTCTGGAGAGCCCGATTCCTCCCGTCTCGAGCCAATCGTCACGGAACCGCAACGTTCAGGCCCTTGCAATCTCCCGTGGCCCGGCCATCATGTTGCGCCATGTCCGACGTCCTGGTCATCGAGTCCTGCCACAGCACCTGGCTGTTCGACACTGACGGTCAGCGCTTTCGCCGCGTGCTCAAAGGACTCGATCTGGACGTCGACGAAGCATCTACCGGATGGCGTCCGTACTACCGGCTCGACCTCGACTCCAGGCCCGACTCGTTCATGGTGATCGTCGATCCCACCGGGACGAGGGCGCTGCGCGCCTGGCGCCATCTCGCCGGATGCCCGCACTGTGCCGGCGATGTCACGGCCGAGCTGCCTCTCGCCGAGCTGCGCATGCCGGCTTCGGGCTGACCCGGGGCCGGACGCGGCCGCCTCGGGGCCGCGTTTGCGCACGTTACGAAGTCGTGTATATAGGTATCGTGGCGTGCTATCTCGATAGTGAGGTTTCAGGCCTCATGGGCGGAATGTCAGATTTCGACGGATCGTCCTGTTCACCAGGACATGCGAAGTTCGCTGGGGGCCCTAGGCGATGATCCGTTGGCCGACCCGATGGCCGCGGCGAACCTCCCTGATGATCGCCGGGGGCGTCGTCGTGCTCGCCGCCGCCGTCGGCGTCTACCTCGGGACCCACAGCTTCCAGTCACAGCTGTCGGCCCACGACTCCTCGGGGTCGGGGGCGGGATCGGGCGCCGCCGAGGGGTCTGGCCTGAACCTGACGTTCAACCCCGCCAACGGAGCGACCGCCGTCCCCCTCGACGCCCCGATCACCGTCAGCGTCTCGAGCGGCCACCTGGGCACCGTCCAGGTGAACGGTCCGCTGGGACAGCCGGTGGCCGGCGCACTCAGCCCTGGAGGCCAGACGTGGTCCTCCTCGCCCGGAGCTCTGGCCCCGCTCACGAGCTACACGATCGTCGTCACCGGTCGGAACTCCTCGGGCAAGACGGTGCAGCAGCAGGCGTCGTTCACGACCCTGCAACCCGCGGCCACCCTGACCGATGACATCGAGCCGACCAGCGGGACCGTCGGTGTGGGCATGCCCATAATCGTCAAGTTCAACCACTCGGTCGTGGACAAGGCGGCGGTGCAGAAGGCGTATGTCGTCCAGATGTCGACGCCGGTGCTCGGTGCCTGGAACTGGATCAGCGACAAGGAGATGCGCTTCCGGCCCCAGGCCTACTGGCCCACTGGTGAGCACGTGACCCTGACGTCCAGCCTGGCCGGCGTCAATGCCGGCAACGGCGTCTGGGGCGGTACCAGCCGCACGGTTGCCTTCGCCGTGGGCGACGCCCACATCAGCACCGTCGACATCAACAGTCACACGATGACGGTCACCAACAACGACCAGGTCGTGCAGACCTTCAAGGACAGCGCCGGCCGGGACAAGTACCCCAGCATGGGCGGCGTCCACATCGTCCAGTACAAGCAGCCCGACGTGCTCATGGACTCCCAGTCGGTGGGCATCCCGCGCAACTCGCCCGACGGCTACTACGAGCACGTGGCCCAGGACGTGAACATCAGCGATGGCGGCGAGTTCGTCCACTCCGCCCCATGGTCGGTCGGCGCCCAGGGCAACTCGAACGTCTCCCACGGCTGCGTCAACCTGGCCCCCAGCGACGCCACGTGGTTCTTCAACTTCAGCCAGCGCGGCGACATCGTCAACATCGTCAACTCCCCGAGGCCCCCCGACCTGGGCGACGGCGGCACGATGGACTGGAACACGTCGTGGGAGAAGTGGACGGCCGGTAGCGCCCTCCCCGTGCTGTGATCGCCGCTCCCTAGGAGACGCCGGCGGGGGCGCTGGGGGCAGCCTGTGTGGCCGCCGGCACCAGGCCCAGAAGCTCGGCCCGGGTGAGCGGCATGCCACTCTCGCCGTCCGGACCGCCCTTCACGGCGAGCACCTGATGGATGCTCGTACGAGCCGCTTCGAAGTTGACTGCCGAGCCCGCCATGTACAGCCGCCAGACCCGGGCTCGGCTCGGCCCCACCAGCGCGACGGCCCGGTCCCAGCCCGCCTCGAGGTTCGCCACCCAGCGGCGCAGTGTCTTGGCGTAGTGCTCGCGCAGCGACTCCACGTCGCGCACCTCGAAGTGCTGGGCTTGAGCCGCGCTCACCACCGCGCCCACCTCGTGGAGCTCGCCGTCGGGGAACACGTAGCGGTTGATGAACGACGTGCGGGCCAGCCCCGAGGGACCCGGCCGGGAGATGCCGTGGTTGAGCAGGCGACCTTCGGGCCGCAGCAGGCGGTAGAGGTCGCCCAGGTACTCGGCCAGACGGGACAACCCGACGTGCTCGATCATGCCGATGCTGGAGATGGCGTCGTAGGGACCGTCGGCGACGTCGCGGTAGTCCTGGGTGCGGATCTCGACCTGGGACTCGAGGCCGGCCTCGGCCACGCGCCGGACCGCCAGTGAGGCCTGGCGCTCGGAGATGGTGATGGCCACCGCCCGCGCCCCGTAGTGGCGGGCGGCGTGGATCGCCATGGTTCCCCAGCCACAGCCGACGTCCAGAAGCCGGGCGCCGGGCCGCAGCCCGAGCTTCCGGCACACGAGGTCGTGCTTGGAGCGCTGGGCGTCCTCGAGGCTCGTGTCGGGCGTCTCGAAGTGGGCGCACGAGTAGGTCATCGTGTCGCCCAGCACCATGCGGTAGAAGTCGTTTGAGACGTCGTAGTGATGGGCGATGGCGGCCGCGTCGCGCTCCTTGGAGTGGCGACGGCCCCGCAGGCGCACTTCCTCGGGTGGCGGGTGCGGCCGCCGTCCGATGGCGCCGGAGCGTCGGGCCGCCCGCAGCAGGTCGAGCCATCCCCGGGTGCCGAGCCCGACCTTGGCGTCGTCGTCCCGGCTCGCCAGGGCGTCGCGGAGGGCGAGCGCCGCATAGACGTCTCCCTCGAGCTCGAGCTCACCGGCCACGTATGCCCTCGCCGCGCCCAGCTCACCCGGCGCGTACAGGATGCGCCGCAGTGCGCGGGGAGAGCGGATGGTCAAGGTGGCCGCGGCGCGGGCGGGGCCGAGCGTGCTGCCGTCCCAGAACCTGACCGTCACGGGCGGGTTCGGGCCCACGAACGCCCGCACCATCGGCTCGAGGACGGTCGCCATCGGGGTTTCCCCAGGCCGACTTCCCGGCTCGGCTGTCCTGTCAGAGGTGGTCAAGACCTGCCGCCTCCCTCCAGTCCTGTGCCGCCGCCCTCATGGTAGGACGCTAGGGCCCCAGTCTGAGCCGCCGACGCCGCGACCGGACAGTACCCTGGGGCGATGGGCCCGGTGCTCTGCGCTCTTCTCGGAAGGATTTGACATGGGTCTGTTCAGCCGTGAGTTCATTGCCGTCCCGGACAACGCCAAGGGGCAGCTCGTCTTCAAGTGGCCTGACCAAAACATCCGCCGCTACAGCCGGGCCATCGTCGACGTGGACGAGATGGCCCTGTTCGTGAACCAGGGTCAGGTCATCGGGACCATCTCGCCCGGCCAGCACCAGATCGACGCCGACGAGCTGCCGTTCCTCGGCATCTTCATCGACCACGCCACGGGCGGTAACGCCTACCGGGCCGAGCTGTACTTCGTCGGTACCAGGGAGTACCCCGGTCAGCCGTTCGGAGGACGGGTCGACGACGTCAAGGACCCCCAGACGGGCACGATCGTGACCCTCAGGGTGTTCGGCGAGTACTCCATCAAGATCATCGATCCCGTGGCGCTGGTGAGCAATCTGACCGGCACGGTGGACGTGACCAACAACGACTCGATCACGAACTGGGTCGGCAACCAGCTGCTCAAGGTGATGCGCACCGAGGTGACGCGGCAGATCCTGGGCAACGGCTGGCCCGTGCTGAGTCTGTCGGCCTACACGCCCGACATCGAGCAGACCGTGATCAACGGCGGGAACGAGATCCTGAAGGCCTACGGCCTGGCCGTCGTGCGCATGGGCAACTTCGACGTCAACCTGGCCGAACAGGACGAGGCCATGCTCAAGGGCCTGGCCAAGGACACCGCCTACTCGAGGCTGGCGGGTGGCTTCCAGCAGTACGCCGCAGGCGAGGCCCTGCTGGGTGCCGGCGAAGGCATGTCGAAGGGTGGGGCGGCCGCCGGCGGGGCCATCCTGGCCAGCGGTTTCGGCGTGGGTCAGCAGGCGGTGAGCGGCGCGGCCCAGCCGGCAGCCCCACAGGCGCCGGCCCAGCCCGCCGTCGGGGCCGGGCAACCGGCGCAGTCCGCCCAGGAGACCCAGGAGTCCCAGCCCGCCACGGTCGCCTGCCCGTCCTGCTCGGTGCAGAACCCGGCCGGCGCCCGGTTCTGCACGTCGTGCGGCGCCCGCCTGGCTCCCGAGGTCATCCACTGCTCGCAGTGTGATGCCGAGCTGGCGCCGGGGGCGAAGTTCTGCGCCCAGTGCGGGACGGCGGTGCCCGCGCCCGGCGCCGGATCGGATTCCCCCGAGGATCCCTCCCACAAGAGCTGATCGATGACGGTGATGCTGGGTCTGCTGCTCGCCCGCGCCGGCGGAGGGCACAGCTTCGACGGCGGGGGGAGCAGCGGCGGTGGTGGTGGTTTCGGCGGTGGGGGAGGTGGCTTCGGCCACGGCGGCTTCTTCTTCCTGCCCATCGGCGGTGCGGCGGGGGGACTGGTCTTCTTCCTGATCATCGTGGCCATCATCGTGGTCATCGGCCTGGTCGCCGCCTCTCGTCGGCGCTCGCAGCCGGTTCAGCCGCCGTTTCCGAAGGAGGACCTCGGTCGTCCGACCTTTCCGAGCCCCATCGAGGAGGGAACCATGGCCCCTGCCCGCAACGAGGTATCCGACGGCCTGGCAGCCATCCAGGCCCACGATCCCGACTTCGACCGGGACACGTTCATCGCCGCCACCGAGCGGTCGTTCTTCACCGTGCAGGAGGCGTGGACCGAGCAGAAGCCCGAGATGAGCCGCCAGGTCATGGCGGACGGGATCTGGCAGCAGCATCGAGTCCAGATCGAGGGGTACCAGGGGGCGGGGAAGCGCAACGTCCTCGAGGACCTGTCCATCGGCGGCGCCTTCATCGTCGGCGCCAGCAGCGATCAGTCCAAGGACACGATCACCGTGCGCTTCCTCGCCGCCTGCGCCGACTACGACGTCGACGTCAAGTCGGGCAAGCGGATCCGCGGTGACAGGTCGGTGGACCAGTGGAGCGAGGACTGGGTGTTCCAGCGCTCCAGCTCCGCCACCACCAAGACCGACGGCGGCACCATGCAGCAGCGCTGTCCCAACTGCGGAGCGCCCCTCGAACTCGACCTCGCGGGCGTGTGTCACTACTGCAAGGCACCGGTGATGAGCGGCTCGTATGACTGGGTCCTCGCCCGCATCGATCAGGTCCTGGGCCCGGCCCAGGTCGGCTGACCGACGCCCGGTCGTCCTCCGGGCGGTGCCGCCGCTGGGCCGCCAGGGAGCGCGTCGTTGAACGAGCGGGAGGCTCGGCGGCGCCTGGCCGGCGCCCGGGTGGCGAGGCTCGCCACCGCCGACCCGCAGGGCCGTCCGCACGTCGTGCCGATCTGCTTCGCCCTCGACGGCGACCGGCTCTACTCGGCCGTGGATCACAAGCCCAAACGACGACCGGAGCTGCGTCGCCTCGACAACCTGCGGACCAACCCCAGCGCCTCGGTGCTGGCCGACCACTACGACGAGGACTGGGATCGGCTGTGGTGGGTCCGCGCCGACGGGACGGCAGCCGTCCTCGATCCGGATGACGATCGTGCCGGCGAGGAACGTGGCCGCGCCATCGCCCTTCTCGTCGAGAAGTACGAGCAGTACGTCGGTCGCGAGCCCGGCGGTGCCGTGATCTCGCTGGCCGTCCGGTCGTGGCGATCGTGGGCCCCGCGGTAGAGCCCGCTACGCCGGGTCGCGGCGGCGACGGCAGCGGCGGCGGGAGCAATCGTCGGTCCCTCTGGCAACGGGCCTGGCCCGTCGTGCAGGTCGTCGGCGGTCTCGCCCTGGCCGGCTTCGCCGCCTGGGCGGTGATCGGGCGCAAGGGCGAGCTGGCCGGCACCACCTCGTACCTGGAGCACCTCGACTGGGTGTGGCTCGTCGTGGCCGTCGTCCTGGAAGTGGGCTCGATCATCGCCTACGGCGCCCTCCAACGCCAGATCCTGCTCAGCGGCGACCTCGATCTGGGGCTGCCTGTGTCCACCGCCATCACCCTGGCCTTCAACTCGCTCACGAACTCGCTGCCAGGCGGCGTGGCATGGGGAAGTTTGTTCTCGTACCACCAGTTCCGGCGCCGAGGAGCGGACGAGACCCTCGCCGTGTGGGCCATCGTGGCTGACAACGCCTGCGCCGCCGTCACGCTGGCTGCCCTGGCGACCGTGGGTCTGATCGTGGCCGGCTCCCAGGGCACCGGCCTCGGGGTTGTGGCGCCGACGTTCGGCGTGATCGTCGGCATCGTGGTGGTTGTCGCAGTGGCGTGGCGCCGAGGCGTCCTCCGGGCCCTGGCGAGCGGCGCCGTGGGGCTGGCCAAGCGCCTGACCGGCCGACCTCGGGGTTCTCCCCGGGCCACGGTGGACCGCACATTCGACCGGCTCACGGCCGTGACTCCCAGCCGCCGCCAGTGGGGGGTCGCTCTGACCTGGGCCATGGCCAACTGGGTGCTCGACTGCGGATGCCTGGTCGCCGCCTTCGGCGCCGTCGGAGCTCCTGTTCCCTGGCGCGGCGTGCTTCTGGCCTACGGCGCCGGGCAGCTGGCCGCCAATCTCCCCATCACACCGGGAGGTCTCGGCGTGGTGGAGGGCAGCATCACCATCGCCCTCGTCGCCTACGGCGGGGCGGAGGCCACCACTGTGGCCGCCGTCCTCGTGTACCGGCTGCTCAGCTTCTGGGCGTCGTTGCCGATCGGATGGGGTACCGCCGTGGTGTTGGAGATCCACCGCCGCACCCGCCGGGGCGATGCCCATGCGGGACAATCTGAGTTGGTGAAGGCGTGAGGATCTCGTTGCGAAGGGCTGGGGTGGTCGGCGTCGGCCTCGTCGTCGGTGTCCTGTCCGTGGGCGGGTGCGCCTCGGCCCACAACACGCTCGGTACCGGCTCCAGCCCCTGCTTCCAGGCCCTCCCGTCGGCCACCAAGGCCGTCCACAACAAGGGCCGTCTCCTTGGTGTGCGCCGGGTCACGCAAGCGCAGCTGCGCCGGCCGACCACCACGTTGACCACGCTCTCACCAGACGAGATGAAACGAGCGGTCTGCGTGATCGCCTTCCAGGGCAAGTTCGCACCGGGCGACGTCGAGCACGTCGCCGTGCCCCGCAGCGGCAACTACGCCGTGGTCGTCGTGGGCGAGCACGGCGGACAGCCGCTGCGCGCCTTCGTCACCAACGAGCTGCCGCTGCGCTTCCGCCACCTGAGCTAGTCAGGCGGCAAACCCGCCTACGCTGTCGCCGGTGGAGAGGCGGGACCGGCTCGAGCGGCTCACGAACCTGGTGCTCGTGCTGCTCGACACCGAGCGACCATTGACCATCCACCAGGTCGCCGACGCCGTCACCGGCTATCCCGAAGGCGCAGAAGCTCGCCGGCAGGCATTCGAGCGCGACAAGCGCACCCTCCGCGAGGAGGGGATACCGATCGTCGTGGAGCCGGTCGAGTCCGAAGAGCAATGGGGCTATCGGATCCGCCCCGAGGACTACTACCTGCCGCCGTTGGGGCTCGAACACGACGAGCAGATCGCCCTCAACCTGGCGGTGGCCGGTGTCCATCTCGACGAGGGCAGCGGCCGCGGCGCGCTGGTCAAGCTGGGCGTCGCCGACACGGACAGCCCGAGCCCCGTCGCCTCGCTCCCGTCTCTGCCCCAGCTGCCACGGCTGCACGAGGCGCTGCGCGCTCGCGCCCCGGTTCGTTTCGGTTATCGCGGGGAGGAGCGACGGGTCGAGCCCTACGGGCTGCTGTTCCGGTCGGGGTTCTGGTACCTCGTGGGCTGGGACCAGGCTCGCCGGGCGCTGCGGACCTTCCGGGTCGACCGCATGGACGACGGGCCGAACGTGGGCGCCGCCGGTGCGTTCGAGCCGCCGGCCGGTTTCGACCCCGCCACGGCGTTTCCGGACGAGCCCTGGCGGGTCGGTGAGGGCGAGGTGGTCCCGGCCGAGGTGCTCGTAGACCAGCTCCAGGCTCCCCTTGTCGAGGCCGAGCTGGGCGAGAGCGCCGTGCTCGAACGCCGCCGCGACGGCTCGGTCCTGGTGCGCCTGGAGGTGGCCAACGAGGACGCCTTCCGATCATGGGTCCTCGGTCTCCTCGAGCATGCCGTCGTGGTGGGGCCCGAGCCCCTTCGCCAGCGGGTGAGGCAGTGGCTCGAGACGCTCGCCGGGCCGCCGACCACCCCGGCACGGAAGCCGGTCTGTTGACGACGCGGACGGATGCCGGCGATCGGCTCCGGCGACTGCTCGCCATCCTGCCCTGGCTGGCCGAGCGGGGCGGGGCGCCGATCTCGGAGGTGGCCGCCCAGTTCGAGATGCCCGAGAGCGAGGTCGTCGCCCTGCTGGAGCTCGCCGCCTGTTGCGGTCTGCCGCCCTACACGCCAGACCAGCTGATCGAGCTCATCGTCTCCGACGAGTGGGTGTCGGCCAACCTGGGCGCACACCTCACCAGACCGCGTCGGCTGAGCGCGGCGGAAGGCTTCACCGTGGCCGCCTCGGCCCGAGCCATCCTCGGCGTGCCGGGCGCCGATCCGGGCGGCGCGCTGGCTCGCGCCGTGACGAAGCTGGAGGCCGTGCTGGGCGACCGCAGCCGCCTCGCCATCGATCTGGACGAGCCGGCGCACCTGCCCGTCGTCCGCCGCGCCATCGCCGAGCGCCGACGGCTCGAGCTCGACTACTACTCCGCCTCCCGCGACGAGCGCACGCAGCGCGCCGTCGATCCCTACTCGGCCTTCGCCAGCGAAGGTCACTGGTACCTGGACGGCTTCTGCCATCTCGCCGGCGACGTCAGGTTGTTCCGGATCGACCGCATCCAGTCGGCGCGACTGGCCGGCGGCGAGTTCGACGCGCCGGCGGGACGGACGCCAGGGCAGGTCTTCGCGCCCGGCCCTGAGGCAAGGCCCGCGCGGCTGTCGATCCCCGCAGCTGCCCGCTGGGTCATCGAGGCCTACCCCACCCTCGACGTGGAGGAGCGTCCCGACGGCGGCCTGGAGGTCACGCTGGCGGTCAGCGGCACGGCGTGGTTGGAACGGCTCCTGCTCCGCCTCGGTCCCGACGCCGAGGTGATCGATCCCCCGGACCTGGTGGATACCGGCCGCCGCGCCGCTGAGCGGGTCCTCGCCGCCTACCGCTGACGCGGACGCCATTTCGCTCGAAATTTGCCTTCGTCGCGCTCACGGACCGCGCCCACTTTCATTGGAATGTGGTGAATGGGAAGACATGAAAGATAGTGAAGTCCTATGATGAGCGGCCGTGCTGAGCATCGCCAAGGTGCGACGAGGTGGCGAGCGCTACTACCTGGACGCCGTGGCGGGAGGAGCTGAGGACCACCGCCGACCGGGCCTCGAGCCGGAGGGGGAGTGGCTCGGGCGCGCGGCGGCGGCGCTGGGGCTGCGCGGGCGGGTGGGCGGTGCCGAGCTGGCCGCCGTGCTGGCCGGCGCCGAACCCTCCTCGGGCGAGGTCCTCAACCAGGCCCAGGACCGCGTGCGCGTGGCGGGCTTCGATCTCGTGTTCGCCGCGCCCAAGTCGGTGTCGCTGTGCTTCGCCCTCGGAGACGCGGCGGCCGCCGAGGAGGTGCGGCTGGCCCACGAAGCGGCCGTGGCCGCCGCCGTCGGCTACCTCGAGCGGGAGGCCATCACCGCGCGCAGGGGGACCGGCGAGCAGCGGTGCCAGGTGGACGTGGACGGTGTGGTGGGAGCCGCGTTCCTCCACCGCACCAGCCGAGCGCCCGATCCCCACCTGCACACCCACGTGCTGGTCGCCAACCTGGTCGAGGGCAGCGACGGTCGCTGGTCGGCCTTCGACGCCCGAGGCCTGTACGCGCAGGCCCGCACCGCGGGGTACCTGTACCAGGCCCATCTGCGACACGAGATGAGCCGGCGCCTGGGTCTCGAGTGGGGGACGATGCGCACGGGCATGGCCGACGTGGGCATCGACCGGTCGGTGATCTTGACGTTCTCCAGGCGGAGCCGGGAGATCCGGGCGCGATTGGCGGTCGAGGGCCGCTCCGGAGCCAAGGCGGCCAGGGTCGCCCAGCTCGCCACCCGGAGACCCAAGGACCTCGACACGAGCTTCGAATCGTTGCTCGGCGAGTGGCGGGCGCGGGCAGCCGCCGCCGGTCTCGGTCGGGACCAGCTGGCGACGCTGATGAGCGACCCAGGGCAGTTGCGACCGGCGGACCGTCAGCTGCCGACCGACGATTGGATCAGCCGGATCGTCGGCCCTGACGGGCTGACCGCGTCGGCGTCGACCTTCGCGCGACGCGACGTGATCAGGGCGTGCTGCTCGTCCCTACCGAACGGGGCCGACGTGGCGACCGTCGAGGCACTGGCCGACGAGGTGCTCGGTTCGCATCTGGTGCAGCCAGCGTCGGTTCGCAGCCACGAGCTGCGCTGGACGACCCCGGAGGTGGTCGCAGCCGAGCGGTCGCTCGTCGAGCACGGACTTCGACGGGCGGACGCCGGCGTCGGGGCGGCCGAGCCGGACGCCGTCGAGTCGGCGTTGCGGGCGCGCCCGCAGATGGCGCCGGCGCAGGGCGCCGCGGTCCGAGAGGCCGCCGTCTCGAGGGCCGCCGTGCTCGTGGCCACCGGTGCCACGTGGGCTGGCGCTACCGACGCCATCGATGCCGCCCGGGATGCGTGGCAGGCCAGTGGTCTGCGCGTCCAGGCCACCGCGTCCAGCGCCCAGCGGGCCGCCGACCTCGAGGCGACGACGGGTATCGAGACGACTTCGCTCGCCAGCGTGCTCTCGGGTGTCGTCCCTCCCGCCGATGTGCTGGTCGTGCACGACGCCGGCCGGCTGGGCGCTCGGCCGCTGAACACGGTGCTCGATGGCGCCGAGCGAGCGGGCACAAAAGTCGTCCTGGTCGGCGAGGTGCGACAGCTGCGCGCCGCCGAGGGAGGAGCGTTTCGTCATCTGGGCGAGACGCTGGGGTCGATCGCCCTGGATGCGCCCAGGTCGACCTCGGCGCCGGAGCGGGCCCCGCATCGAGGCTGGGTCGACGTCGTGGAGCGCGCCTCCGAGGGTGCTGGTGTCGTGGTGGGGTCGTCCGCGCCCGTCGTGCGGCAGCGGCTGGTGGCGGACTGGTGGGCGGCCCGTGAGTCGGGGAGGGCGGTGGCCATGGTCGCAACCAGCCGCCGAGACCGCGAAGCGCTCAATGCCGGGGCGCGGGCCGAGCTGGCGGCGGCCGGGAGGCTGGGTGAGTCGATGACCGTAGGTCGCCGCCAGATGGCGGTGGGTGACGACGTCCTCGTCGGCCGCGGCGGGCGCGGTGCCGGCGTGCCGACCGGCACGCGCGCCAAGGTGGTCGGCCTCGACGCCGAGCGCCGGGTGCTCGAGCTGCGCACCGAGCACGGGCGGGCCCTGTCCATGGGCGCGGCGACGGCCGTCGGCGCCGAGTTGCGGCATGGCTACGCCACCACGCCCCGGGAGGCCAGAAGGGCGCGACCCGATCTGGCCCTCGTCCTGGGCGAAGGCGGAGCAGCACGCGCGTCGGGCGGCACCGACCGCTGCTACGTCGTCGACGGCGTGGGTCGCAACGGACGTCCGGCGCCGTACGAGTCGATGGCTGGGCCGGCGTCCTCGTCGAGCTTGGCGCTGAGCTCGCTGCGCCACCTCGGTCGCCGCCTCGACGGTCTCGAGGTGCGCCTGGCGCGCGCCGTGGCGCCCGACCCGACGGCGCTGCTGGCCCATCTCGACCAGGAGCAGGCACGAACCGCCGCCCGGCTCCAGGCCGCTCGGTCCGCGCGTTCGGATTCCGCCGCCCGACTGGACGATCTCGGCACCAGGAGACCGTGGACGCGTTGGCGCGCGGTTCGCCAGGACACGCAGCACACCCGCGCCGAGCTCGGCCATCGGGAGTCCGAGGTGCGAAGGTGGGAAGCGCGTCTCGAGCTGCTAGGAGAACGTCGCCGCCAGCTCGACGAACAGGGCGCGGCGCGTGCGGCGGGACTGGCGTCGCGGCGGCCCGACCTGGATCGGCACCAGGTCCTCGTTCACGCCGTGAACCGGAGGGAGCGCGTGTTGGCCAGAGTGGCCGAGGTCTCGCCTCCCGGCTACCTCGCGCGCGAGCTCGGTCCTCGTCCGTCGGCGCCGGCGGACCGCGCCGCGTGGCGCGAGGCGGCGCGAGTGGTGGAGAGCTACCGGGAGCGATGGGGAGTCGGTGACCCGGATCGAGCCCTCGGTGCGCGGGGCGACCAGAGTGCGCGCTCGACGTCGCTGGAGCAGCGGCGGCAGCACCACGCCGCCGCCCGCGTCCTCGACGGGGCCCAGCGGCGGCTCGATCCGGGGCGGGCCACCGGGCGATCGCTCGAGCAGAGTCACGAGCTCGAGCCGGCCTCCCGGACCGGCGTCGGCCGGGCCGGGTGACGCCGGGTGACGAGGTCCTGCGAGGTCCTGGGATAAGTTGACCGCCACTGACCCCGCCACTGATCACGACGAGAGGGGGCGTCATGGAGGTACCGCTTACCGTCGGTGACTTTCTCGAGCGGGCGAGCTCCGCCTACGCCGACCGCGTCGCACTGGTCGACGAGCCGGGAGCGCCGGGCTCTCTTGGCCGACTGTCGTACGCGCAGCTCCATCGCCGGGCCCGAGGGATGGCCGCCGCCCTCGACGGGATGGGAGTCGCGCAGGGGGAGCGCGTGGCCATCGTGAGCCCCAACTCGGGACGCTTCCTGATCTCGTTCTTCGGCGTCAGCGGGTTCGGGCGCGTGCTGGTGCCGATCAACTTCCGGCTCAACTCCCAGGAGGTCGGCTACATCGTCGATCACTCCGGGTCGTCGGTGCTGCTGGTGGACCCCGAGCTGGACGACGCGCTCGCTGACGTGAACGTGAAGGAGCGCATCGTCCTCGACGGGCTGCAGGACCGGGACCTGTTCGGTGAGATGAGCGACGACGGCGCCGGGCCGAGCCGGTGGCAACCGGACGAATCCGCCACCTGCAGCATCAACTACACCTCCGGCACCACCGCCCGCCCCAAGGGTGCGCAGCTGACCCACCGCAACTGCTGGCTGAACGCGGTCGTCTTCGGATGGCACACCACGGTCACCGATCGGGACGTGCTCCTGCACACCCTGCCGATGTTCCACTGCAACGGGTGGGGCATGCCCTACGCCGTGACCGGGATGGGCGTCCGCCACGTCGTGCTGCGCAAGGTCGACGGTGAGGAGATCCTCGCCCGGATCGAGGGTGAAGACGTCACGCTCATGTGTGGTGCCCCTGCCGTCGTGGCCGCCGTACTGGACGCGGCCGCCACCCGGCGGCAGCAGGGACGCCCGGTGCCGGGCGCGGGCCGCGTGCGCATGGTGGTCGCGGGAGCGCCGCCGCCCGCCAAGATCATCGAGCGCGTGGGCGACGAGCTCGGTTGGGAGTTCATCCAGATCTACGGCCTGACCGAGACGGCGCCGCTGCTCACCGTGAACCGGGCGCCGTTCGAGTGGGACGACCTCGACGGGCGCGAACGGGCGCAAAGGCTCAGTCGGGCGGGGCTTCCGGCGGTTGGCGTCAAGGTCCGCACCGACGATGAGGGCGAGGTCCTGGCCCGCTCCAACCACGTCTTCGCGGGCTACTGGCGCCAGCCGGAGGAGTCGGCGGCCGTCCTCGGCGAAGGGTGGTTCCGCACCGGTGACGGCGGCTTCCTGGACGGCCCCTACCTCACCATCGAGGATCGCAAGAAGGACGTGATCATCAGCGGCGGCGAGAACGTTTCGTCAATAGAGGTCGAGGGCCATTTGTACCAGCATCCGGCTGTGGCCGAGGTCGCCGTCATCGGTGTGCCGGACGTGCGATGGGGGGAGACCGTGAAGGCGCTGGTGGTCGTCAGGCCTGGCGCCACGGTCACCGAGCCCGAGCTGATCGAGTTCTGCCGGAGCGGACTTGCGCACTTCAAGTGTCCGACGTCGGTGGAGCTGCGCGACGACCTGCCTCGTACCGCCACCGGCAAGCTGCAGAAGTTCAAGCTGCGGGCGCCCTACTGGGAGGGTCGCCAACGCGGCGTCAACTGACCCGGCGTCGGCTCAGTAGCCGGCGGTGGCGTCCACCACGTTCGCCAACGGCGCCCCCGACACCCAGCGGGCGAGCTGGGCGGCGAACAGCTCTTCGATGCGCTCCACCGCCCGGGGCGAGGACCAGGTGAAGTGGGGCACAACGATGACGTTGTCGCGTCCCCACAGTGGATTACCAGGCGGCAGGGGCTCCTCGACGAAGGTGTCGAGCACGGCGCCACCGATCTGGCCCTCGTCGAGAGCCCGAACGAGGGCGTCCTCGTCGACCAGCGCCCCGCGGGCCACGTTCACCAACCAGGCCGTGGGCTTCATGGCGGCCAGGGCTGCCGCATCGATGATCTTGTCTGTCGCCGGCGTGAAGGGCAGCCCGAGCACGACGTAGTCGACGTCGGCCAGCTCGTCGCGCCATCGGTCGGCCGCCACCATGCGGGTGACCCCGGGCGGAAGGCCGGGCCGGGCCTGACGCGACACCGCCCGCACGTCCATCCCGAAGGCCGCAGCCATCTCAGCGACCAGACCGTTGACCGAACCCAGCCCGAGAAGCAGGACGACACCATCGTCCAGCTCGCGCAGCAGCGGGCTCGGATCCCAGATGCCGCGATCCGACAGCCGGACGAAGCGCGGGTACAACTTGGCCGCCGAAAGGATCGCCAGCATGACCCACTCCGCCATCGGACGGGAGAAGCTGCCGACACCGTTTGTCAACGTGATGCCCCGCGCCGCCAGCTCGGCGACCGGCAGGCCGTCGACGCCCACCGCGTCGGAGTGGACCCACGCCAGGTCGGGAAGGTTGTCGACGGCCGCCAGTAGCCACTCCCGCGTCGCCAGGCCGGGGCGCCACAGCGCTGTGACGCCGGCGGCCTCGCCCGAGTCGACGCGTCCGTCGCCATCGACCGAAACGGGACGGATGCCGCGCGCCAACTGCCCCTCGCGGTCGAGCCGGGTCAGCGTCTTCTGGGCGCGGCGGGTGGCGGCCACGCCCACGGGCCCCTCGCCCTGCGCTCTCCTGTCGTCGTCCATGCCCGACGTCATCCTGCTCGGGTCAGGCCGATAGCCGCAAGGCCACCCCGTAGGCGCTGCGCGCCAGCCGACGTTGTTCGCGGCCGGCCTCCCGGGCCGGCCATCGACGCTGTCGCGTCAATGGCCACCTTTTGGGGCCGGCCTCCCGGGCCGGCCGTAGGCTGGCCCCTCATGGAGGCGCGCTCATGAAGGTACGCATCGGCTACGGGCTCGGCACCGCCGCTGGCGGAGGGGGCCGGCAGCACTTCCTCGATCTGGTCGACGGGTTGGAGCGGCACCGGTTCGATTCACTGTGGCTGTCCGAGCGCATCACGGGCGTCGCTCCCGATCCGCTCGTGGGACTCGCCGTCGCAGCGGGCCGGACGGAGCGCCTCAAGCTCGGCACGAGCGTGCTCGTGCTACCGGGACGCAACCCCGCCGTGCTGGCGAAGGAGCTGGCGAGCCTCGACGTGCTGTCCGGGGGCCGAATGCTGCCCGCGTTCGGCCTCGGGGTCGTCGAGCCACACGAGCAACAGGCGTTCGGTGTGCGGCGAGAAGAGCGGGCGGCGTGGTTCGACGAGGCCCTACCCCTCATCCGTCGCCTGTGGAGCGAGGACGCCATCGATCACGCCGGTCCCCGGTTCACGTACACCGGCCTGACCGTGCGACCCAAGCCGGCGCAGCAGCCTCCCGACGTGTGGCTCGGCGGCCGGGTTCCGAGCGAGCTACGACGCACGGGTCGGTTGGGGGACGGCTGGCTACCGAGCTTCTGCACGCCTGACGAAGCCGCCGCCGGGCGCAAGATCGTCGAGGAGGCAGCGGACCGGGCGGGTCGATGGATCGACCCCGAGCACTTCGGTGCCCTCGTCGTCTACGCGCGTGGCCCGTTGCCCGACCGCCTGACCCAGGCGCTGGCGGCGCGCCGGCCCGACATCGACCCCGGCGAGCTCGTCCTGTCCGGGCTGCCGGCTCTGCGTCGACGCCTCGAGGCGTTCATCGACCGCGGGTTCTCGAAGCTGGTCGTCCTTCCGGCCGTCGAGCCCGATCGCTGGGCGGACGAGCTGGCCGAGGTCGCCGATCAGGTGCTCGGGCTCCAGGACCCCGCCCGGGTGCCCTGAGCGGGCACCGCTCTCACTGGCTGCCGGCGGTGGGCGTCGACTCGAGGAGCGACGCGCTCCCCGTGGCGGCGCGGAACGCGGCGTCCCACCCCGCCGCCGTGATGCCGATGCGGTCGAGCGCCGCCCGCGCCTCGTCGAGCGCGTCGGCTGCCTCGGGTCGACCGAGAGCTTCGAGGGCTCGCCCCTGCGCCAGGCGGGCTATGGCCTGCTGTGTCCGGTCGCCGGTGGCGTCGACACCAGCCAGCGCGGCGCTGAATGCCTCTTCGCCGTCATCGGGACTACCGAGCTGTACTGACGCGAAGCCCCGCGCGATGTCGGCGACCGCCCGGTCGAGGTAGGTCGCCTCGCTGAGCGACGCGGTCATCCTGGCTGCCTCGATGGCCTCGTCGGGCTGGCGGCTGGCGGCGTGGGCGAGGGCGAGCAGGGAGAAGGTGTTGGCGCGGGGGCCAGCGGCAACTGCAGCGGCGGCGGCCGCCTCGAGCCGGTCGATCGCCTCGTCGAACCGCCCGACCTGGGCCAGGGCGGCCCCGTGGGCGGTGTCGACCTCGGTGGAGGCGACGACGCTGACCGCGCCCGACGACAGCTCCGACAGCTCGCTGAGGACCGAGAGCGCCTGCTCGCCGTCGCCGACGTGGACGGCGGCGCCGGCGAAGATCAGTCCCGCCCCCTGCACCAGCCCGTACATCAACCCTCCCTTGGAGGCGGAGAAGGAGGTCGAGTCCTCGTTGGCGAGGGCGGTCAACAGGTTGTCCCGCGCCAGGGCGAAGGCACCCTCGACGTCGCCTGCCGCGGCGCGTGCTCGGATGAGGACGCCGTCGGCGCGCAGGGCGTCGTCGTTCTGGAGCTCACGGAACAGGCGGGACGCCTCCTCGCTTCGCTCGATCGCCTCCTCGGTGCGCCCCTGCCACAGCGCCACCGAGCTCAGCAGGTTCTGCAGCATGGCCAGGGCCCACCTGTCACCACCCTTGCGAATCTCGCCCAGGATGCCGGTGGCCAGGTCCTCGGCTTCCTCACGCCGGCCCTGGTTGAAGCGCACGAAGCCGAGGAGGCCCTTGGTCCATCCCACCCCACCCCAGTCGCCGGCCTCGACGAAGGTGCTGCCCGCCTCGCCCAGGCGCTCCTCTGCCTCGGTCAGGCGGCCCATGGCGTAGGCGATCTCGGCCAGGTTCCAGAGGGCCCAGGCCTCCTGGCGCCGGGAGCCCAACGAGCGGAAGGTCCTCAGAGCCGTCGTCAAGGCGGCCTGTGCGCCGTCCGGGTCACCTGCCAGCGAGCGGGTCATGCCCAGCTGGCTGAGCGCCTCGGCCTCACCCTGCGTGTCTCCGACGTCGCGCCAGATGCGGGTCGCTCGTTCGAGGGTGGCGCTCGAGTCGCCGAAGGATCCCTCGGCCTGCTCGACGTGGCCGAGCACGGTGAGCGCCCGAGCTACTGCTCGCTGGTCTCCTTTGGCCGAGGCCGAGGCCAGGGCGGCGTCGATGTCGACGCGCGCGGCGCCGGGCTCGCGCAGGTTCGCCTTCGAGTCGGCCCGCTCCAGCAGCACCTCGCGCCGGGCTGCGTCCTCGTCTGGCGGTATCAGCGCGATGGCGCGCGACAACAGGTCCACGGCGACTTGATGGAACCCGCGCTGGCGTGACCGATCAGCCGACATCGTCGTGTAGTGGAGCGCAGAGCGCCACACGTCGGTCGGGACACCGGTCACGGTGCCCACCTCGGCGGTGAGGGCAGCGGCCTCGCTGTGGTGGTGAGCCAGCTGCTCGACCACCTCCTGCTGACGGTCCGTCTGCTGGGTGCTCTCCGACAGCCACGACGCCAGGCTGTAGTGCCGACGGGCCCGGTCGGCCTTGGTGAGGATCTCGTAGGCGACCTCGCGGGCGAGACCCGACCGGAAGGTCCACGTATCGCCGTCCACCGCGATCACGTCCTTGGCCGCCAGCTCCTCGATGACCGGACCGATGCCTCGTGCGCCCCGTGCTGTCGCCAGCGTGATGAGGGCCTCGATCTCACCACGCAGCCCGACCACCGCCGCATCTTCTACCACGGCGCGCTCCTCGCGGCCGAGCACGTCGAGGCGTGCTGCCACCAGGCCCCGAAGCGTCGCCGGCAGCTCCGCACCCGACAGCCCGGCGTCGGCGAGCAGCGCCTGCTCGCTGCGGTCGCCCCGGTTGGCGACACCGAGGAGGGCCGACAGCTCCTCGAGGAACAGTGGGTTGCCGCCGCTCCGCTCGAGCAGCGCCTCGCCGATCTCAGCCTCCAGCTCGCTGCCCGACAGCGAGGCGAGCAGCTGACGGCCCTCCGCCAAGGCGAGGGGGTCGACGTGCAGGACCACCTCGCTGTGGCGACCGGGCCGAGGTGCCCAATGGGGCTGGACCTCGGGTCGCGCCGTGGCGATGAGCACGAGAGGAAGGTGGTGGAGCCGGTCGAGGAGGTCGTCGACGGCGTTGAAGACGACCTCGTCGGCCCAGTGAAGCTCGGACAACACGATCACCAGCGGGCGACGTCGGGCGAGGCCGTCGAAGAAGGTCAGCAGCGACAGGCGCACCTCGTCGCGCGTTCGGGTCGGGTCCACGTTGGCGAGCGCGCCCTGGTTGCCCATGAGGAACGAGAGCGCCGTCGCCATCCGGTCCGCCTCGCTTCCTGCCACGTCCGGTCCGGTGACGGCGGTGACGGCGGCCCGGCACTTGGTCAGGGTCTCGTCGGCCGAGTCGGACGGTTCGATGGCGCACGCCTGGCGCATCATCTCCGCCATCGGCCACCACACGTTGGCCTCGCCGTAGGGCACGCAGCGGCCCTCGAGCACGGTGGCAGCGTGCTCCCGGACGGCCCAGTCAGCGAGCTCACGGGCCAGGCGGCTCTTGCCCACGCCCGCGTCGCCGAGCAGGACGACCAACTGCGCCCGATGGCGGTTGACGGCGGTGCCGACGGCGTGCTGGAGCAGACCGAGCTCCTCCGTCCGCCCTACGAGCGGGCCTTCCGTGCGCGCCGGGCGGCGGCCGGGAAGAGCGAGACATTCCCGCGCGATCCAACCTTCGACGGGGACGTCGCGACCGCGGGGCTGGAGGCAGCCGGCAGGCTCGTAGCGCACCACGCCGGCGGTGCTGTCCTTGGTGGGACCTCCCACCAGCACCTGGCCGGCTGCGGCCATCGTCTGGAGCCGGCTGGCCACGTTGACCACGTCGCCCATCGCCGTGTAGTCGCCGCCCGCCCGCAGGGCGCCGACCAGCACCTCGCCCGTGTTGACTCCGATGCGAAGGCGCACCGACCCCAGCTCGCCGGACAGCGCCAGGACGGTCTGCTGCATCTGAAGCGCCGCCCGCACGGCTCGCTCGGCGTCGTCCTCGTGGGCGACCGGGGCGCCGAACAAGGCGATGATGGCGTCACCGACGATCTTGTCCACCCTTCCCCCGAAGGCCGTGATATCGGCGGCGAGATGCTGGAAGCAGCTGTCGACCAGGTTCTTGACCTGCTCGGGGTCCATCGCCTCGCTGAGGGTGGTGAAGCCCACGAGATCGGCGAAGACCACGGTGACGACCCTGCGCTCGTCACCTCGTGTGCCGAACGTCACCATGGAATGCCCGCACCCTGGGCAGAAGCGGGCCCCCTCCGGTACGGCGCTGCCGCAGGATGGGCACGTCATCGTCAGTCAGGATAATGCCATCGGCGTTCTTCGCCCCATTCGATATGCCCATTGGCTGGGCCTGGCGGCTCTGCTCCGATCCTGTGGCGCGGCGCTCGTCGTGCGCCGCCGAGGCGGAGATGGGCGGGTCAGTCCACCTCCAGGGCGGGTGTCCCATCGCTCACCCGCAGGGAGGCAGGAAGACCCATGAGGCCGAGTGGGTCGCGCTGCATCGCCGACGTTCGCAGCGACACGACATCGCCACGGTGTGCGCCGGCCGTGACGACGACGTCGACGCGAACGCCTTGCCGATCGCCCGCCTCGACGTCCACGATCATCACGTCGTAGACGCCGTCCGGCAGAGGTTCCACGAACGGAAAGGCTCGCGAAGCACCACGCTGATGTCCATCGCGAGAGCGACGTCGCCTTCGCTGTCAAGGAAAAACTTGACCTGGTGGCCAAGAACCTTTTTCATTACAAGGAAAGTTCGCGCTGATCGACTGTGGAGTGTTCGATCCGACGAGTTGCAGAGTTGCGAGCTCGCATGGGTCGCAACTCGCAGACTGGCGCCAGTGCGAGTCAGAGAAACACATGACCAGGACGGCGAAGGCCGCCAGGAAGCGGTAGGTGGTTCATGGCAGCAATCAGGAAGGCATCGACGAGGGCAGGCACGGCGGGCAGACCTAGAAAGGCCGCCAAGCGGCGGGTGAGCACCACTCGCGGCACGGCCAAGAAGGCGAGGAAGTCGACTGCGAAGCGTCCGAGGGCGGGAGCGAGGAAGACCACGAAGGCTGCTCGCAAGACGACCAAGGCGCCGGCTCGCAAGACGGCGAAGGCCCGCACGAAGAAGGCCGCCAAGGCTCCGGCCCGCAAGACGGCCCGGAAGACGACCCGCAAGGCGGCCCGGAAGACGACCCGCAAGACCACCCGCAAGGCGACGCGGGCTCCGGCTCGCAAGACGGCCAAGGCCCCCGCTCGCAAGGCGGCGAAGAGCAGGGCCCGCAAGACCACGAGAGCTCCGGCGCGCAAGGGCACCAAGTCCACCGCGGCGTCTCGGGCTCGCAAGGCCCCCGCCAAGAAGGCCGTCGTCCCGCCGGCGACAATCTAGGCAAGGGCGGGGCGACCGCCCGGCGGAACGACCGAAGATCAGAGGTCGGGCATCAGCCTGAAGGCCTCGGCCACGCCGAGTCCCGCGTTGCGACCCTGATCGGCGAGGCGTTCGACGACGCGCTCGCGAAAGCGGTCAATCTCCTCGCCCGACGTCGACTCGATGCCCATCGTCGATCGGAACTGGCTCCGATGGGCGAGCAAGGCGTCGAGCTTGGCCTCGACGAAGCCCTCGGCGTCCTCCACATGGTCCGGTTCGTCGGCTTCGAACAGCAGCAGCGCCGAGGGACGATGGGGTGGCGCGTCCTGCTCCGGGAAGAAATGAGGATCGCGCGCCGCCACGATGGCGTCGGTGAGGAGGAACCCGGCGTTGCGGTGGTCCGGATGGAGGCGGTACCGCTTCCAGGGATCGTGGCCGAGCACGACGTCGGGACGGATGTCGCGTATCCACGAGCAGAGCTCCCGGCGTTGGTGCAGGCCGGCCTGGAGCTCGCCGTCGGTCCAGCCGAGGAACACGACGTCCCCGTCGCCGCCGAGCGCCCGCGACGCAGCCCGCTGCTCCTCTTGGCGGATGCGTACGAGGGTCCGGAGGTCCGCGGACGGATCCCACGAGCCTTTGGCTCCGTCGGTGCACACCAGGTGTCTGATGCGGCATCCGCCCGACGCCCACTTGGCCAGCGTGGCGCCGCACCCGAACTCGATGTCATCCGGGTGGGCACCGACCGCCAGCGCGCAGCCCGGCGTGGGCAGGTTGGCTCCCATGCGTGCGTTGGACCTACCGGCAGCGCCCGAAGTCGAGATCGCCGGGTTGGTCGACATCCCACGCCAGGAGCGGCTCCTCGACGATCCGCAACGGGATGCCCAGGCGGCGCGCCTCGTGCTCGTGGCGGGCGAACGAACCAGGCCCGTAGGAGAACCTGAAACCGGCGGCGGTGGGAACGCAGGCCACGTTGGTGCCGTCATGGTGTCGGTCCGGCACGAGCGTCACTCCTGCGAACAGGCCGACCCAGGTGAGATCGGTCGCCAGCGGAAGGTCGGCGTGCGCAACCGTCACCTGCACCGCGCCTGCCGCCCCGAGGCGGCTGACGCCGGCCTCCACCGCCCGGTTCAGACCCTGCTCCGGCTCCCAGATCACCAGGGCGCCGCGCTGGCGGGCCCACACGGCGACGTCGTTGTCGTCACAGACCACGGCCACGGGAAGAGCGCCGGCGGCGGCCACGACCTTGTCGGCCATGGACCGGGCGAGCGTCGCCCGCTCGTGCGGCGGAAGGGCGGAAGCGAGGCGACGCTTCGCTTCGGCGAAAGCCTTGACGGGCACGAGGACGGCCTGAGGGCCGATACGAAGGGCGCCGGGCAACGGCTGACCGCGCTGCCCCGGCGCCGCGCCCAGGCGCTCTCGTCCCACGCGGCCATTCTAAGGCCGTGCCCGGGAGGCCGGCCCGGGAGGCCCTTCGAAGCCGGCCCGCCTAGGGTGGCGACGTGGTGACGAGGGTCGCGGTGGTGGGGGCGGGATCGTGGGGAACGGCGGTGGGCGCACTGGTCGCCCCCAACGCTTCTGCGACCCTGTGGGCACGGCGTCCGGAGCTGGCGCGCGAGATCGCCACCGACCACGTCAACGGCTCGTACCTGCCGGGCATCCAGCTGCCGGACCGCCTGGGCGCCACGGCGGCCCTCGAAGAGGCAGTGGTGGATGCCGATGTGGTGGTGATGGGAGTGCCGTCGCACGGGTTCCGGGCCGTGATGATGCAGCTGGCACCGCACCTCGGCCCCACCACGCCTGTCATCAGCCTGGCCAAAGGACTCGAGCAGGACACGCTCCTGCGCATGACCGAGGTCGTCGCGGAGGTGGCGCCCGGCTCGTCGCGTCCACTGGGCGTGCTCACCGGTCCCAACCTCGCCCGGGAGGTCCTCGCCGGCCATCCGGCAGCGAGCGTCGTGGCCCTGGCCGACGAAGGCATGGCCTGCGAGCTCCAGCTCCTGTTCTCGAGCGGCACGTTCCGCGTCTACACCAACCCTGACGTGATCGGCTGTGAGATCGCCGGAGCGCTCAAGAACGTCATGGCCATCGCCGCCGGGATGACCGACGGCATGGGCTTCGGAGACAACACCCGGGCCGCCCTGATCACCCGAGGGCTCGCCGAGCTCACCCGGCTCGGCATCGCCATCGGTGGCGACCCGCTCACGTTCTCAGGCCTGGCGGGCATGGGTGACCTCGTCGCCACCTGCATCAGCCGTCAGAGCCGCAATCGCTTCGTGGGCGAGGCGCTCGGGCAGGGACGGGCGATCGACGACATCGTGGCCGAGATGAGGATGGTTGCCGAAGGGGTGAAGACCTCTGGACCGGTCGTCGAGCTGGCGGCGCGGTACGGGGT
>JBPYEI010000089.1:0-5926 GCA_051985455.1 Acidimicrobiales bacterium
TAATCGTGGGGTCGTCGGTTCGAGTCCGACCGCCGCTACAGCTGCCGGCCCGCGAGGCCGGGAGAGAGACGAGGAGGCAGGCCATGCCGAGAAACGAGAAGCGGGTGAAGGTGACCTTGGCCTGCGACGTCTGCAAGCGCCGGAACTACATCACCATCAAGAACCGTCAGAACGACCGCGAGCGCATCGAGATGAAGAAGTACTGCCGATGGGACCGCCGGCACACCCTGCATCGGGAGACCCGGTAACCGTGAAGGCCGAAGGGGGGTCAGACCACTGATGGGCGACGCTGCCGCCGAGCTCGTGGCGAAGGCCAAGTCAGGAGAACGAGCGGCGTTCGACGACCTGGTGCGGGAGACGTACGCCGACACCTATGCGCTGGCCTTCCGCCTCACCGGCAACGAGGACGATGCCTGCGACGTGCTCCAGGACGCCTACCTGCGGGCGTACCGGTCGCTCAAGCGATTTCGCGGCGACGCTGCCTTTTCGACCTGGATGTACCGGATCACGGCCAACTGTGCCACGACCCACATGGTTCGTCGGGGCCGGGCCCGCCACGAGGAGCTCGACCGGGACGCCCCTGTCGCCGACGGCCGGATCGAGGGGGACCCCGAGGCCATGGCCGGTGTGACTCTCGAGCTCAACCGGGTCGCCATCGCCCTGCAGGACCTGCCGCCCCGGCTGCGGTCAGTGGTCGTGCTGCGGGACATCTACGACCTTCCCCACGAGGCGATCGCCACCGAGCTCGGCATCAGCGAGGCAGCGGCCAAGGTCCGCCTACACCGGGCCCGCAAGAAGCTACGGGAGCGGCTCTTCCCCACCCGGGAGGAGCGACAGGCAGAGGAGCGGGCTCGTGCGGTGTGAGGACGTCGCCGACGCCCTGCCCCAGATCATGGACGGCCTGGAGACGGCCGATCGCAAGGTGGTCCGCCACATGGAGACCTGTCTGCGGTGTCAGGCGGAGCTCGTCCAGTACCGCAAGCTCTTCCGGGTCCTCCATCAGATGCGGGCCCAGGGGGCCAAGCCGCCTCCGGGCGCCGTCGGCCGCGTTCTCACGGAGATCGAGGAGGCGGCCGAGCGGGGCGCCATCCGCTCGGCTCTGGCCGGTCGCCGGATGGCGTACGTGGCCGGCCTGACGGCGGCGGCGGGCGCCGCCGCCACCGCCGGCGTGGTGGTCGTGATAGCCAGCCGGAGCCGCGGTGGCAAGTTCAGGCAGGTCGGATTGCCGGTCGGAGCCCGCAGACCGCAGGCGGTCGCCAGTTTGGCCGGTGCTATCCTCACTCGGAGCCCCCAAGGGCAGTAGCTCAATAGGCAGAGCACCGGTCTCCAAAACCGGCGGTTGGGGGTTCGAGTCCCTCCTGCCCTGCTCGCCCCGGTGACCGGAGACCGAGGATCGCCGTGAATCGTCAGACCAAACGCATGATGCAGCGCCAGGGCCAGACCCGGCGTCAGGTCACGGCCGAGCCAGCCGCACCCGTCGGTGAACCGACTCCCAGTCGCCAGCGGGACACCCCGAGACGCACGACTCCGGCGGAGTTCCTCCGTGAGGTCCGCAACGAGCTGCGCCGGGTGGCGTGGCCCTCCCGGCCCGAGGTCATCAATTACTCGACGGTTGTGCTGGTCACGCTCATCGTCCTCGTATCCTTGATCTTCCTGCTGAACTATCTCTTCTCCAAGGCCATCCTGTTCCTGTTCAACGCGTGAGCTTCAGACCATGAGCGACGATCCACTCTTTCCATCCCATATCTCCAGCGAGCCCGGCAACGAGGACGTCGCCCCCGAGGCGGAGGCGGCGCAGCCGGCCGAGCCCGAGCTGGCCGGCCTCGAGGACGCCACCGACCCCGACGACGCCGCGCCGGAGCTGGAGGCGGAGGAACCGGCGCCGGACGAATCGGCAACCGTGTCGGCAACCGAGGCGGCGCCGTTCGAGGAGCCGGAGGTCGAGGAGCCGGCGGCGGCGTTGCTCACGGACGCGCTCGACACCGCCCCTGGCGACGCGGTCGTGGAGGCCGACGGCGCCGACAGCGGCCTGGCCGAGGACGAGCGGGCCGAAGAGGAGCAGGAGGTCGAGCGGGTCGTCGAGAGCCCCTACGACCGGCCCGGCCAGTGGTACGTCGTCCACACCTACGCCGGCTACGAGAACAAGGTGAAGTCCAACCTCGAGAGCCGGATCTCGTCGATGAACATGGAGGACCGGATCTACGAGGTCGTGATCCCCATGGAGGACGTGGTCGAGTTCAAGGGCGGCCGCAAGGTCGTGGTCCAGAAAAAGGTCTTCCCCGGCTACCTGCTCACCCGCTGCGAGCTGGACGACGACTCCTGGTCCGTCGTGCGCAACACGCCGGGCGTGACGGGGTTCGTCGGCCCCGGCACGAAGCCGACGCCGCTGTCGCGGCGTGAGGTGGAGAGCATCCTGCAGGTCAAGCCCGAAGGCGCCGAGGGCGTCAAGAAGACTCGGCCCCGCCTCGAGCACGAGGTGGGCGAGACGGTGCGCGTGAGGGAGGGCCCGTTCGCCGACTTCTCGGGCCAGATCGCCGAGATCAATGAAGACCAGCTCAAGCTCAAGGTCCTCGTCAACATCTTCGGACGGGAGACCCCGGTCGAGCTCGAGTTCAGCCAGGTCGCCAAGCTCTAGCACCGCGGGAGGAGAGACCCTCAGTGGCCAGAAGGCGCGTCGTCGCCGTCGTGAAGATCCAGCTGCCCGCCGGGCAGGCCACGCCCGCGCCTCCGGTCGGGACCGCGCTGGGCCCTCACGGGGTCCAGACCATGGAGTTCTGCAAGCAGTACAACGCGGCCACCGAAGCTCAGCGGGGCACGATCGTCCCCGTCGAGATCACGATCTTCGAGGACCGGTCGTTCTCGTTCATCCTGAAGACGCCGCCGACGCCCGTGCTGCTGCGGCAGGCCGCCGGCGCCGAGAAGGGTGCGTCGACGGCGGGCAAGGAGAACGTCGGCACCATCACCGACGCCCAGCTAGCAGAGATCGCCCAGATCAAGACGCCCGATCTCAACGCCAACGACCTCGAGTCGGCCAAGCGCCAGGTCGCCGGGACGGCCCGGTCGATGGGCATCACCGTGGCGCGCTAGGCGGAGAGGAAGACACCCACCGTGGTATCGAGAGGAAAGCGCTACACCGATCTCGGCCGCCGGTTCGACGGCCAGCGCCTGCACTCGCCGTCCGAGGCGGTGGACCTGGTGAAGAGCCTGGCCACGGCGCGCTTCGACGAGACCGTCGAGCTCGCCGTCCGCCTCGGCGTCGATCCCCGCCGGGCGGATCAGATCGTGCGGGGGACGGTCAGCCTGCCGTCCGGCACCGGCAAGGCCGTGCGGGTGGCGGTCTTCGCCACCGGCGACGCCGCTGCCGAGGCTCGCGACGCCGGGGCCGACGTCGTCGGGGGTGCCGACCTGGTCAACCGGGTGCAGAACGAGGGGTTCCTCGACTTCGACGTCGCCATCGCCGCCCCCGACATGATGGGCCAGGTGGGTCGGCTGGGCCGGATCCTCGGTCCTCGAGGGCTCATGCCCAACCCCAAGACGGGCACGGTCACACCCGAGACGGGGCGGGCGGTGACCGAGTTCAAGGGTGGTCGGGTCGAGTACCGCACGGACAAGGTGGGGAACATCCACGTGCCGATCGGCAAGGTCTCGTTCGACCGGTCGAAGCTGCTGGAGAACGTTCGGGCGGTCATCGACGAGCTGCAGCGGGCCAAGCCGGCGGCGGCCAAGGGCCGCTACATCCGAGCCGTCACCCTCGCATCGACCATGGGACCGGGTGTGCGGGTCGACCCCAACCGGCTCCGGATCAGCGACGACGAGCTGGCCGCCACCGCGTAGTACTCTGACCCGACAACCGATCGCCGGTCGCCGCAGACATCCGGTGCGCCCCTGCTGGCGCTGAAAGGGCCGAGGCCCGCCCGACGAGGCGAACCCTCGAGCATCCGGGGGCATTCGTCGCTGTAGGCCGCGATGGACATGCTCGAGGAGGAAGCGATGGAGAACCCGAGGGCCGAGAAGGTCGCCCTGGTCGACGAGGTGCGCTCCCGGCTGTCCTCCTCCAGCGCTGCCATCCTGACCGAGTACCGGGGGCTCAAGGTGTCCGAGCTGGCCGGCCTGCGACGGGCGCTGCGCCAAGCCGGCGGCGAGTACAAGATCTACAAGAACACCCTCGTCCGCTTCGCCGTGCGCGACCTCGAGCTCGCGGCCCTCGAGCCCCTGGTGGAGGGCCCGACCGCCATCGCCTTCGTCGACGGCGACGCCGCCACGGTGGCCAAGGCCCTGCGCGACTTCGCCCGCACCAACCCCCACCTCGTCGTCAAGGGCGGCCTCCTCGGCCAGAACGTCCTCTCCGCCGCCGACGCCGGCGCCCTGGCCGATCTCCCCTCCCGCGACCGTATGCTGGCCCAGCTGGCCGGCGCCTTCGCCGCCCCCCTCCAGCAGTTCGCCTCCCTCCTCCAAGCAGCCCCGCAGAACCTCGCCTACGGATTGCGTGCGCTGCTTGACCAACGAGGTGGCGTGCCGGAGGCGGCTGAGGAAGCCAGGGAGAGCGAGGCGACCACGGCGGCGGAAAGCGCCGCGAGTGGCTCCCCAGAGGGCGAGCCTGAAGCGAGCGCCCAGGAGGAGCCCGCAGCCACATCCAGCGCTACCAACCAAGCCGGCGAGGAGACCGCCCCGCAGGAGACACCCGAGACCGCAGGGTGAGCCGGACGTGCGCATCGGCGGCGATTTCGTAGAACGCCGCCGAGGCGCACGCCCGGATCGCCCTCGAGGAACGAGAGATCGAGAGAAGAAGGAGCAACAACCGTGGCAACAAAGGAAGAGATCCTCGACGGGATCGCATCCATGACCGTGCTCGAGCTGAGCGAGCTGCTCAAGGAGTTCGAGGAGCGCTTCGGCGTGACGGCCGCTGCGCCCGTAGCCGTCGCGGCTCCCGCCGGAGCAGTCGCAGCGGGCGACGGGGCGGCGCCGGCCGAGGAGGAGAAGGACGAGTTCGACGTCGTTCTCACCTCCGCCGGAGACAAGAAGATCCAGGTCATCAAGGAGGTGCGGACTCTCACCAGCCTCGGCCTCAAGGAGGCCAAGGACCTGGTCGACAGCGCCCCCAAACCTGTCCTGGAGAAGGCCACCAAGGAGGACGCCGACAAGGCCAAGGCCGCTCTCGAGGGCGCCGGCGCCACCGTAGAAGTCAAGTAGCGGATGCCCCGGCAGGCGCCGGGGGGGCGCCCGAGGCCGTGTCCCTTGACCTGGACGGGGCCCTCGTCCTAGCCTTCGCGCACGCGGCCCCCCGCAGGGGTTGTATTTCTCTGCGTTCGCGTTATGCTAGAGGGTTGCCGTGCCCGCCCATCACGTCTCTCTGGTTATAACCCCTTGGTGAAGCGCGCCCGCGCGCTTCTGTCCGTCGGCCGCCGAGCCGTTCTGCCCCTCGATGAGGAGTAGGTCTTGCCCTCTCGTTCCATGATTCCCGAGCGCCGCTTCTCCTTCGCCAACCTCGACGAGGTCCTGCCCTTGCCGGACCTGGTCGCAATTCAGCGGGATTCGTTCAAGTGGTTCCTCAACAAGGGCCTCGCTGACACCTTCCGCGACATCAGCCCGATCGAGGACTTCACCGGTCAGCTCCGGCTGGAGCTCGAGTTCGACCCGACCGACCAGGACCTTCGCCCCCCTCCGAAGTTCTCGATGGAGGAGTGCAAAGAGAAGGACATGACCTACGCCGCGCCCATCTTCGTGCGGGCGCGGTTCATGAACGCCACGACCGGCGAGATCAAGGAGCAGACCGTCTTCATGGGCGACTTCCCCATGATGACGGACCGCGGCACCTTCATCATCAACGGCACCGAGCGGGTGGTCGTCAGCCAGCTGGTCCGCTCGCCCGGTGTGTACTTCGACGAGACCATCGACAAATCCACGGAAAAGCTGCTGCACAGCGTCA
>JBPYEI010000090.1:0-2204 GCA_051985455.1 Acidimicrobiales bacterium
ATGGTCCGGCGCAGCGGCCGGGCTCCGAACACGGGGTCATAGCCGCGGTTGCCGAGCCACTCCTTGGCCTGGTCGGAGACCTCCAGGGACAGACGCCGATCTGCCAGCCGCTTCTCCAAGGCACGCAGCTGGATGTCGACGATCTTCTCGATGTCGTCCTCGGTGAGGGGCCGGAAGATCACGATCTCGTCGATGCGGTTGATGAACTCGGGCTTGAAGAAGTCCTCCGGACGTCCCTGCAGGTTGGAGGTCATGATGAGCACGACGTTGGAAAAGTCCACTGTGCGGCCCTGCCCGTCGGTCAGCCGACCGTCGTCGAGCACCTGCAGCAGCACGTTGAAGACGTCGGAGTGGGCCTTCTCGATCTCATCGAGCAGCACCACTGCGTAGGGGCGGCGGCGTACGGCCTCGGTGAGCTGGCCGCCTTCGTCGTAGCCCACGTAGCCAGGCGGGGCCCCGATGAGGCGCGCCACCGTGTGCTTCTCCTGGTACTCGCCCATGTCGATGCGCACCATCGCCCGCTCGTCGTCGAACAGGAAGTCGGCCAGCGTGCGAGCCAGCTCGGTCTTGCCCACGCCGGTGGGACCGAGGAACAGGAACGAGCCGATGGGCCGGTTGGGATCCGACAGACCAGACCGGGACCGGCGGATGGCGTTGGACACCACCGACACGGCCTCTTCCTGGCCAACCACGCGCTCGTGCAGGACGTCCTCCATGCGCACGAGCTTGGCCACCTCGCCCTCCATGAGCCGGCTCACCGGCACGCCGGTCCAGCGGCTCACGACCTCGGCCACGTCCTCCTCGTCGACCTCTTCCTTCAGCATCTTCTGGTGCGACTGCAGCTCGGCCAGGGCCTTGGTGGCATCGTCCACCCGGGCCTCCAGCTCGGGCAGCTGGCCGTACCGGATCTCGGCCGCCCTGGCCAGATCCCCCTCGCGCTCGAAGCGCTCGGTCTCGGCCCGGCGCGCCTCCAGGTCCTCCTTGAGGGTGCGGATGCGGCCGATGGCCTCCTTCTCGGACTCCCAGTGGGCGCGCATCGCGGCCACCTGCTCGGTGAGGTTGGCCAGCTCCTCGTCGAGTCGGGCCAGACGCTCCTTGGAGGCCTCGTCGGTCTCCTTGGCCAGGGCCACACGCTCGATCTCGAGCTGGCGCCGGCGGCGCTCCACCACGTCGATCTCGGTGGGCATCGAGTCGATCTCGATGCGCAGCCGCGACGCCGCCTCGTCGATGAGGTCGATGGCCTTGTCGGGTAGGAAGCGTCCGGTCACGTAGCGGTCGGAGAGGACCGCGGCGGCAACGAGAGCGGCGTCCTGGATGCGCACGCCGTGGTGCACCTCGTAGCGCTCCTTCAGGCCTCGGAGGATGGCGATGGTGTCCTCGACGCTCGGCTGGCCCACGTAGACGGGCTGGAACCTTCGCTCCAGGGCCGCGTCCTTCTCGATGCGCTTGCGGTACTCGTCGAGGGTGGTGGCCCCGATCATGCGCAGCTCACCCCGGGCCAGCATGGGCTTGATCATGTTGCCGGCGTCCATGGCGCCCTCGGCCGCCCCGGCGCCCACGATGGTGTGCAGCTCGTCGATGAAGGTGATGACCTCGCCCTCGGAGTCGGCGATCTCCTTGAGCACGGCCTTGAGCCGCTCCTCGAACTCGCCCCGGTACTTGGCTCCGGCCACCATGGAGGACAGATCGAGGGCCACGAGGCGCTTGTTCTTGAGGCTCTCGGGCACGTCGCCTTCCACGATGCGCCGGGCCAGCCCCTCCACGATGGCGGTCTTGCCCACGCCCGGTTCGCCGATGAGCACGGGGTTGTTCTTGGTCCGGCGGGACAGCACCTGGATGACGCGACGGATCTCCTCGTCGCGGCCGATCACCGGGTCGAGCTTCTGGCGGCGGGCCTCCTCGGTCAGGTCCCGGCCGTAGCGCTCGAGGGCCTGGTAGGTCTGCTCCGGGTCCTGGGAGGTGACCCGATGGCTGCCGCGCACCTCGCGCAAAGCGGACAAGAGGGCGTCCTTGGTCGTGCCCAGCCGGTCGGCCATGGCCAACAGCAGGTGCTCGGTGGAGAGGTACTCGTCACCCAGCTCGCCGCGGGCGGCGTCGGCCGCCTCCATGGTCTCCCGCAGGTCCCGTCCGATCTGGGCCTCGCCCCCGTAGGCGCGGGGGAGGCGGGACAGGGCCTCCTCGACCTGGTTGCGCACCGAGAGCGG
>JBPYEI010000091.1:0-18243 GCA_051985455.1 Acidimicrobiales bacterium
GGGTGGGTCAGCCGATAAGGTTTCGGCCATGCCGCCCGAGAAGCCGCATTGGGCACATCTGTTCTCGGAGGTCGTCACCACCGGCCTGTGCACCGGCTGTGCCGGGTGCATCATCGCCTGTCCCTACGACGTGCTCCAGTACGACGAAGCGGACGGCGCCTACAAACCCTTCCACGTCGACGAGGAGGGCGGCTTCGACGACTGCACCTACGGCGAGCGCGGCTGCACGCTGTGCACCAGGGCCTGCCCGCGGTTCCGGCTGTGGGAGCCGGAGATCGACACCCACCTGTTCGGGCGTGAGCGCGAGGTGGCCGAGGTCGAGGGGGTGTCGAAGGACATCGTGCTAGCCCGGGCCGTCGAGCCCGAGCTCCAGGAGGTCGGACAGGACGGCGGGCTGGTGTCGGCCATTCTCATCTGGGCCCTCGACCACGGCTTCATCGACGCCGCCCTCGTGTCGTACCTCGAGGGCGATGGCACCAGCTGGAAGGCCATTCCCGGCGTCGCCCGCACCCGGGAGGAGGTGATCGCCGGGGCCGGCTCGCGCTACACCTACTCGGCCAACACCATGGCGTACGGCGACGCCATCGCCGCCGGTGCAGAGAAGATCGGCCTCGTGGGCATGAGCTGCCAGTCATCGGTGCCGCCCGTGATGTCGGCCCGCAAGGCTGGGAAGGTGGCGCGCCGGTTCGCCCTCAACATCGGGTTGCTGTGCTCCAAGACCTTCGACGACGCCATCTTCCCCGAGCTCTTCGAGGCCAAGTACGGCTTGCGCAAGCAGGACATGGTGAAGATGAACATCAAGGGCGTCTTCCAGGTCTGGATGCGCGACGGCACCTACCACGAGATCCCGCTCAAGGAGTGCCACGCCTGGACGCGCGAGGGATGCAAAGCGTGTCCGGACTTCGCCGCCGAGCACGCAGACATCTCGACGGGCGGGATCGGTGCCTTCAACGACTGGACCCTGACGCTGGTGCGGACCGATCGGGGCCGCGAGGTGATGGACGGCATGCTCGGCGACGGCATCATCGAGGTTCGCCCCGGTGACGACGACCCGGGCGCCGTCGCCCTCCTGCGCAAGCTGTCGCGCGTCAGCCGGCGCCGCTGGCCCGAGACCGCGGTGCCGGGTCCCCGCCTGCTGCCTCCGCCGCCACCACGGGCCGAGACCGCCGCTGCTCCCGGCTAGCTCCGCGTCACTACCGGGGGTTGACAGCCCGACCGCCTGGTGATCGCCTAGACGAGACAGCTCACCCGGGGGGACGGGCACATCGGCGGAAAGGCACCTGTGGTCCGAGGTCGTTTCGGGCTGCCAGCTCTGCTTCTCGTGCTCGTCGCCGCGCTCTTGGCTGCGCCGGCGCTGCAACCAGCCCCGGCGGGCACCTCGTCTCGTGCACCGGTCTACGCCAAGGACTTCCCCGACCCCGACGTGATCAACGTGGGGGGTACGTACTACGCGTACTCGACGCAGGTCCACCTGACCGACATCCCGACCATGCACTCGGCGGACCTCGTGCATTGGAGCCCTCTGACGGATGCTCTCCCCCGGCTGCCGCCCTGGGCCGCTTGGGGCTTCACATGGGCACCCTCGGTGGTCCAGACCGGGCCCAAGGCCTACGTCATGTACTACACGGTGCGAGATGCGGCGTTCACGCGGCAGTGCATCTCGGTCGCCTCCGCCACGCAGCCCGGAGGGCCCTTCGTCGACAGATCCAGAGGACCGCTCGTGTGCCAGCTGGACCATGGCGGATCGATCGACCCCAGTGCTTTCGTGGACGGCTCGGGAGCCAGGTACCTGGTGTGGAAGAGCGACGACAACTCCATCCCACGGCCGACCCATCTGTGGGCCCAGGCGACGAGCACCGACGGGCTCTCGCTACGGGGCGCACCCGTGCAGCTGCTCAACGCCGACCAAACCTGGGAAGCCGGCGTCATCGAGGGCCCCGACCTGGTGCTGTCAGAAGGTCGCTACTACCTGCTGTATGGCGGCAACCACTGGGACCAGTCGTCGGCGGCCATCGGCTACGCCACCTGCACGGGCCCCCTCGGTCCGTGCCGCAAGGTGACGACGTCGGGTCCATGGATGCGCTCGCACGGCTCGGCCGTGGGTCCGAGCGGGCCGACGGTCTTCACCGACACCAGCGGCAACTTCCAGCTCGCGTACCACGCATGGACCGGCGGACCCGGCTACCAGAACGGCGGCGTGCGGTCACTGTGGATCGACGAGGTGTCGTTCGGTGGAGGACGTCTGTTCCTCGGTGGGCCGCCGGCATGCCAGTTGTTCTCGTCGTCTACCACCGGCACCCATCAGGTGTGCGGCGACATCCTGGAGAAGTACCAGGACCTGGGAGGTCCCTCGAGCTTCCTCGGCTACCCCACCACCGACGAGACGGGCACCCCTGACGGCGTGGGTCGGTTCAACCACTTCGCCAACAACGGCTCCATCTACTGGACGCCGTCAACTGGCGCGTGGTCGGTCCACGGCGCCATCCAGACCGAGTGGGCCGAGATGGGCTGGGAGCGCAGCTGCCTCGGCTATCCGATCAGCGACGAGTACACCGTTCAGGTCAGCGACAAGTACGGCGTTCGAGGCGACCGCCGGAGCAACTTTCAACGAGGCACGATCACCTTCTCTCTGGCGACCAAGCTAGCCCGCGCCCATTGCACCTAGATCACCCGCTCAGCTCGCGGGCGCGGGCGAAGACGTCGTCGAGCATGGCCTCGGTCAGGGTCCCCGTGAAGGTGTTCTGCTGGCTGGGGTGGTACGAGCAGATAAGGGCGCGCCCGCCTGGCACCGTCGCCTCCCTCCCGTGACCGAAGGCAGGCCGGGGCCGGAGGCCCAGTCGGCCGGCGACGGCCGCGTAGGCGAACTGGCCCAGCACGACGATCACCCGGACACGGTCGAGCAGGACGAGCTCGCGGTCGAGAAAGGGCAGGCAGGTCTCCCGCTCGGTTGGCGTCGGTTTGTTGGCAGGAGGCGCACACCGGACCACCGCGGATATGTAGGCACCGCGTAACCGGAGCCCGTCGTCGGCCGAGATGCTCGTCGGCTGGTTGGCGTAGCCGGCCCGCCACAAGGCGGCGAAGAGCCAATCGCCCGAGCGGTCGCCCGTGAAGATCCGGCCGGTGCGGTTCCCTCCGTGGGCAGCCGGAGCCAGGCCGACGATCATCAGCGTGGCGGCGGGATCTCCCCACCCCGGCACCGGCCGGCCCCAGTACTCCTCGTCGGCGTACGCCGCCCGCTTCTCACGCGCAACCTGCTCCCGCCACGCCACCAGCCGCGGACACTTGCGGCAGCGAACGACCTCGCCCGTGAGGCGCTCGAGGTCGGCTGCGTGGGGCACCCCGACGAAGCTAGCGGCCGCCCCGGAGAACAGCGTGAACCAGACGTGAGTGGCCGAATGCTGTACCTCGGGCGAGTTCGGTATGGAACAGGGCGTTTCCCCTTGCCACCGGGGGCCCGGCAGCGTATACGTGAACGCAAGGCGGGTGGACCTTAGGGGGATCCTTGGGCAACCTTTTCCGGGTACCTCCGCGTCGGGTCGTGCACCGATGCCTGGTGACGGGGCTGGTGACGGCGCTCGTGGCGCTGACGTCGGCGGTGTCGGTGCTGCCCGGTGGCGTTCGCTCGGTAGCTAGCGCTGCGACGTCGCCGGCGGCCTGCAACACGCCCGTGGCAGGCTCGCCCGGCATCGCCAGCGGCAACTCGCTCGTGTTCGGCGGCGACGTGAGCGGGGCACTCAACGGTATGCAAGCACTTGGCACACGATGGCTGCGCCTGGACGTCACCTGGTCCCACATTCAGATGGGCGGCCCGACGAGCTACGACTGGTCGCTGGACGATCCACCGATCACCGGGGCCATCGCCCGGGCCATCAACGTCGACGGCAACCTGGCCTACACACCATGGTGGGCGCAGCCGCCGGGGGTCTCGGACGACCACTACCCGCCACCCAACCCGGCTGACTTCGCCAATTTCGCCGCAGCTGCCGTTCGCCACTACGCGCCGATGGGCGTCCACACCTGGGAGATCTGGAACGAGCCCAACAACCCGGCGTTCTGGAAGCCCGCGCCGAACGTCGCCCAGTACGCAGCCATGCTGGTGCAGGCGTACGACGCCATCAAGTCGGTCGATCCCGGCGCGACCGTGCTCACCGGTGGCACGGACCTGGAGCAGACGACGTCCACCAGTGTGAGCGCCGTCGACTTCCTCTCGGGGCTCTACGCCAACGGCGCGGGTGGCCACTTCGACGCCGTGGCTCACCACCCCTATACGTGGCCCAACACGCCGAACAACGGCGACCTCGCCTCGGCGTGGTCCGAGATGGCCGACGCCAGCCCGAGCCTGCGCAGCGTGATGAACGCCAACGGCGATGCGAACAAGCAGATCTGGGCCACGGAGTACGGCGCTCCGACGAATGAGGTCAGCGAGGCGCAACAGGCGGCGGAGATCGCCCAGGCGTACGTGACTTTCGAGTCCTACCCGTGGGCGGGGCCGATGTTCGTATACAGCTACCAGGATCTCGGCACCGACACGACCAACGACGACGACTTCTTCGGGCTCCTGCGGTTCGACGGCTCGCGCAAGCCATCCTGGAGCGCGTTCCAGGCAGCGGCCGCCGCGTTCACCGCAGACTGCTCCGGCGGGCCAGGTCCGCCCTGCACGACGTTCAGCTCATCCGCCACCGGGAGCCATGTGGTCTGCGGCGCCATCCGGGCGAAGTACCTGGCTCTGGGAGGACCGACCGGCTTCCTCGGATATCCGACAACCGACGAGACCTTGGCGTCCGACAGTGTCGGCCGATACAACAACTTCGCCAACGGCGGCTCCATCTACTGGAGCCCCTCGACGGGTGCCTGGGAGGTACACGGCGCCATCGGCGCCAAGTACGCGGCTCTGGGTGGACCGACGGGGTTCCTCGGATATCCCACCAGCGACGAGACCGGCACGGGCGACAACGTGGGCCGGTACAACAACTTCGCCAACGGCGGCTCCATCTACTGGACGCCCTCGACCGGGGCACAGTCGATCCACGGGGCCATCCGGGCCAAGTACCTCGCGCTCGGAGGACCGACGGCGTTCCTCGGCTATCCCGTCACCGACGAGACCGGTACTCCTGACGGCATCGGTCGGTACAACCACTTCGCCAACGGCGGCTCCATCTACTGGACGCCCTCGACCGGGGCGTGGTCGATCCACGGGGCCATCCGGGCCAAGTGGGCGAGCATGGGCTGGGAGCGCAGCATCCTCGGCTACCCCGTCACCGACGAGAGCGGCGCCCGAGACGGCGTGGGCAGGTACAACCACTTCGCCAACTACGGGTCGATCTACTGGACCCCCTCCACCGGGCCGTGGTCGATCCACGGGGCCATCAGAGCCAAGTACCTGGCTCTCGGCGGGCCGATGAGCTTCCTCCGGTACCCGACGACGGACGAGACCGGGACTCCCGACGGGGTCGGGCGGTACAACCATTTCTCGTCGAGCGACGGCTGGGGTGCCTCCATCTACTGGACCCCGTCCACCGGGCCGTGGTCGATCCACGGGGCCATCCGCGCCCTATGGGCCAGCATGGGGTGGGAGACCAGTTGCCTCGGGTATCCCGTCAGCGACGAGTACGGCATCAGCGGTGGCCGGGAAAGCGACCTCCAGGGGGGCTCGATCACCTTCATGTTCGCGACGGGGCAGGCCACCTCGAGCTGCTGAGATCGCCGCGGACTGTAGTCACCTCGGTGGGGTAGGTTGGGGGAGGACATGGCTAACCGCCGCGCCAAGCAACCTCCCCCTACGGTCGTGCTCTTCGTGCGCCACGGCCGCACGCCGACCACGGGCTCGGTTCTACCCGGCCGCGCCCCAGGGCTGCATCTGTCCGAGCAGGGGCGTACCCAAGCCGAGAACGTGGCCGAGCGCCTGGGCCGCACGGTCAAGGTCGACGCCGTGTACGCCTCACCGCTCGAGCGGACCCGGGAGACGGCGGAGCCCATCGCCAAGCGGTTCGGGCACAGGGTGACCGTCGAGCGGGCGCTCGTCGACTCCGACCCTGGCGAATGGACGGGCCGAGAGCTGAAGGCGCTCTACAAGCTGCCCGAGTGGCGTGGCGTGCAGAGCTGGCCCAGCGGGTTCCGGTTTCCAGGCGGCGAGTCGTTTCCCGAGATGCAGTGCCGCGTCACCGCTGCCATCGCCCGGTTGCGGTCCCGGCATGCGGGCGCCACGATCGTGGCGGTCTCCCACGCCGACCCCATCAAGGCGGCCGTGGCTGACGCGCTCGGCATGCACCTGGACCTCTTCCAGCGGATCGTGATCTCACCCTGTTCCGTTACGGCGGTCGCCTACGGAGAGGCCGGTCCTGTGGTGCTGGGCGTGAACGCGACCGAGGGCCTCGACGAGGAGCAGCCGTCGTGAGCGACTCACACGACCTGTACGACGCGGAGCGTGTGACCGTGGGCACGATCGGCCCGACCGGCAAGCGGGTGTTCCTGCTCCAAGGACGCCAGGGATCGCTCGTGATCACCGTGAAGCTGGAGAAGGCACAGGTGGCGGCCCTGTCGCAGTACCTGGCCAAGGTGCTCGAGGAGCTTCCAGACCCCGGCACCCTGCCCGAGGACCTCGAGCTGGAGGAGCCGCTCGACGCCGCCTGGGTCGTCGGCACCCTCGGCCTCTCCTACGACTCGGCGGCCGACCGCATCGTGCTCCTGGCCGAGGAAGCGGTCCCCGACGACGAGGAGGAAGAGGAGGAGGAGGCGGCGGTCGAGGTCGAGGAGACCTCGGCGTCGATGGCGCGCTTCACGATCACCCGCGAGCAGGCGGCGGCCCTTGCCATCAGGGGCACCGAGCTGGTCGAGGCCGGCAGGCCGCCATGCCCGCTGTGCGGCAACCCCTTGGACCCTTCGGGACACGTGTGCCCCAGGACGAACGGGCATCGCCCGCCAGTCCTCTGAGGCTGCTCTCCGGGGGGGAGATCGAGCTCCAGGGCCGCCTCCCGTGGAGCTCCAACCGCACCTTCCTCGTCACCTGCGGTGACGACGGGCGCGACCTGCTGGCGGTCTACAAGCCCCACCGCGGCGAGCGCCCGCTGTGGGACTTTCCGGGCGGCCTGTACCAGCGGGAGGTGGCCGCCTACGAGCTCTCACGAGCTCTGGGTTGGGACATCGTGCCCGAGACGGTCATTCGCACGGACGCGCCGATGGGGATCGGGTCCCTCCAGCGCTTCGTGGCGGCGGAGTTCTCCGAGCACTACTTCACCCTGGTCGAGGAGCCCGGGCATCTCGACGGGTTGCGGGTCATCGCCGCCTTCGATCTGCTCCTCAACAATGCCGATCGCAAGAGCGGGCACTGCCTGCTGGGTCTGGACGGGCGCATCTGGGCCATCGACAACGGGCTGTCTTTTCACCCCGAGCCCAAGCTGCGCACGGTGATGTGGGACTTCAGCGGTGAGCCGGTTCCCGACGAGCTGGTGGCGGATATCGATCGCATCGCCCGCGGCCTGCCCTCCGGCATGGAGTCGCTGCTCGGCCCCGAGGAGCTCGACGGGATTCGCCGCCGGGCGAATGCCGTGGTGAACAGTCCCCGGTTCCCCGCGCCCGCACCCGAGCGAAGACCCTACCCCTGGCCGTTGGTCTGACGGCCCTACGCCGGCGGCTTCGGCGTCGCCGGCGGGCCGAGGACGCGCTCGGTGTAGGTGTTGGCGAACAGGCCCTCGGGATCCATGCGGCTGCGCACGGCGTGAAACCGCTCCCAGCCCGGGTAGCGGAACGACAGCGTGGTCGCCGTCTGGTAGTGGAGCTTGCCCCAGTGCGGCCGGCCCCTCACGTCGTCCATGATCGCCTCGACGCCGCGAAAGTACTGCTCGTACGGGACCCCCTGCGGCATGTGCACGGCCACGTAGCAACTCTGCCTGCCGCTGGCCGTCGACAGAGGGATGTCGTCGCCCGCCGTGAAGCGGACCTCGACCGGGAACCCGACGTAGAGGCCGCTGTCATCCACGTACCGTCGCACGCGCTCCACCACGCCAACGGCCGCCGCTCGAGGGATGGCGTACTCCATCTCGACGAAGCGGACCCAGCGGGGGGTCGTGAACACCCGGTCGCTCCGGTCGACGTACTCGGTGCGCCCCGAGCTGGGGGCGATGCGAGCCAGTCGGGGCGTCCACTGGGGACGGAGGCGCCCGACACGGGTGACCGCGCCGAAGGCGACGTTCTCGAACAGGACCTTGTCGCGCACGAACCGCCATCCTCGGCCGGCGGAGACGGGCTCGTCGGTACGATTGTTCCGCTTGGTGAGGGCCCAGCCCGTGTGGGGTACCCAGAAGAACTCGAAGTGGTCGTTGCCGTCCACCAGCTCGTCGATCGACGACAACACTTCGTCGACGCGGATCGGCTCCTCGATGGCGCGCAGGTTGAACGCGGGCTGACAGCGGAGGGTCACCGTCGAGATGAGGCCCAGGGCACCGAGGCCCACGCGGGCGGCGGCGAAGATCTCCGGCTCGTCGTCGGCCGTGCAGGAGACGATCGACCCGTCGGCCGTGACCAGCTGGAGTCCGACCACGTCGGTGGCCAGGCCACCCAGCTTCACCCCCGTGCCGTGGGTGCCCGTCGAGATCGCCCCAGCCACCGTCTGGTACCCGATGTCGCCCAGGTTGGCCAGCGCCAGCCCTCGTCGCGCCAGCTCGCCGGACAGGGCGGCCAGCGTGATCCCCGCCTCGACGGTGATCGTCGAAGCCTCGGGGTCGTAGCGCAGCACACCCGCGTACTCGTCGAGATGAACCTGGACGCCCTGCGTGCACGCCACGTCGGTGAACGAGTGGCCCGACCCCACCGCCTTCACCCGGCGACCGTCCTTGGCGGCGGCCTTCACCACCTCCACCAGATCCTCGATCGAGCGGGGCCGGGCGATCTCGACCGGGGCGCAGCGCTGGTTGCCACCCCAGTTCCGCCACGTACGCGAGGCAGTGTCGGCCATGGCGAGATGCTACCCACCCGCCTCGCTGGGCGGTCAGGGGTCAGGGACCGAGCCGCACCCCGAACTCGCTCTGGATCGAGCCGATGGCCCAATCGGCCAGGCGGTCCGAGCCCGCCCGGGCGAGGTGAACGCCGTCGGGCTCTCGGACTTGGTCCTGGCCCCCCGACGCGTTCGGTAGGTAGGCGGAGTACCCGCCGGTGCTGTCGACCAACACATGCCACGAGTCCAGATACGACACGCCGGGATGGCCGACGGCCTGGCTCTCGACGATGCGGTTCAGCAGCTGCATCTGGTCCGAGTAACCGCTCGAGGGCATGACCGGCATACCCACCCACATGACACGGCCGCCCTGTGCTGTCGCCTCGTTCATCATCGCCGACACCCGTTGGGTGTAGACGGCAACCCACTCCGGCGTGCCGAACTGGACAGCCCGGTCGCCGACGAGGAACGACTGGTTGTCGTTGGCGCCCATCATGGCCACCACCACGTCGGGGTTGAAACGTGACAGGTCGGTCCGCAGCTCGCCCGGCCAGTCGAAGTAGTCGGGTCGGGCCAGCCCGGTGCTGATCTTGCCGTCCAGGGTGGCCTGCACCACCCCCGTTGCGCTCAGCTTGGTGACCAGGCTCTGCCCGAAGTCCTCACCGATCGAGTCGCCGACGACGAGGACGCGCAGCGGGTTGGCGGCTGTCGGGTGAGGCAGCGGTGGCAGCGTCGGCGTCGGCGCCGCCGCCTGAGGTGCGGGTACCTGCGGGGCGGGCGCCGGTCGCCTAGCTCGGGGCGCGGCGAGCGGAACCGGCGGCGTCGACTTGACGACGGGCCCACCGGTGGGCCGTCCCAGCGCCTCCTTCACGAGATCGCCGAGGTAGGCGGCGCCTGTCGCGTCGCCGATCCAACCGATCGGGCGCAGCACCGTGAGCGCCGCACTGCGACGAGCACCGAGTGGTGACGACTCCGCCGACCGCCGCAACGAATGAACGTCGAGCAGCAGCCAGAGCGCGAAGCAGATGAAGCCGATCGCCAGCACCCTTCCCGCCGCTTGGAGCCTCCGGCCTTCTCGCGCCGGCGGCCTGCTCGGAACATCCCGCCGCTCGGTCGGCGGCGTCGTCGCCTCGCGGGACAGAGAGATGCGTTCGAGGCCCGACAGGGCGTCGGCGTGCAGCGACGGCGGCCGGCGAACCTCGGTGGCGGTCGCGGTGCCGCCCGACGCGCGATCCGCGGCGTGCGCGTCCGCGTTCAGGGTAGGCGCCCGTCGCCGAGAGCGGCCCGCGCTATGCGCACCGCCACTACGGGGTATGGAGAGACGGAGATGGTTCTTTCGCATCAGAACCGGTAGTAGATGAACGGGGCCACACCCTGGGGCCCCAGGGTGGTGATACCGAACAGGGTCACGGCCAGCAGGGCCCCCTGACTGGCGGGGCGCAGCCTGGAGAACGCCGCCTGCACTCGGTCCATGGCGTCTCGCGGCACGTACTGCGCGCCGATGCCCACGACGATGGCGAGCAGCACGAGCGGCGTCACAGCGGGCGCGGGCCCCCACGCCGTGAACAGTCGACGCAAGAGGGTGAGGGCGGTCGAGAACGAGTCCGAGCGAAAGAACACCCACGCCAGACACACGACGTTGAACGTGACGATCCGCTGCGCCACGCGGTCCCAGCGGCCGTCGGGCAGCGGCTCGAGCCCCCGCTTCTCGCGGCGGGAGCGTCGCCAGTGGCCGGTCACCTGTCCCACACCGTGGATCGCTCCCCACATGACGAACGTCCACGCCGCCCCGTGCCACAGGCCACCGAGCACCATCGTGATCATGATGTTGCGATAGGTCGACAGCCGGGACCCGCGGTTGCCGCCGAGGGGAATGTAGAGGTAGTCCCGCAGCCAACGCGACAGTGTCATGTGCCACCGCCTCCAGAAGTCCTGGAGCGTTCGGGCGGTGTACGGGCTGTCGAAGTTGTCGGGGAACTTGAACCCGAGCAGCAACGCCACGCCGATGGCGATATCGGTGTAGCCGGAGAAGTCGGCGTAGATCTGCACGGCGTAGCCGTAGATGGCGACGATGATCTCGACCGAGCTGTGCTGTCCCGGGCTGTTGAACACCGGGTTGACGATGGCCGTGGCCAGGAAGCTGGACAGGACCACCTTCTTGAACAGGCCGGCCATGATGAGGTAGGCGGCCCTGGAGAACTCGACCTTCCGGGGATCGCGGCGGCGCCGGATCTGGGGCAGGAGCTCCGAGCCCCGGACGATGGGCCCGGCGACCAGGTGGGGGAAGAACGACAGGTACGTGGCGAAGTCGAGCCAGCTGGCGGGCACCAGGTCGCGCCGGTAGACGTCGATCACGTAGCTCAGCGCCATGAACGTGAAGAAGGAGATCCCCACCGGCAAGGTGATCTGGAGCAGTGGCAGGGGTGCGCCGACGCCCATCCCGTGCAGAACGTTCGCCACGCTGACGGCGAAGAAGCCGTAGTACTTGAACCAGCCCAGGAGGCCGAGCTCCGCGGCGACCGTGGCCCAGAGGGCGGCCCGGCGCGACACAGGAGAGTGGGTGCGCTGGATTGCCAAAGCGCCCAGCTGCGCAACCGCCGTCGACGCCGCCAGCAGGAAGACGAAGCGCCAGTCCCACCAGCCGTAGAAGACGTAGCTGGCGAGGATCATGAACAGCTTCCAGCGCCGGGGGAACGGCGTGAACAGCCAGCTCAGGAGGAAGACGACGGCAAAGAAGACGGCGAAGTCGATCGTGGGGAAGAGCATCAGGCGCGATGCAGCTCCCCGCGTCTGCACGCGCGCCGCAGCGACGAATCCACTCCCCCGCCCGCCACGAAAGAGGATTCTAGGCTACGAGGTCACCGACGTCGGGTCTCGCAGCTGCGCAAGCTACTGACGGGCCTTGAGCGCCTCGATCAGCTTGGGGACGACCTTGTGCACGTCGCCGACGACGCCGAGGTCGGCGATGGAGAAGATGGGGGCCTCCTGGTCCTTGTTGATGGCGATGATGTTCTTGGCTCCCTTCATGCCGACCATGTGCTGGGTGGCCCCCGAGATCCCAGCAGCAAGGTAGACGGTGGGCTTGACGGTCTTGCCCGTCTGGCCCACCTGGTACGCATACGGAACCCAGCCGGCATCGACGATGGCGCGCGATGCGCCCGGCGCCGCCTTGAGGAGCTTGGCCAGCTCCTCGATCATCTGGTAGTTCTCGGCCTGACCGAGGCCACGGCCACCCGACACGACGATCTCGGCCTCGTCCAGCTGCGGCCCGGTGCGCTCCTCGACGTGGCGCTCCAGCACACGGGCGGTGTCCGTGGCACCGGCGTCGGGCGCCGCCAGCGCCGCCACCTCGGCGGCTGAGCCGCCACCCGGCTCGGCGGCGAAGGACTTCGCCCGCACCACGAAGATGCCGGGACCCTCCGCCGTGAAGCGGCTCCGGGCCGTCTGGGTGCCGCCGAAGATGGCGTGGTGAGCCACCGGAACCCCGTTCTCGACCGTGAGATCCACCAGGTTGGTGAGCACGGGTCGGTCGATCCGGGCCGAGAGGCGCCCAGCCACGTCCCGGCCGTCGTAGGTCGTCCCGATCAGGATGACGTCGGGCCCGTTGCCCGCCTCGATCTGGGCCGCCATCGCCGCCGCCACCCGGCTGCCGGGCAGGGCGTCGCCCAGGTCGCCCAGGTCGTAGACCTTGGAAGCGCCGTGGTTGCCCAGCTCGCCCGCCATGGCGGCCACGTCCGGCCCCCACGCCACCGCTTCGACGACGGAGCCCAGCGAACGGGCCTTGGTCAGCAGCTCGAGGGTCAGGCTGGTCGGGGCTCCCCCCGACGACTCGGCCACGACCCAGGTCTTGTCGATTGCCATCAGATCAGCTTCCTCCCGCCTGCAGCCGTGCTACAGGACTTTGAGCTGCTCGAGGAAGGCGACGATGCGCTCGTGGGCATCGCCCTCGTCGACCACGATCTCGCCGGCCTTGCGCTCCTCGGCGGCGGCCACGTCGATGACCTCTTCGCGCGCCCCCGCCGACCCCACCTGGTCGGGCGACAGGCCGAGATCGGACGCCTTCAGCTGGTCGACCGGCTTGCCCTTCGCCGCCATGATCCCCTTGAACGACGGGTATCTCGGCTCGACCACGCCGGCGGTCACCGTGACGAGCGCCGGCAGAGGACATTCGACCTCGTCGTACCCTGCCTCGGTCTGTCGCTCCACGCGGACGGACCCGTCGCTCACGTCGATCTTCTTGGCGAACGTCACCGAGGGCAGCCCCAGCAGCTCGGCCACCTGCACCGGCGTCGTTCCCGTGTACCCGTCGGTCGATTCGGTCGCCGCCATCACCAGGTCGGGATCGGCTCGCTTGATGGCGGCCGCCAGCACCTTGGCCGTCCCCAGGGCGTCGGTACCGGCCAGGACGTCGTCGCTGACGAGAATGGCTCGGGCGGCGCCCATGGCGAGGGCGGTGCGCAGCCCGCTCGTCTCGTCGTTGGGTGCCATCGACACGAGCGTGACCTCTCCACCACCGGCGTGCTCGGCCAGCTGCAGCGCCATCTCGACCCCGTAGGAGTCGGAGTCGTCGAGGATGAGCTTGCCCTCACGGACGAGGTTCTTGGTGTCCGGGTCCAGCTTCCCCGGGGCGGCGGGGTCGGGGATCTGCTTGACGCAGACGGCGACATTCATGCCAGTCATTGTTCACGACAGCCCCAGCGCTGACCAACCGGGACCCCTGTGGACCTCCGAGCCTCGGTGGGCGCCGACCGCTCGGGCACTCCCGTGACCCGTTCTGTACCAGGCCGTTTGCTAGCGTCGCCCGAGGACGCGCACGCGGCCGGAGGCGCTGAGGAGGAACTGACGGAGTGCCCGGAAGCGACGAGGTACGGCTGTCAGCTCCAGCCACCACCGAGCTCCCCCGCCTGGCCCGACTGACAGCCAGCGGGCTGGCCTGTCGCCTCGGCTTCAGCTATGACGAGGTCGAAGACCTCCGTCTCGCCATCGACGAGCTGTGCTTCTCGCTCATCGGCACGCAAGGACGCCCCGGCGTTGTCCACCTGATGTTCACCCTCGACGACGCGACGCTCGAGGTGCAGGGCACGCTCGAGAGCGGCGAGCGGGGCCCAGATCCCGTCCAGAGCGGCTTGTCGAGCAAGATCCTCGAAGCCCTGGTGGATGAGCACCAGGTCCGCCGGAACGGTCAGGACCAACTGACCTTCTGGATGCGGAAGCAGCGTCTCCAGATCGCCGGCTGAATGAGCGTGGACAACACGCAACGGGAGGAGCTGCGGCGGAAGTTCGTCGCCCTGGCAGAGACCGGCGATCCGGCCATCCGCCGGGACCTGGTGGAGGCTCACCTGGGCCTGGCGGAGTACCTCGCCCGACGGTTCAGCCACCGGGGCGAGCCGGTCGACGACCTGGTCCAGGTCAGCTCGATGGCCCTGCTCAAGGCGGTCGACCGCTTCGACCCCGGCCGAGGCGTCGAGTTCTCCACCTATGCGACCCACACGATCGCGGGCGAGCTCAAGCGCCACTTTCGTGACAAGGGCTGGGCGGTGCGAGCTCCTCGCCGGATGCAGGAGCTGTACCTGACGCTCGGCGACTGCATCGGTCGGCTCTCCCAGGAGCTCGGCCGCTCACCGACCATTGCCGAGCTGGCCGGCGAGACACGGGTATCCGAAGAAGAGGTGCTCGAAGCGCTCGAGGCCGGGCAGGCGTACCGCCTGGCCTCGCTCGACGCCCCGGCACCCGGTGACGACGAAGGCGAGAGCCTGGCCTCGCACCTTGGCGACGAGGATCCCCGCATGTCGGCCGCGGAGGAACGGGCGACGCTCTCGCCGCTCATCCAGAACCTGCCTCCTCGCCAGCGGCTCATCCTGCACCTGCGCTTCTTCGAGGGGCTCACCCAGCTCGAGATCGCCGGACGGCTCGGCATCAGCCAGATGCACGTCTCGCGCCTGCTCGCCCGCAGCCTGGCCGAGCTGAGGTCGGCGGCCGAGCAGAGCTGAGGGGGGAGGCCGCGGCGACGGGCTCGCCAGCCGCCCTGGGCGTTTGGCGCGTTCCACATTTGGTCGAAAGCGGGAGTCGCGGGCGGGCGCGCCGGGCCCCATTTCGACCAAACGTGGAACGCGCGGACAGTGCCGGCGTCGCCCCCGGCAATGCCGCGCCCGGCCCGCCCGAGAACGTGTTGCAGCGGGTTGGCGTGACCAACTAGGCTCCGGATCAATCCGGGTGCTCCGCGCTAGTGCTCTGGCGAGGAGCATGTGAATTGAATCACAAGGTTGCCGAGCCGCCTCGAGGAGACGTCGTGGCCCTCACATGGAACCGGTCGATCGAATGGGACACCGACGACTGGCGGAGGTTCGCCGCCTGCAGGGATTCCGATCCCGAGCTCTTCTTCCCCATCGGCACGACCGGGCCCGCCGTCGATCAGATCGCCGCCGCCAAGCGGGTGTGCGCCGCCTGCGAGGCCCAGTCACCGTGTCTCGAGTTCGCCCTCATCACCAACCAGGAAGCCGGTGTTTGGGGAGGAACGTCCGAAGAAGAGCGCCGGAAGCTGCGCAAGTCCTGGTTGGCCCAGCGCCGCCGGGCCTCCTGAGCGCGACCGCGACTCAGCTCTCGTCCCCCGCCGGTCCCCCGTCTGTGGTGGCCACCGGGATCCGCAGCTCGACCAGGGTGCCGCCGTCGCGCCGCATCTCGATGCTCCCGCTGAGCTGGCTCCGTACCAGGTCGCGCACGATCGACAGCCCGAGGCTGGTGGTGTTGTCGATCGAGAACCCCTCGGGGAGACCCTGACCGTCGTCGCGGACCTGCACCAAGAGACGCCGCCCGTCGTTGTCGAGCACGAGGTCGACCCGACCGGCACCGTCGGCGGCAGCCTCGCCGGCCTCGGAGCCCTCGAAAGCGTGCTCGATGGCGTTCTGCAGGAGCTCGGCCAGCACCACGGCCAAGGGTGTGGCCAGATCGGCGCTGAGATCGCCGGCATCGCCCTCCACGCACAGCTTGATCGGTCGTCCCGAGACCACGGCGTCCTCGGTCATGCGGACGAGCGACCGCACGATCTCGTCGAACGGGACCTGGTCGCCGGCCTCGCGCGAGAGGATCTCGTGGACGATGGCGATCGACCGGATACGGCGTTCGGACTCGCGCAGGGCGCTGCGGCCCTCGCCGGGAGCCAGCCGCCGGCCCTGGAGGCGCAGCAGGGAGGAGATCGTCTGGAGGTTGTTCTTCACCCGGTGATGGATCTCGCGGATCGTGGCGTCCTTCGACACCAGCAGTCGGTCCCGGCGGCGGAGGTCGGTGACGTCGCGGAGCAGCACGACGGCACCGCTCAGCTCCCCCATGCTGAGGAGCGGGATGCAGCGCACCAGCACGATGACATCGGGCCTGCGCTCGACCTCCTCGATCACGGGCAGGCGGGTGGCGAAGGCGCGCTGGACGGCGGTCTCCTCGACTCCGAGCTCGTCGAAGCGCATGCCCTCGATGTTGGAGAACACGCCCATGCGGTGAAGCGCGTTGACGGCGTTGGGCGACCCGTAGGAGACGCGCATGCCCTCGTCGAGCACGACGACGCCGTCGCCGACACGGGGCGACTCCTCGGTGACGGCGGCTTCGTCGCTGGCGAACGGGAACACGCCGTCGGCGATCATCCTGGCGAAGCGATCGAACAGCTCGACGTACTCGCGTTCGAGGAGACCAGGCCGTCGGCCCACGGTGAGGGGCGACTCGCGGGTCATCACGCCGATCAGATCGCCCTCCCACCGCACGGGAATGCACTGCATGCGGGCCCGCTCGCCCCGCGTCGTGACGAGCTCGCCTTCGACCATCTCCCCCAGGCGCCACGCCCGTCCCAGGAGGGGGCGCTCGGCGTCGTCGACCAGACGGCCCACCAGGTCCTCCTGGTGCAGCGTCTGGCCCGTGCTGGGTCGCATCTGCCCGAGGACGACGAACCTGCTTCCCTCGTCCTCCGCCGCCGCTACCGGCACGAACAGCACCAGGTCGCCGAAGCACAGGTCGGCCAGCATCCCCCAGGAGCCCATGAGGCGCTGGAGGTGGCCCAGAGGGCTCGTCTCCAGCATGGTGTGGCGGTGGGCCACGTCGAGGGGCGTCACCGCCTCGGCGAGGGGCACGTCGGTCGCGGCGCCGGCTGACGAAGCCACGCCCGCCCCGCCCGTCTCGCCCGTCTCGCCCGAGCCGGCCCGAGCCGCACCGCCGCCTCCGGAGCCGACACGCGAGCCGGTCGCCCGTCGCTCGGCGCCGTTTCCGTCGGCGCCGTCTCCGTGAGTCGGGACGGCGACGGGCCGGGCGTCGTCCTGGTCCGACGACCTCGTGGCCACCGACGGCGTCACCGGGATGAGGCGGGGCTGGCGCTTGCGGAAGCCGCACAGCGCGTCGTAGCCGGCAGCTCTGAGGACCTGGCGCAGCTCGTCCGAGCGATCGGCCACGTCGGGCAGGCCGTGCGCATCAGAAGCGGTCGTGACCGGTACGCCGAGGGCGCGAAACCTCGCCAGCAACGGCGGTGCCGGATAGACCTCGCCGACGGGCTTTCGCCATCCTGCCGACGACACCTCGGCCGCCATCCCGGAGCGGGCCGCCGCCTCCGCCATGCGGTCATAGAGCTCGTCGGGCGCCTTCGAACGGTGGCCGGCCACCTTGACCAGGTCGGGATGGGCGAGCACGTCGCACACCCCAGACTCGGCCAGCTCCACGAGGGCCTCGGTATATGCGGCCCACGTGTCCTCGACACCTCGGCGACGCCACTCGGCCAGCGAGGGGGCGTCACCCAGATCATCGAACCTCCAGGCGCCGAGCCAGTGCACGGCGCCGAGCAGCACGTCGAAGGGATAGCCCTCCAGCAGGCGCGCGACGTCGTCCATGCGTCCCGGGTAGTAGTCCACCTCGAGCCCGAGGGCGATGGGCAGGCCGGCCCCCTTGGCCTCCAGCACCGAATGGACGTAGGCGTCGAGGTCCGCCCGGGCGTGGTCACGCCAGTACGTGGCCATGCTCTGGCGGAGGGCGGGATCGGGGTCAGCCTCCCAGAACTTCCCCAGGAGTGAGTCGGCCTGCACGAACCGGAAGAGGTGCTCGGTGACGGCGATCTCGGTGATCCCCACCGCTCCGGCGCGCCTGCAGTAGGCGGCCAGCTGCTCGGTCGTGACCGCGCTGTCACGCTCCCCGTGGGGCCACAGGTGGAGGTGGTAGTCGGGCACGGGGACATGGTACGAGGACCTTTGTGGGCTGGGCTCCGTGGAGGCGCCCGGGAACCGCGACCCGGTTCAGCCGGGGGGGGTCAGCCGAGTAGCTCAGCTGGGTAGCTCAGGCCCGGCGGATGA
>JBPYEI010000092.1:0-10775 GCA_051985455.1 Acidimicrobiales bacterium
CCTGTTGCCACCAGAGAAAGGAGGTGGTCCAACTGAACTGTCAAACCGCAGGGACCCTGGAGGTGGCTGGCCGCTAGGGCGGCCGCTGGACCACCTGGTGAATCTCAGCCAGACACCGCTCGGCGAGGCGATCGGGAGCCGGTCCCACCCGATTCTGTAGGCCCTCGTCGGGTCCTTTCCAAGCATGTGATGTCGTCCGGGGGGCGCCTTGGCGCCCCCCGGACCCATTTCCGGGCGACAGCCCGGCGAAGTGTGCAGCCGGGCTGTCGCCTGGCCAAGTGTGCAGCCGGGGCCAGGTTGGCTCCCGATCGCCAGGGGTAGGTGCGACTCGTGCAGTTGGACATACGCAGCGACGGGCTCACGCTGCGCGGGTATCTGGTACGTCCCGACCTCGAGCCGGGTCAGTCGTGTGGGTTGCTCCTCCTGTGCCACGGCTTTCCGGCCGGTCCGAAGGGCGCCGCGGGCACCGGCCAGACCTATCCCCAGCTGGCCGACCGTCTGGCGGCGGAGGCGGGGTGGGCGGTTCTCACCTTCAACTTCCGGGGGACTGGGGAGTCGGATGGGGACTTCTCCCTGGGCGGCTGGATGGACGACCTCAGGGCGGTGATCGATCACGCCACCGGTCTGCCCCAGGTAAGCGGGGTGTGGTTGGCTGGCTTCAGCACGGGCGGATCGCTCGCCGTGTGCGGAGCGGCGGAGGACGGGCGCGTGCGCGGGGTCGCGGCCCTCGGCGCACCGGCCGACTTCTCGCCGTGGGCTGCCGATCCGGAGCGCCTACTGGCCGAGGCCGGCGACCTCGGCGTGGTGCGCAGCGCCGGGTTTCCCAACGACCCTGACGCCTGGGCCCGCGAGCTGGAAGAGCTTCGGCCCCTCGCCCTGGTCGGGAAAGTGCCGCCGCGGCCGCTGCTGATCGTCCACGGCGGCGACGATGCCGTCGTGTCGGTCATGGAGGCGCGTGCCCTCGACGACGCGGCGGACGGTCGGGGCGAGCTGCGCGTGCTCTCCGGCGCCGGCCATCGTCTCCGCCACGATCCCCGCGCCGTCGCCGTCCTGCTGGGCTGGCTCGAGCGACAGGGCGAGGGGGCTTAGACCGGCCCCCGGGGCCGGTCCGGCCGCTGCCCGACGGCGGCGAGCGCCTCGTCGATGGCACGACGCAGGACACGGGCTCGGTCCTCGGGATCGTCGGCCTCGGTGAGGAACCGCACCACTACGAAACGACGGCCACCGGCCTCGACCATGGCTCTCACCGTCTCCGGCGTCACCCCTCCGGTGACGAAAACCGGTCGGCGGGCGCGGGCCGACGCGTAGGAGACGTACCCGAGCCCCGTGCCCGGCCTCCCGGGCTTGGTGGGGGTGGCGTCGACGGGTCCGGCCGAGAGGTAGTCGACGGGTTCGTCGCCGGCGGAGTCCAGCTGGGCTGGTTCGTGCGTCGAGAGTCCCACGATGGCGTCCGGCCCCATGACACGCCGGGCCAGGGAAGGAGGTGCGTCCTCTTGGCCCACGTGGACGCCGTCGGCACCGACATCGAGCGCGAGGTCCGGGCGGTCGTTGAGGACGAAGGGGATGTCGTGGTCGCGGCACACCTCGAGTGCGAGACGCGCTCGTGTCAGCAGCGGTCTGGCCTCGAGCGACTTCTCGCGTAGCTGGACGACGTCGACCCCGCCGCGGATGCAGGCGACGAGAAAGCTCGACAGGTCAGGCCGATCGGGGCTGCACAGATAGAGGCGCCGTCCGCCGAGACGCTCGGTCGTCGCTGTGACGATGGCGCTCGTCAGGACGGGGCCGAGTGCTCGGACCGTGCCGCGTGCTCGGCCCGCGCCTTGGCCTTGATGGCCCGCTTGTGCTCACGCACCTTCACCAGCGACTCGGGACCGTCGATGTCGGCGACCGACATGTAGCTGTCCGGCTCCCCGAACGCGCCGGCGGCCTCCTCCCAGCCCGGCGGCCGCACGCCGAGGCGCTTGCCGAGCAGGGCGACGAAGATGCGGGCCTTGCGATCGCCGAACCCGGGCAGCGAGCGAACCGTCTTCAGGAGCTGCTGACCGGTCGAGGCCGAGCGCCAGATCGCCGAGGCGTCACCCCCGTAGTCGTCGGCGACGACCCGGCACAGCTCCTGCACCCGCCTGGCCATGGAGCCGGGGAACCGGTGCAGGGCAGGTGGGCCCGTGAAGACCGCGACCAGCGCCTCCGGGTCCATGGTCGCCATCTCCGCCGGGTCGAGGTGTCCGCCCAGGCGCCGGCGCAGCTCCAGCGGGCTGCGAAAGGCCCACTCCAGCGGCACCTGCTGGTCCAGCACCATCCCGATGAGCAGGGCCAGCGGGTCGTTGCTCAGCAGCTCGTCGGCGGCCTCGTCACCGGAGAGGGCCAGGTCAGGCACGGCCCCATCCTCTCACGAGTCCCGCGGGTCGGGCGCCTCGGCGTCGAGGCCGTAGCGGGCGATGGCGTCGGCCACCTCCTCAGCCTTGGCCTCGCCCAGCTGCACGAGGGCGGCGAGGACGGCGACGACCACGTGGGCGGCGTCGGTCTCGAAGTGACGCCGCAGCGCGGCGCGAGTGTCCGACCGCCCGAACCCGTCGGTGCCGAGCGCGGTGAAGTGAGCCGGCACCCACCGGGCCACCTGGTCGGGCACGGCTTTCATGAAGTCGGTCACGGCCACCACCGGGCCCTCGCTGTGCGAGAGGGCTTCGGTGACGTAGGGCGTTCGGGCCCGCTGCCCGGGGTGGAGCCGGTTCCACCGCTCCGTCGACAGAGCGTCCTCGCGCAGCGCCTTGTACGACGTCACCGACCACGCCTCGGTGGCCACGTCCCAGTCTCGGGCCAACATCTCCCGCGCCTCCATGGCCGTCTGCCAGGTCGGGCCGGAGAAGCAGACGATGGCGCGACGCCGTTGGGGCACTTTGCCGCGGGATCCCTCTGGCAGGCCCGCGAACCGGTACATCCCCCGGATGACGCCCTCGCGGACCCGGTCGCCCTCGGCTCCCTCGGGGAGCGCCGGCATCACGTAGTTCTCGTTGTACAGGGTGATGTAGTAGAAGCGGTCCTCGGGGTGGTCGCCGTACATGCGGGTGATGCCCTCGGAGACGATGGCGGCCAGCTCGTAGGCGAAGGCAGGGTCGTAGGCCGAGAGGTTGGGGATCGTCGACGCCAGCACGTGTGAGTGGCCGTCCTGGTGCTGGAGTCCCTCGCCGTTCAGCGCCGTGCGCCCGGCGGTGGCGCCCAACAGGAACCCCCGTCCACGCGAGTCGCCCAGCGACCAGGCCAGATCGCCCACCCGCTGGAACCCGAACATCGAATAGAAGATGTAGAAGGGGAGCATGGGCTCGCCCCAGGTGGCGTACGCCGTTGCGGCGGCCGTGAAGCTGGCCATCGAGCCCGCCTCGGTGATGCCCTCTTCGAGTATCTGTCCCGACTCGCTCTCCGAGTACGACAGGAGCAGGTCGGCGTCCACCGGTGTGTACCGCTGCCCGCCGGAGGCGTAGATCTTGAAGTCCTTGAAAAGCGCATCGAGGCCGAACGTGCGCGCCTCATCGGGGATGATTGGCACGACCCGCTCCCCGACCGTCTTGTCGCGCATCAGGTTGCGCAGCAGCCGGGCGAAGGCCATGGTCGTGGAGACGGCCTGGTTCCGGGAACCGGCCAGGAACTCGGCGAACGCCTTGGGATCCGGGGCCGGCAGCGGCTTGGGCCGAACGACCCGGGCCGGCAGTGGACCGTGGAGCGCCCTGCGGCGGGTCATCAGGTACTCGTGCGCCGGAGAACCGGGCGCCGGACGGTAGTACGGCGGCAGCTCCGCATCGAGCGCCTTGTCGGGGATCTCGTCTTCGAGGTAGAGGCGCTCCCGAAGACGCTGGAGCTGCGCCTTGTTCATCTTCTTGATCTGATGGGTCGCGTTGCGGGCCTCGATCTCGGGTCCGAGGGTCCAACCCTTGATCGTCTTGGCGAGGATGACGGTCGGCGCCCCCTGGTGCTCGATGGCGGCCTTGTAGGCGGCGTAGAGCTTTCGGTAGTCGTGGCCGCCGCGCGGCAGGGCCTGCAGCTCGGCGTCGGAGAGGTGCTCGACGAGGCGGCGCAGCCGGGGGTCGGGTCCGAAGAAGTGGGTGCGGATGTACGCACCGGACTCGGTCGCGTACTTCTGGTACTCGCCGTCGACGGTGGTGGTCATCTTGTTGACGAGCACCCCATCCACGTCGCGCATGAGCAGCTCGTCCCACTTCGAGCCCCAGATCACCTTGATCACGTTCCAGCCCGCGCCGCGGAACGTCGCCTCGAGCTCCTGGATGATCTTGCCGTTGCCTCGCACCGGGCCGTCCAGGCGTTGGAGGTTGCAGTTGACGACGAAGACGAGGTTGTCGAGCCTCTCTCGCGCCGCCAGCGAGAGACCGCCGAGCGTCTCGGGCTCGTCGACCTCGCCGTCTCCGAGGAAGCACCACACCCTCGCCGCCGTCGTGTCGGCCAGGTGGCGGTGTCGCAGATAGCGGTTGAACCGGGCCTGGTACACGGCGTTGATCGGGCTGAGCCCCATCGACACGGTGGGGTACTCCCAGAAGTGAGGCATGAGACGGGGATGGGGATAGCTGGAGAGCCCGTCGCCGCCGATCTCCTGGCGGAAGTTGTCGAGCTGCGCCTCCGTCAGTCGTCCCTCGAGATAGGCACGGGCGTAGATGCCCGGTGAGGCGTGGCCCTGAAAGAAGACCTGATCGCCCGCCGTCCCGTCATCCTTGCCCCGGAAGAAGTGGTTGAAGCCGACCTCGTACAGCGATGCCGAGCTGGCGTACGTGGCGAGGTGGCCCCCGATGCCTTCGGAACGGGCGTTGGCCCTGGTGACCATCACCGCCGCGTTCCACCGGATGAAGGCGCGGATGCGCCGCTCCATGTGCTCGTCGCCGGGGAACCACGGCTCGGCCTCGGGCGGGATGGTGTTGATGTACGGGGTCGAGACCGTCGCCGGGAATCCCACCTGCGCCGCCCGCGCCCGCTCGAGGAGTTTCATGAGCAGGAAGCTGGCCCTGGTCCGGCCCCGGGTCTCGACCACCGAGTCGAACGAGTCGAGCCACTCCAGGGTCTCCTCGGGATCGATGTCGGGGAGCTGATGGGAGAAGCCGTCGAATATCACACTCCCATTCTGGCGCTTTCGGCCGGGTAATCCGGCCGTTCGGGCATGCTGGTGGAGATGGCCACGACCGTGTACACCGACGGTGCCTGCCTGGGGAACCCCGGGCCGGGCGGGTGGGCCTGGGCGGTTCCCGGCGGCCGGTACGCCAGCGGCGCTGATCCGTCGACCACCAACCAGCGCATGGAGATCAACGCGGCTCTCGAGGCGGTGCGGGCGCTGAAGTCGCCATTGCAGGTCGTGAGCGACTCGATCTACGTCGTCAACTGCTTCCGACAGCGTTGGTGGGAGAACTGGCTGCGCAAGGGCTGGCGCAACGCTCAGGGCAAGCCCGTCGCCAACCAGGATCTGTGGAAGCCCCTGGTCGATCTGGTGCGCTTCGGGGAGGGTGTGACGTTTCAGTGGGTGAAGGGGCACTCCACCGATCCGTTCAACGACCTGGTCGATCGCCTCGCCGTCGAGGCTGCTCGTACCCAGAGGGGCCGTGAGGGTGACGGCCCGCCCGTGGTCGACTAGCGGGTAGAGGAACGACCGTGGCGGTCGGCGTCGACACCGGAGGCACCTTCACCGACGTCGTCGCCGACGACGGGACCGCCCTGAAGGTCCCTTCGACGCCGCAGGACCCCTCCGTTGCCGTGGTCGAGGCCCTTCACCGGTTCGGTCGGCCTGATCTCCTCGCGCACGGCACGACCGTGGCCACCAACGCCCTGATCGAGCGGCGGGGTGCGAAGGTGGCGCTCGTCACCACCCTCGGCTTCGCCGACGTGATCGAGATCGCCCGCCAGGACCGCCCCGCTCTCTACGACCTGTGGGCCGACCGACCCGAGCCTCTCGTCCCCCGCCAGCGCCGGCTCGAGGTGTCGGGGCGTCTGGACGCCACCGGCACCCAGCTCGAACCGCTGCCTGCCCAGCGCCCGTCGCTACCCGACGAGTCCGAGGCGATCGCCGTCTGCCTGCTCCATTCGGACCTGGACGACGCCCAGGAACGCGAGCTGACGGCGCGCCTGGCACCGCTGGGCCTGCCCGTGTGGCGCTCGAGCGAGGTGTCGCCCGAGTTCCGGGAGTACGAGCGGACCGTCACCACCGTCGTGAGCGCCCACCTCGGTCCCACGTGCCGCGACTACCTGGCCCGGTTGGCGACGGCGGCGGACGAGGTGCTGGTGATGACGTCGGCTGGCGGCCTGGTGCCGGTCGACCAGGCGGCGGCCAAGCCGGCCACCCTGCTGCTGTCGGGACCCGCCGGCGGCGTGCAGGCGGGCGCGACGGCCGCCATGGCAGCCGGCTTTCCCGACGTGATCACGTTCGACATGGGCGGGACGACCACCGACGTCTGCCTCGTGCGTGACGGCGTACCCGAGCCCGCCGGTCAGCGGACGATCGCTGGTCTACCCCTGCGGCTCCCTGCCCTGGACATCCACAGCATCGGCGCCGGCGGGGGGTCGATCGCCGGCGTCGACGCCGGTGGCGCCCTCGTCGTCGGCCCCCGGTCCGCCGGTGCCGAACCGGGTCCCGCCTGCTACGGACGCCAGGACACGATCGCCACCGTGACGGACGCGGATCTGGTCGCCGGGCGCATCCCCGCCGGAACGGGCTTCCCCGGGATCGGCCCGCTCGACGACGAGGCGGCGAGGAGGGCGCTCGACCGGGGTGGGATGGACGCCGAGGGCGTCATCGCCGTGGTCGACACCGCCATGGTGCAGGCGCTGCGGGTCGTGTCGATCCAACGCGGTGTGGATCCGCGCTCGCTGGCGCTGGTCGCGTTCGGTGGTGCCGGGCCGCTCCACGCCTGCGCCCTCGCCGAGGCGCTGGACATGGCCGCCGTCGTGGTGCCGCCTCGCGCCGGCGTGTTGTCTGCCGTGGGCCTGTTGTGCTCCCCGCGCCAGGCCGACGTGGTCCGGTCGTGGCCGACCCCCGGCTCCGTCGAGGGCCTCGCCGACGCGCTCGGTCGCCTCGGCGACCAGGCGGCCGACGCCGTGGCCGCCGACCGTGGGGCCGAGGTCGTCGTCGAGACCGCGGTGGACTGCCGCTACACGGGTCAGAGCCACGAGCTCACCGTGCCGACGCCGGAGGACTTCCCGGCCGAGCACCGTCGTCGCAACGGCTTCTCGCGACCAGGCGCTCATGTCGAGGTGGTGGCGCTGCGGGCCCGCGCCACGGCGCCCGCTCCGCTGACGGTCGACGCCCTCGGCCGCCCACCGCCTCGTCAGCCCGCCATCGGACCGTGCGTGCTGGCCGAGCCCGATTGCACCCTGTGGGTGCCCCCGGGCTGGCGGGCCGAGGTCAGCGGCGACGGCGCGTGGGTGTTGAAGCGATGAGCCTCGACCCGGCGTCGCTCCAGGTGCTCATCTCCCGGCTCACAGGCGTGGCCGAAGAGATGGGCGCGGTACTGCGGCGTTCGGCCTTCAGCCCCAACATCAAGGAGCGAGCCGACTGCTCGGCGGCACTCTTCACCGACGACGGCGAGCTGCTCGTCCAGGCGGAGCACATCCCGGTGCACCTCGGGTCGATGCCCGCTTCGGTGCGTGCCGTCATCGACGCAGCCGCCGACCTGGACGAGCCGCTCCGGCCCGGCGACCGCCTGGTCCTCAACGACCCGTTCGCGGGCGGCACCCACCTCAACGACCTGACACTGGTCTCCCCGTGCTTCGTCGACGGCATCCTGGCCGGATGGGTCGCCAATCGCGCCCACCATTCCGACGTCGGTGGGATGGCGGCCGGATCGATCCCCCCCGAGGCGACCGAGATCTATCAGGAAGGACTGCGCATCCCGCCGGCCCGGTTGCTGCCCGAGGTCGAAGCCCTGCTGGTGGCCAACTCGCGAACGCCGGAGGAGCGCAGGGGCGACCTCGCCGCCCAGGTCGGCGCCAACAACGTCGGCGTGGAGCGGATGGCCGAGCTCCTCGCTGCCGGCGCGCCAGTCGACGAAGTCGTCGCCTACGGCGAGCGGCGCATGAGGGCGGCCCTCACGTCACTGCCCGACGGCTCGTGGACCTTCACCGACGTGCTCGACTCGGCCGACGGTGCCCAGGTGACCGTGCACCTCACCGTCGCCGGCGACGAGGCGGTGTTCGACTTCCGCGGTTCGTCCCCCCAGCAGCGCGGCAACGTCAACGCGGTCGAGGCCGTCACGGTGAGCGCCGTCGGGTTTGCCGTGCGGGCCGCCACCGACCCGAGCATCCCCGCCAACGGTGGCGCCCTGCGTCCGGTTCGCGTTGTGGCGCCGCCGGGCACGATCGTCGCCGCCCGCCCGCCGGCCGCCGTGGGGGCGGGCAACGTCGAGGTGAGCCAGCGAGTCGCCGACGTGTGTCTTCGCGTCCTGGCCGAGGCGGCGCCTCGACGAGTCGGTGCCGCGGGGCAGGGAACCATGAACAACGTGATGATCGGTGGGAGCGGGTGGGTGTACTACGAGACGGTCGGGGGAGGCCAGGGCGGGCGCCCGGGTCGACCCGGAATGAGCGGCGTCCACACGGCGATGACCAATACCCGCAACACGCCGGTGGAGGCTCTCGAGCGGTCGTTCGGCCTCCGCGTGCGCCGGTACCGGCTGCGCCACGAGAGCGGAGGGCGGGGCCGCTGGCCCGGCGGCGACGGCATCGAGCGGGATCTCGAGGCACTCGAGCCCGTCACCGTCTCCCTGGTCACTGAGCGCAGGATCAGCCGGCCGTGGGGGCTGGCGGGCGGCGAGCCCGGTCAGCCGGGCGAGAACTGGCTGCTGCCGGGAGGCGACGAGGCCCAGGCCCGGCGCCTTCCGCCCAAGGTCACCCTGACGCTGGATCAGGGTGACGTCCTTCGCATGCTGACCCCAGGTGGTGGGGGCTACGGCCCCCCCGGGCCGCCGCCCTAGAGTTCTCGACCATGCGCATCGACGGGACGGCAGCACTGGTCAGTGGAGGAGCTTCGGGGCTCGGCGAGGCGACGGCGCGGGCGCTCGTCGCCAACGGAGCGGCGTGCACGATCCTCGACCGCAACGTCGAGCGGGGCGAGGCGCTGGCCAAAGAGCTCGGCGGCTCGACGTCCTTCGTGGCCGCCGACGTGACCGACCCCGCTCAGGTCTCCGAGGCCGTCGATCAGGCCGGCCGCTCCGGTCCCCTCCGTATCGCCGTCAACTGCGCCGGGCTCAGCACCGCCATGCGACTCGTCGATCGCAGCGGCGTGCCTCACGACCTCGACGCCTTCCGCTTCGTCGTGAACGTCAACCTGATCGGCACGTTCAACGTGATGCGCCTGGCCGCCTCGGCCATCTCGCGCACCGAGGCCCTCGATGACGGAGAGCGAGGCGTGATCGTCAACACCGCATCGGTCGCCGCCTTCGAAGGCCAGATCGGCCAGATCGCCTACTCCGCCTCCAAGGGAGGCATCGTCGGCATGACCCTCCCGGCGGCACGCGACCTGTCGCCGTCGGGTATCCGTGTCATGACGATCGCGCCCGGCGTGATGGACACACCCCTGCTCGGCCTGCTGCCCCAGGAGGGGCGCCAGGCTCTCGCCGCCGGCGTGCCTTTCCCCAACCGCCTCGGCACGCCCGACGACTTCGCCGCCCTGGTCCTCCACCTGTGCCAGAACCCGTACCTGAACGGCGAGGTGATCCGCCTCGACGGCGCCCTCAGGATGCAGCCCAAATAGCGCAATAGGCTAGGCAAAAGGGGTCGCCGGCCGTCGCGTTTTCCCAGGTCAGAGGCCCTAGCGGACCCGGCCCGGGCCGGCCCGTCGCACAGTCGTCACACACTTGCGTGCTAGCGTGCACGTAGACAGGAGATGACCCCGGCGACGCGTCAACGTCCCGGGGTCCGGCCGAGACCTACCGAGGAGGTCCGACATGGCAGAGCGTAAGCGAAGCCGAGCAGCACAGGGAATCGTCAAGCGCGAGACACCGGGCGGAGCGCGCTACGACGTCCGGGTCCGCATCGGCGGCAGGGGCACAAGCAAGACGTTCTCTCGTCGCCGCGACGCCGACGCGTACCTCAACGACGTGCGCCACGGCAAGGACCACGGCGGAGCCGTCGATCCGCGCAAGGGCCGCGTCCCTCTGAGCGAGTACGCCGACGACTGGATCGCTCACCGCCGCACGGCGAAGGGAAGGCCCCTCTCGCGGACGACACGCGGCCTCTATGCCACGTTGCTCCGCAACCACATCTACCCGGCCCTTGGTGACCGGCGACTGGTCGACATCGACCTGGAGACGGTCGAGCGGTGGCATGGCGAGCTGGCCAACCGCGCTGGAGCTCTGACGGCGGCGAAGAGCTACCGGCTCCTCCGGGCCATCATGCACAGCGCCGTCCGGGCCAAGCGCATCGCCTCGAATCCCTGCGACGTGGTCGGGGCCGGCGTCGAGCACTCTCCGGAGCGAAAGCCGCCGAGCGTCGCCGAGGTCCAAGCGCTCGCCGACGCCATTCCGCCTCAGTACCGGGCGATGGTGCTCCTGGCGGCGTGGTGTTCGCTCCGCTTCGGCGAGGTCCAAGCGTTGACACCGGCCGACGTCGACCTGCTGCATGGCACGGTCCGGATCGACAAGGCGATGACCGAGGCCGTCGAGGACGGACACGTCACTCTCCAGCTCGGGCCGCCCAAGAGCGACGCTGGCGTGCGGACGGTCGCCATCCCCCCGAACATTCTGGACTACGTCAGAGGCGCCCTGGAGGGCCTCTCAGCCGACGCGCTGCTGTTC
>JBPYEI010000093.1:0-15813 GCA_051985455.1 Acidimicrobiales bacterium
AGCGAGACAGGTGGCCGGAGAACTCGGCGTTCTCCTCGGCGAGCGCGCCGACGATCTCGGTGCCGGCGGTCATGATCGACGGTCGGGCCGGTAGGGCTCGAGATCGAGCTGCACCTTCTCGTTCATGGCCAGCGCGGCAGCGGCCGAGCCGACGAAGGGTCCGTGTGTGAGACCGACGGCGCCGAGACCGGTTGCCATGATGAGGCCGGCGACGCCATCGATGCAGCCGATGGAAGGGATGCCGTCGGGGCTGAAGGGACGAAACCCGACTCGCACATCGACGACGGTCCCACCAGCCAACCCCGGCGCGATACCGAGGGCATCATCGAGAACCTTGCGGAGACCGTCGGCGGTCACCCGGTAGTCGAAACCCGACTCCGACTCTCTGGTCGCGCCCGCGACCACTCGTCCGTCGGGAAATGCGAGCAGATAGTGCTCGTCGAGCGTGGTCACGATCGGCCACCGCCCGCTCTCAGGATCACCGACGTCGAAATGGACGATCTGGCCGCGCTGTGGGAAGACCGGCACGCTCACTCCGAGAGGCTCGCACAAGGAGGCTGACCACGCACCAGCGGCGACCACCACGTTGTCGGCGCCGAGTGTCTCGCCGTCGACGGTCGCTCCCGTGACCCTTCCGCCGTCGAACACCAGAGCAGCGGGCCCCGTTCGTCGCTCGGCGCCGCGCTCGGTGGCAACGCGGACGAGCGCGTCTCTGAGCACCCGGCCGTCGACCCTGCCGGTCCCGGCCGTCCACACTCCCGCCAGATCGGAGCTGAGCAGGGGAAAGCGGGCGCCCGGCTCGCCGGGCGCCAAGCGCTCCACATCACCGGGGCCCCACCGCCCTTCCCACCGGTACAGCTGCGCCAGCGCCTCGTGAATCCCGGTCAGCGTCGGTCCGTCCTCAGCGACGAGCAGGCTGCCGACGACCGCGTAGCCCGGGTCTTCCACCCCGGCATCGATCAGCTGCTCGATGAGATTCGGGTAGTGCTCCGCGGCGGCACGGCCGAGCGCCGCCATCGGATCCTCCGCACCCGACAGTGGCCACGGAGACAGGATTCCGGCGCCGGCTGCCGTCGCCTGTCCTTCGTCGTCCCGGTCGACGAGCACGACATCCGCCCCAGCCGTGGCCAGGTGGTAGCAGGCGCTGGCGCCGACGATGCCGCCACCGATGACGATCACCCTCATCGAGGCATTCTGGCCCAGGTCGGCTCGCCGTGAGGTATTGACATTGCCAGTGTCAAAACAATACAGTCAAAAAATGGCCATCACCCCGACCCCGGAGCAGTTCGAGTCGTTCGCCCACCACGAGCGGGAGGGCGAGGTCGTGATGATCAACCTGCTCCATTTCGCACCAACTGAAGGGTCGGGGACCTCCGAGGGCGCGGACGCGTACCGGCAGTACGGAGAGGCAGCGGTGAAGATGGTCGAGGCACGAGGCGGACGGGTCGTCTGGATGGGGCGGCCCGAGCACGTGGTGATCGGTGATCCGCAGCACGACGAGTGGGATCTCGCCGTGCTCGTGTCCTATCCCAGCCGGCAAGCCTTCGTCGACATGGTCACGTCGTCCACGTACCGCGACGCCCACAGAGACCGGGAGCGCGCCCTCGACCGCTCGGTCCTTCTCGCCTGCGAGCCCATCCATGGGTGACCTGCCGGTCGTGGCGCCGGCGTGACGGGGCGGACGACCGAGATCGACGGTCGGGCGCTGCGGTCGGCCCGCAGCCGCGAGGCGGTGGTCGACGCCATGCTGGATCTTCTCGACGAGGGATCGCTCCGACCGGGAGCAGCGGAGATCGCGGCGCGGGCCGGAGTCTCGGTGCGGACGGTCTTTCGTCACTTCGAGGACCTCGAGCAGCTCTTCGCCACCGCCACCGAGCATCAGGCCAGACGCATCGGTCCGCTCCTGCTGGCGCCCCCGCCGACCGGCACCCTGCCGGAACGGGTCGACGCCCTGGTCGCCCACCGCGCCAACCTCTACGAGCGAATCGGGCCCGTTCGCCGTGCCGCCCTGCGTCACGAGCACTTCCACCACGCCGTCCACGATGGCCTGATCCGAGCCCGGCGGCTCCTGCGCCGGCACCTCATCACCTCGTTCGCCTCCGAGCTCGAAGGTCTGGAGACATCGGCTCGGGCCACCACCATTGCCGCCCTCGAGAGCGCTACCAGCTTCGCCGCCTGGGACAACCTGCGGGTCGAGCAACGCCTCTCCGTCGCCCAGGCCCGCGCCGCCGTCAGGGCGACAGTCGTCGCCCTCCTCGAGCGGATGCCGTGACCGTCCGGGTCTCTACGGCCACAACGCCGGTTCCACGTTGCGTCGAAAGCGTGGTCGGTTTCGACGGCATATGGAACCCGGTAGCCGCCGACAGCCGCTCATGGGCGGCGAAACGGGCGATGGCGTGGTCCGCCCGACCCCGGAAGCCAGTTCGGGTTCCACCTTTAGTCGAAAACGGCGTGGCAACACGGCCGTTTCGACGCAAGGTGGAACCCGAGCATGCTCCGAGAGCGACGCCCAGGCGACCGACGAAGATGAGACGAACGTGAGCGGAGGCGGCTGAGCGAGCCGTAAGCTCACCCAGAGTGGGCACGCCGATCGACTGCCACGTCCACCCGTCGACGGCCGAGTACCTCAGGGGTTCCATCGGCCCGTACATGGACGATCTCTGCCACCACTTCCGCTTGGACATACCCGTGCGGACCGTCGACGAGATGGCTGCCGAGTACGAGGGGATGCGGGGCGTGCTGCTGGCCTGGGACGCCGAGACCGCCACCGGCCGGCCGCCGGTGACCAACGACTGGGTGGCCGAGGTGTGCCGCCGCTATCCGGAGCGCTTCATCCCCTTCGCCTCGGTCGATCCCTGGAAGGGCGAGGCTGCCGTCGCCGAGGCGCGGCGAGCCGTCAAGGAGCTGGGGATGAAGGGCTTCAAGTTCCAGCAGGCAGCCATGGCCTTCGTGCCGTCGGACGAACTGTTCTCGCCCCTGTGGGAGGAGATCGCGTCGCTGGGTGTGCCGTGCCTCTTCCACGTCGGCACCACGGGCATGGGGGCGGGGACACCCGGAGGATCCGGCTTCCAGCTCGAGTTCGTGCGCCCGATCCACGTCGACACCGTGGCGGCCAGGTTTCCCACGCTCACGATCATCTGTGCCCACCCGGCGTTTCCGTGGCAGCTGGAGATGAACGCCATTGCATTGCACAAGGCGAACGTCTTCACCGATCTATCGGGGTGGGCGCCGCGCTACTTCCCGCCCGAGCTGGTGCGGGAGGTCGGCGGCCGGCTCCGGGACAAGACCCTGTTCGGGACCGACTACCCGTTCATCCTGCCGGAGCGGTGGCTGCGGGAGTTCTCGGACCTCGGTCTCGCAGACGAGGTGGTCGAGAAGGTCCTGTGGGGCAACGCGGAGCGGCTCCTGGGACTCGGATAGCCTCTCTGCCAATGGCGAAGACGTCCACCCCGACGAGGTCACCCGGGCTCCTGGCCCGCTGGCGGGAGGTGCTCCGCACGTCGAACCCGCCCGCCGGGCGGCTCGATCCGGTGTCGAAGTGGCTGGTGCTGACGCGGGCCTCGGTCCTGCCTATGACGCTGACGGCCGGTGCGGTGGCCGGCCTGCTGGCGGTCAACCAGGCCGGATTTCGTGTCGGCCTGTTCTTCTTGGCCCTGGCCGGCATCCTCCTGGCCCACGTGGCCAACAACCTGATGAACGACCTGTTCGACCTGGAGGTCGGCGCTGACACGGACGCCTACCCGCGTGCGCTATACGCGCCGCACCCGGTGCTCTCCGGAATGATCTCCAGGCGGGGGTTGCTGACGGCGGCCCTGGCCGTCAACCTCGTCGACCTCGTCATCCTCGTCGTGCTGTTCGTGTACCGGGGCTGGCCGGTGATCGCCCTCGCCCTGGGCGGGTTCTTGCTGAGCGCGGCCTACACGGCGCCTCCGCTGCGACTGAAGAAGCGGGGCCTGGGCGAGCCCGACGTGCTCGTCGTATGGGGTCCACTCATGGTCGGCGGCACCTACTACGCGGCCGTCGGTCACCTGCCGTGGCACGTCCTCGTGGCCTCGATCCCGTACGGGCTGTTGTGCACCACGGTGCTCATGGGCAAGCACATCGACAAGGCGGAGTGGGACGCGCCACAGGGAACGCGGACCCTGCCGGTCCTGCTGGGCGAGCGTCGGGCCCGCCGACTGACCCAGGGGCTCATGGCCACCTTCTACCTGAGCGTGGCCGTGCTGGTGGGCATCGGCGCCCTGCCGTGGCCCACGGTCCTCGTCTACGCCGCGATACCGGCGCTGATCAAGGTGTGGCGTGCGTTCGACCGGCCTCGACCGCAAGAACCGCCCCCGCGCTTTCCCGTGTGGCCCCTGTGGTTCGCGGCCATCGCCTTCCTCCACACCCGGCGGGCGGGGGCCCTCCTCGTCGCCGGCCTGGCGGTGGGCGCCATCCTCGGCTACTGAGACCGTCGCTCGCTACGCCACCTCGCGGAGCGAGCCCTTCTCGACCTCGTAGACGAAGCCCCGCACGTTCTTCTTGGGGATGAACGGGCTGGCCTTGATGCGGGCGATCTCCTGACGCACGTCCTCGTCCGGGTCGGGGAACGCCTCCGCCGCCCACGGCGGCCGGACCCCGGTGTCCTGCTCGATCTGCTGCCGGAAGGCGTCGTCGGTGAAGGTGAGCATCCCGCACCCGGTGTGGTGCACCAGAATGATCTCGTCGGTGCCGAGGAGCCGCTGCGAGATGGCGAGCGACCGGATGGCGTCCTCGGTCACGACCCCGCCGGCGTTGCGGATGACGTGGGCGTCGCCTTCTCGCAGGCCGAAGATGCCATACACGTTGAGGCGGGCGTCCATGCAGGCGAGGACGGCGATCTTCTTGCCGGGAGGCATGGGAAGGTCGCCCTTGTCGAACCCCTTCGTGTACTCCTGGGTGTTGCGCAGCAACTCGTCGGTGGTGCTCATCGCTCGTCTCCCTCGGATCGGCTAATCCCGACCCTATCGGTCGAGAATCGGTTCGTGCCACCGCATCAATCACTCGGGATAACCTGACCACCCAGTCAAGAAACGGTGCCAGGGGGTTTCATGACCGAGATCGTGTCCGAGGAACAGTTCGAGCAGGAGGCGCTCGCCTTCCTCGAGGCCAACGCCAAGCTGCGGGTCGAGGAGAAGACGGGCTGGGGCCAGGGCTCGGACAACGTCGCCCTCTTCGCCGAGAAGACCCATCAGGAGGAGGCGGCCGAGGTCGATGCGGCGAAGGCGTGGCGGCGGCTGGTCTTCGACGCCGGCTTCGGATGGATCAGCGGGCCGAAGGCGTACGGGGGTCGGGAGCTGCCCACCTCCTACGAGCGCATCTACCAGTCCCGGGAGGCGGCCTTCGACACCGCCCCACAGACGCCGTTCGGCATCGGCCTGGGCATGGTGGCGCCCACGATCCTCGCCCACGCCACGGAATCCACCAGGCAGCGCTACCTGCGGGCGCTCCACAGCGGGGACATCGTCGCCTGCCAGCTGTTCAGCGAGCCGGGCGCCGGCTCGGACCTGGCCAGCCTCCAGACCCGAGCCGAGCGGGACGGCGACGAGTGGCGCATCACCGGCCAGAAGGTGTGGACATCGGTCGCCCAGTTCGCCGACATCGGTGAGATCATCTGCCGTACCGATACGAGCCTGCCCAAGCACCGGGGCCTGACCGGGTTCGTCGTCGACATGCACGCCCCCGGCGTCGAAGTTCGCCCGCTGCGGCAGATGACGGGGGGCTCCACGTTCAACGAGGTCTTCTTCACCGACGTGCGCGTGCCCGACGACCACCGCCTGGGCGATGTGAACCAGGGCTGGACGGTCGCTCTGACGACCCTCATGAACGAGCGGGCCGCCATCGGTGCAGGTGGCGGTGGTGTCAGCGGTGTCCTGGGCGGTGGCGACCGCCTGGTCGACCTCCTCCGTCACCTCAGCGTCGACAAGGATCCGCTGCTTCGCCAGCGCCTGGCAGACGTCTACATCAACGGCAAGGTCGCCAGCTACACCAACCAGCGGGCCATGGCCAAGATCAAGGCTGGTCAGCTGCCCGGCCCGGAGATGTCGATCGCCAAGCTCTCACTCACCAACAACATGTCGCGCGTCGGCGAGCTCGTGAGCCTGGCGCTGGGTCCCCGGCTGACGGCCGACACCGGCGAGTGGGGGACCTACGCCTGGTCGGAGCTGGTGCTGGGCACGCCGGGGGTGAAGGTGGCGGGCGGTACCGACGAGGTCATGAAGAACATCATCGGGGAGCGAGTCCTCGGCCTGCCGAAGGAGCCGTCACCCACCGGCGCTTCCTGACCCGTTCTCGTCGAACGGGAGCTCCGGCTCGAGGCCGGGGCGCCGGTACCGATTGCCCCAGATCAGGTGGTCCATGAAGACCCAGCTGCGTCGGTGGATCGACGTCGGTCCCCACGCCCGCAGCGACATCTTGTGGCGGGGGCACGGGTAGCCCTTGTTGAGCTCGAAGTCGTAGCCGGGGAAATGCAGGGCCTCATCGCGCATGACCCGATCGCGGGTGACCTTGGCCAGCACCGACGCGGCGGCGATGGACAAACAGGTGGCGTCGCCCTTCACGATGCGTCGGGTGTTGGCCGCCCCGACGAAGTCCCATCGCCCGTCGATCAGCACGTGATCGGGCTCCACCGCCAGATCAGCCAGGGCCCGGGCGGCGGCCAGTCGTTGGGCCTGGGACATGCCGAGCTCGTCACACTCGTCAGGGCTGGCGTGGCCCACTGCCCAGGTCTCGCACCACGCCGCCACGCGATCGAACAACGCCTCTCGCTCGGCCTCGGTCAGCATCTTGGAGTCGCGCACCTTGTAGACACGTCGATCCCTCGGTAGCACGGCGGCACCGACACTGATGGGGCCGGCCCACGCGCCGCGGCCGACCTCGTCCATGCCCACCACGACCGTGTGCCCGTCCTCCCAGAGATCGTGCTCGATCCGAAGCGACGGAACGACGTGGCGCCGGCGCGCGACCACCGGACGGTTGCGGCCCCCGCTCGACCCCATGGCCCGCAGGCTACCGGCTGCTGCGCGCCGGGCGCGGTCTCAGCCGAGCTCAGCTGAGCGACACGGCGGCGCTGCCGGCCGCCACCTCGCCGATCCGCACGAAACCCGCGTCGGACACCAGGTGGTCGGCCTCGCCCGGGCGCACGGCGGCGAGCAGGCCGCCCGAGGTCTGCGGGTCGTAGGCCAGGGCCTCGAGCGGGGGCGGCGCTGACGAACGCACCCGTCCCTCGAGATGGGCCCGGTTCCGCGCATCGCCTCCTGTACGAACCCCGGCGGCGGCCGCCACCTCCGCCCCCGGGTACAAGGGAAAGGCGCCGGACGACAACGCGAGAGTGACGCCCGAGCGCTCGGCCATCTCCCACGCGTGGCCCACCAAGCCGAAGCCGGTGACGTCGGTGACGGCGTGCGGTGGATGCGGAAGGTGGCCCAGCGCCTCGGCGGCGCCCCGGTTGAGTGTCCGCATGCCGGCCACCGCCGCCTGGCGCGAGGCGGGCGGGGCGCCGGCCAGCACGATGCCGGTGCCGAGGGGCTTGGACAGGACCAGCTCGTCGCCCGGGCGGGCGCCGGCTTTCGTCCACACCTGCTCGGGGTGGACGACGCCCTGTACGGCCAGGCCGAAGATGGGCTCTTCGGAGCGAATGGTGTGACCGCCGGCCACCTGCCCGCCTGCCTCGGCGACGACCGCGGCAGCGGCAGCGAGGATCTCGGCGACGGCTGCGGACGGCATGCGTTCGGGGAAGGCGGAGATGTTGAGGGCGAGCACGACCCGGCCGCCCATGGCGAAGACGTCGGAGCAGGCGTTAGCGGCGGCCACGGCACCGAAGTCAGCCGGGTCGTCCACAAGGGGCGGGAAGAAGTCCGTGGTCGAGACCAGTGCCAGGTCGTCGCTGATCCGCCACACGGCGGCGTCGTCGAACGGGGCCAGGCCGACCAGCAGGGAAGGGTCGGCGTGGTTCGACAGCTGTCGGACGAGGGCCGACAGGGGTGCCGGCCCCCACTTGGCGGCGCAGCCGCCGCACGACGTCCACTCGGTCAGCTTGAGGCCCGTGGTGGCCTCGCCCGCATCCCTGGTGTCGGCTGTGTCCGTGGTATCCGACATGCCGGTCGTATCGGTCGTCTCGGCCACGCTGGCTCCTCCTCGGCGTCGCACGGAAAAACTTATCGCTGTACAGCGGTACTAACCCCTTGTGCCTGCCAGGAGGATCGAGGAAGATGAGTGCCTGCGGAAGCATTACCGGTTGGTAATCCGCGTCGCGCGGTGCCGGGAGCAAGGGCTGCTGGGGGGGAGGACCGGCGAGTCGCCGCAAGGGAGGGCAGGTGATGGGCGAGCCAATCGCACCCCACGCACAGCCTGAAGAGGAGGTGCTCGTCGCCGGTACTCCGGTCGACGTGCGCAGCCGGTACGTGGGGAGCTGGAGCCGCGGCTTCGAGGTGGCCGAGATCGTCGGCGACGCCTACCGCGTCCGTCGCCTGTCCGACGGCCGCGTCCTGCCCGCCGAGTTCTCGCCCAACGACGTACGGGCCCGGCGCCCCAAGAACCCCGGCCTCTGGTGGTACTGAGGACCCAGCGTCGAGCGCCGGACTAGGGGCGCAGCGATTTGAGATAGTCGTCGATCGGGATGGCGTTCAGGGTCAAGGTCTTGATCGTCCCGCGCGCCCCGAGCCGGAGGGCGACCCGTGCCACGGTCGTCTCGTCGGGCGCCTCGAGGATGGTGGCGAAGTCGTAGGGCCCCAGCAGGGCCCACTGCTGGACGACGCGGGCGCCCATCGACTCGACGTCGTCGTTCACCTCTTTGAGCCGGCCCGGGTTGTCGTGAAGCGTGGCGGCTCCGTCAGGGCCGAGCGTCGAGAGCATCAGGAAGGTGCTCATAGGACGAGCACCCTAATCCAGGCGGCTCACGTTCTCGCGCTCGTCGGCGTCCAACTCGGTGGCGAGGAAGGCATCGAGCATCTCGTGCGCCACCTCCGGCGTGGTGAGCCGGAGCCCCAAAGCGAGCACGTTGGCGTCGTTCCACCGACGCGCCCCCCGCGCCGTCTCGGCGTCGGTGCACAACGCCGCCCGCACCCCCGGGACCTTGTTGGCGGCCATCGACACGCCCGTGCCGGTCCAGCAGCACACGACCCCCCGCTCGGCGCGACCCGACGCCACCGCCTCCCCCACCAGGCGGCCGACGTTCGGCCACGGCTCGTCCTGAGCGACCTCGGCCACCTGATGGCCGTGGCGCTCGAGCTCGGTCAGGACGGCGGCCGTGAGCGGGGTCGACTCGTCGGTGCCGAAGGCGATGCGCATCAACGACAGACGGTAGTCGCTCACCTGCCCGTAGCCTGGCGGAATGGGCCGACGTCGGGTCGCCATCGTGCCCCACACCCACTGGGACCGCGAGTGGTACACACCCTTCGAAGTCGTCCGGTTGGACCTCGTCGAGCTCCTCGACGAGGTGCTCGATCTGCTCGAGACCGACGACACCTTCACCGCCTTCGTCCTCGACGGCCAGACCGCTCCCGTCGACGACTACCTCGAGCTGCGACCGGAGGCCGAGGAGCGGATCAGGCGGCTGGTCAGCGCCGGACGGCTGGAGATCGGTCCCTGGTACGTGCCGATGGACGAGTTCCTCGTCTCGGGCGAGACGATCGTGCGCAACCTGCGCCTGGGACTCGATCGGAGCGCCCGCTTCGGCGGCGCCATGCCCGTCGGCTACCTACCCGACAATTTCGGTCACGTCGCCCAGATGCCCCAGCTCCTGCGGGCGGCGGGCATCGACCACGCCGTCGTGTGGCGGGGGGTACCAGCGGCGGTGGACAAGACCGCCTTCTGGTGGGCGGCACCGGACGGCTCGACGGTGCGGGCCGAGTACCTCGCCTGCGGCTACGGCAACGGCGCCTCCCTGCCCGACGACCCGACGGCGCTGACCCGGCGTCTGGTCGCCCACGAGGCCGAGCTCGGAAAGCTCCTCCTCGACGGGATCCTGCTCATGAACGGCACCGACCGGGCCCGGCCGCAGCCCCGGCTCGGCGCCCTGGTGGCGGCGACCAACCGTGAGCAGGAAGCGCTTCAGCTGCACGTGACGTCCCTCGCCGCAGAGCTGGCCCGCCGGCCCACCGCGGAGCTGCCGCGCTGGTCGGGCGAGCTGCGCTCGGGTCACGGGGCCAACCTGCTGAGGGGTGTCGTCTCCACCCGCGTCGACCTGAAGCAGGCGGCGGCGCGGGCCGAGCGGGCGCTCGAGCGGGTGGCGGAGCCGCTCGGCGCGCTGTTCCTACCGGCGGAGCGGTGGCTGGGGCCGGCGCTGGACGCGGCGTGGCTCGACCTGGTGCGCAGCTCGGCCCACGACTCGATCTCCGGCTGCACGGTCGACGAGGTCTCCGACGCCGTGCGCCAGCGCTTGGTGAGCGCGACGGCAGTCGCCGACGCGGTGGGCCGCCGAGCGCTGGCCGCGCTGGCATCGTCGATGGCCGATGCGGGCCCGGTGGTCGTCAACACCGGCGCCCGGAGCCGGGGCGGTGTGATCGAGCTGGTACTGCCGGGCGACGGCGACCCGCCCGATGGCACCCAGCTGCTGGAGACATGGCCCACCCTTCGTGCCGACGACATTCTCGACGTGGAGGAGGTGCGAGCCCTCCTCGGGCGCATGCGGGGCCAGGACCTGGGCGACGGGACGTACGTCAACAAGGCCGCGCTGGACCAGGACGCGGCCAGCACCGAGCTGTGGCTGCAGACCGACACGCGCCTGACACCCAACCCGGAGGTGGAACAGGTCAAACGTGAGCTGTACGCCCGCGTGGGGTCGCAGCCCGACGCGCCGGTCCGGGTGCACGTCGACCGGGCCCCGAGCCGCCGGGTCCTCGCCCGGGCCGAGGCCGTGCCCGGACTCGGTTGGGCGGCCTGGGCGCCGGCACCCCTCGAGCACCCCGTCCACGTCGGCGATGACGGGTCGATGCGGAACGGCTTGATCACCGTGGCGATCGATCGGACGAATGGGACCTTGGCGCTCGACGGGCGCCACGACCTGGACCGCCTGGTCGACGAGGGCGATGAGGGTGACACCTACACGTGGTCGCCGCCAGCGCACGACACCGTCGTCGACCGGCCCGAGGCCGTGGCCGTCGAGGTCGTCGAGCGGGGACCCGTCCGGGGCCGCCTGGTGATGAGGCGGACGTTCGACTGGCCCGAGCGGGTGGACAACCACCGCGGCATCCGTGTCGGAGTGCGGTCGGTGGTGGTGACGACCGCCATCGAGCTGCGAGCGGGCGAACGGCTGGTGCGGGTCACGACCAATTTCGACAACCCGTGTCGCGATCATCGGCTGCGCGCCCTGTTCGACCTTCCCGTGCCGGCGGCGACCTCCCGGGCGGAGTGCGCCTTCGGGGTCGTCGAGCGGGGACTCGAGACCGAAGGCGCGACCGACGAGCGCGGCGTTCCCACCTTTCCGTCGCGACGCTTCGTCACCGCCGGGGGCCTCACCGTCGTCCACGAGGGTCTGCTCGAGTACGAGCTGATCGACGTCGAAGACGGGCGTGCTCGCACGCTGGCGCTCACGCTGCTGCGTGCGACGGGCGTGCTGGCCCGTCCGACGACCACCAACCGGCGATCACCGGCGGGGCCGCCCATCGCCGTCGAGGGGGCGCAGATGCAGGGCCCGGTGGAAGCCCGCTATGCCTTGTGCCTGAGCCCGACCGACCCGTACGCCGCCGCCGACGACGCACTGCTCCCTCTGCTGGCGACCACGGCGGGCGGAGGTGGTGATCGCGCAGCCCGGGGGCAGGGTCTGGCGGTGGCGGGCGCCGAGGTCTCGGCGGTCCGTCGCCAGGGCGGCGCCTTGGAGGTCCGCGTCTTCAATCCGACGGAATCGCCCACGTCGGTGTCGTTGGGCGGCCGATCGGGCCGCCTGGTGGACCTCACCGGCCGCGCCGTCGCGTCCTTCGAGGACCGTTTCGAGCTCGGTCCGTGGATGATGGCGACGGCACGACTCGAGTGACGAGCCCTCAGCCTCCGCCGCGCTCCTCTCGACGATCGGCCACCCGGCCCCGGAGCTCGCTCGCTCGGGCCCGGAGCTCGGCGGCGGCGGGCAGCACACCCGGAAGGCCACGCCGTCGGCTCCACGACCAGCGGCCGTCGGTCGGGGGCTCCTTGTCGGCCCAGTGCATCGACCACAGCTGAACCCGTCCCACGTCCTTGAGGGCGCGGGGCCGAAGCGACTTCCAGGCCAGCTCCTCGTCGCGGGCCAGCTGGGCGTGCACCTCGTCGGACACCAGCACCGTGCCGGGGATGGCGATCTTGACGATCCGGCTGGCCAGGTTGACGACCGGCCCGTAGTAGTCGCCCTCCATGGCGAGCACCGATCCGCTCGCCAGCCCCACCCGGACGTCCGACAACAGCTCGTCGTCGGCGTAGGCGTCGGCCAGACGCAGGGCGATGCGCGCTCCCTCGGCGGCGTCACGCACGACGAACATGACCTCGTCGCCGATCACCTTGACCACTTGTCCCCCGAGGGAGCTCACGATGTCGAAGGCCAGCGCCTCGAAGCGGCTCACCACCTCGGCGAGGGCTTCGTCGCTCAGCTCCTGCGACAGCAGCGTGAACCCCACAAGGTCGGCGAAGCCCACGGTGGTCTCGACCGTCCCGCCGCTGAGCTCACCTCTGCTGAACGACAACATGGCCCGCCGGAACGCGGCCTGGAGGTGACGGCGCCATGCGTACTCGAGCAGCCTGCCCATGCTGGGCAGGATGACGTCGAGGCTGCCCAGGAACTCATCCGCCATCTCGTCGGCGTCGAGATCGTCGCGGGTGAGTGGCGACGCCGCCACCTCGGCTTCGGCGACTCGTGCCATCGACAAACCGATGACCCTCGTCATCTGCAGCGCCACCTCGACATCGGTCAGTCCAGCATCGAGGAGACGCTGTGCGATGCTGAGGGCATCGACGTCGGCGTCGGTGAAGTGTCGCTCGTCGTCGGTCACGTCGGTGAAGCCCAGTGCCCGCCAGAACCGCGCCGTCTGCGGCAGCGACATACCTGACCGCTCTGCGACCTCTATCGCCGTGTAGCGCGGTACTCCCTCGACGAGCAGCCGATCGACCGTGAGCAGGTACAGCTGCCCGTCGGCTTCGGCCCGGTCGATCTCCTCGCCGCTGACCCCGTGGGACAGGAGGAGTGAACGCATCCGCGCCGTCAGGGCGGCGTCCGGCTCCTTCACGACGACCACCGACCCGTCGGCGCCAGAGCACCTGCGACGAGCTCCGCCTCGCCCCGCGGCTCGGTCGACCACCATCGCGGATCGAGACCGGGAGCGGTGAGGCGAACGGATCCGACGCCGGGATGGGGTTGCAGCTCCCACGTCAGCACGGCCCGGCCGTTCTCCCATCCCAGCTGGAAGGACAGGCGACCTTTGTGCGTCGGCGCCTGGCGGACCGCCAGTGGCCGACCGTTCCACTCCTCGGGCAGCATCGTGCACATCGCTACCGCCTCGTCGGTCTCCCGCACCAGCAGCTGCCGCACGAAGGAGAGGAAGTCGGCGGTGGCCCATCCGTGGTGGCCGTCGCCCATGCACCCGTCACCGAGGCGAGGATGGATGGCCTCGGGCCAGGTGAACGTGGAGCTGGCCGCACCCACCAGCCACTCGAGCCGGTCGAGGGCGCGCCGGTCGCCGGCGACCAGCTCCACGAACGCAAGCTGGAGCGTGAGGTAGGTGCCGAGCCCGGTGTGGCTGATGCCGTGGAAGAAGGCGGAGCCCATCAGGAACCGGTCGCGCACAGCGTCGACCGTCGCCATCATGGCGGGGTCGAGCGGCGCCATGAGCCCGAGCGGATGGCACGCCACCAGTGAACCGATGATCCCAGGGTCGACGCGCCGGTGCGGCCCCGCCGGTATGACGAGCGTGCCGAGATGCCGAGCGGTGCGGTCCAATGACAACCAGAGATCCGCTCTCATGGCCACCGCCTGCTCCTCGGCCCGCGACGCGGCGCTGTCGTCGCCTGCCACGCGCAGCAGTGACGCCCCGTCGATCATGCCCCGCAACGCCCAGAAGTCGTCCCAGTAGTAGTAGTCGAACGGCCCGAGGTGCTCGGCGGAGACACCTGCCGGCATCAACCCCCGCAGGGCGGGGTCGGAGCGTCGAGAGCGCGGCTTGGTGTGGCGCTTGTGCTCGATCCACGCCACGGCGCGGGCAATGGTCGGGGCCAGGCGGGCGATCAGCTCGTCGTCGCGGCTGAGGCGCCAGTGCTCGGCCATCGCCCACAGCGCGGCGCCGTTAGCGTCCCACTCCTGGCGCTGGCTGAAGAAGAAGCCGTCGTGGCTCTGGCGCTCGGGGTACGAGGCCAGCACCTCGGCCCCCTCGGCGTGGAAGCCGTAGCGGTTCAGGGCGCTGAGGAGGTACGCCGCGTCGCGGAACCAGAACCGGTGGTAGGTGAACGGTCCCGGCCGGACATCGCTGCCCTCGTGGAAGAGCACCAGGAAGCGCCGGCACGCCGCCACGGCGTCGGCCAGGCGTCCGCCGGGCAGCGCGAGGTCCATGCCTCGATCCGTGCGGTTGAGCCAGTCCCGCGCCGTCGCCGCGCTGGAAGGCAGGGCCGCGGGCAGCTCGGGCGCCCGCTCGGCGCGCCGCCTCGCCAAGCGACGACGGCGAGTACGCCGCTCGGCGACGAGCGGAAGGGCCACGCGGAGAGGGTCGGCCGGCGCCAACGGAAGCACGAGGGCGAGCTGGGCCAGACCCACGTCGCAACGCAGGCCCACCTTCGTCTGGGGCCTGGCTCCGCCGCGCAGGACGGTGTCGGCCGAGTCCCCGCCCGCGAACGTCGAACCGGCGACGCCGCTAGGCGACCTGGGGAGCAGGAGGGCGGGGCGACCGTCGACCATGACCGTGTTGTCCTCGAGGGAGAGCCTTTCCACGACGGCGAGCCCCTCCGGGTTGTAGGGGCGCACGCCGAGGGCGACAGACACGGGGTCGGGCGAGCGGTTCTCGAGCTCGACCACGGCCAGCTCCGACGCCTCGTCGGCGCCGCCTCGAGACGTCGTCACGGCGTAGACGCGCTGGGCGACGAGACCGTTCGGCACACTGATCGTCGTCTCCACCACCGGGGTGCCGTCGACGAGCCGCTGTTCGACATCGTGGTCGCGGGAAGGCAGATGCCAACCGTCCCCGGCCTCGACCCACCAGTCCAGCGACCAGCCGTCGTACCACGGCGTCACCAGCCCGCGGGGATCGACGATGGCCTTGCGCGACGAGCGGGGGTTGCCGACCATCGTCCACGCTCGACCGGTCACGTTGGTCAGCACTGGCAGGTGTCCACGGGGAACGAACGCCGGCGATCGAGGGTCGAGCTGGCGTTCCAGCCACCACGGCCAGACCCAGTCCATCCCCAGCTGGGCGGCGGCGCGCGTGCGGACGGCGCGGAACACTGTGCGGGCGCCCACCGGCAACAGCTCGCCGGGCACCTCCACCTCGACCGTCTCGCCCAGACGCTGGAACGTGGACAGGTAGCGGACGATGTCGTCGGTGATGCGCAGCCGACCCATCGCTCTGCGCAACGTCCAGGTGCGGATCCCCATGAGCAGACCTCAGCCGCGGATGCCGTACAGCTCGGTCTTGACCTCCCTCTGCATCAGGGCGATGATCGCTTCGGGCACGGTTTTTCCCTCGCGGATGACGGCAGCCACCTGCTCGGCGATGGGCATCTCCACCCCGTACCGCGCCGCCAGCTCGACGACCGGTCCAGAGGTCTTCACCCCTTCGGCAACCATCCTCATCTCGGCCACGATGTCGTCGATCGCCCGTCCCTGCCCGAGCGCCTCGCCCACGAAGCGAT
>JBPYEI010000094.1:0-22952 GCA_051985455.1 Acidimicrobiales bacterium
CCCGGCAACCATCTGATGGTCGGCCTCCTGGGGCAGCGCGACGAGTTGCTGCGCCTGGTGGAAGGTGCCTTCGGGGGCGCCCGGATCCTGGTCCGGGGCAACGAGATCACCGTGGAAGGCGAGGACGCCGAACGGGTCGGTCGTCTCTTCGAGGAGCTGGTGCTCCTGCTGGAGCGAGGCCACGGCCTCGACGCCGCCAACGTGGGTCGGACGATCGACATGGTGAAGGCCGACGAGCGGCCGTCGGAGGTCCTCAACGCCGAGGTCCTCCGGTCGGCTCGAGGCCGGACCGTGAGGCCCAAGACGGCGGGCCAGAAGCGCTACACCGACGCCATCGGCGACAACGTCATTACGTTCTGCATCGGCCCCGCCGGGACAGGGAAGTCGTACCTGGCAGTGGCGCTGGCGGTGCAGGCGCTCCAGGCCAAGCAGGTGAACCGGATCATCCTCACCCGGCCGGCGGTGGAGGCGGGGGAGCGGCTGGGCTTTCTGCCGGGCGACATGATGGCCAAGGTTGATCCGTACCTCCGACCCCTGTACGACGCCCTGTACGACATGTTGGAGCCAGAGGCGATGCAGCGTCTGATGGACCGCGGCACCATCGAGGTCGCCCCCCTCGCCTTCATGCGGGGGAGGACCCTCAATTCCAGCTTCATCATCCTGGACGAGGCCCAGAACACCACGCCGGAGCAGATGAAGATGTTTCTCACCCGGATCGGGTTCGGCTCCAAGGTGGTGGTGACCGGCGACGTGACCCAGGTCGACCTGGCCGGCGGGCGCTCGGGGATGGTCGGACTCGACCGGATCCTCGGTGGCATCGACGACCTGGCCTTCGTCTGGCTCACCCAACGCGACGTCGTACGGCACCGCATCGTGGCCGACATCGTCTCGGCCTACGAGCGGTTGGGGGGCGCGGGTGGGGGCGGTCCGGTGCCCGCCGCCGGGCTTACACCGGGATCGGCGCGGACGAACGCCGGCCCGGGAGGCCAGTCCGGGGACGGAGCCGCCGACGACCGGTCGGTGCGCGCACCAGCGTCTGAGCCCTCGCCAGAGTGGGCGACCGGCCCGGCTTCCACCAGGCCACGCTGAGAGGCGGCGGGCGTCGGTGGCCATCGAGGTGTTCGTCGCAGACGAGCAGTCGGCCCGCCCGGTCGAGCCGGCCCGGTGGATGGGGCTGGCTGAGGCGGTGCTGAGCGCCGAGGGCGTGCGAGGTGATGGCGAGCTGTCGGTTCTCTTCGTCGAGGAGGACGACATGGCTCAGCTCAACCAGCGCTTCCTGGGAGAGGACGGTCCGACGGACGTGTTGGCGTTCGCCATCGACGAGGAGCCGGTCGAGAGCGGCCGCTCGCCCGACTCGGGCGGCACCGGTCCCGGGTGGGTCGCGCCGGAGCCGTCCGACATGCCCACCCTGCTGGGCGACGTGGTGATCTGCCCCTCGGTCGCCTGGCGCAACGCTCCCGACCACGCCGGCAGCTATGAGGACGAGCTCGCCCTCCTGGTCGTACACGGCGTCCTCCACCTGCTGGGAATGGACCACGTCGACGAGGAGGAGGCCACGGCCATGGAGCGACGCGAGCGCGAGCTCCTCGACCGTTACCACCGCCGCGGGCCGCCCGGCGCCTCACCGGCGGAGGCATGACCGTGCTGGTCACGGTGCACAATGTCGTACGGCCGCCCACAGGCGCCGCCACGGGGTGGAGGAGCACCGACACAGCGCTCGTCATTGCCATCGCGGTGCTCCTCGCCTTCGCCGCCTTTCTGGCCCTGGCCGAGACCAGCCTGGTCCGCACCAGTCGGGTGAAGGCGGTGAGCCTGGAGGAGGAAGGGCTCCGCGGGTCCCGCCGGCTCGCCCGCCTCGTGCAGAATCCAGAGCGCTTCCTCAACACGGTCCTCCTGCTGGTGCTGATCTGCCAGCTGGTGGCGGCCACGCTGGTCGGCGTCGTCTCCGAGCATCTGTTCGGCGCTCTGGGCGTCGCACTGGCCACCGCCTTCGAGGTGATCGTCATCTTCGTGCTGGCCGAGGCCGTGCCCAAGAACTGGGCCGTGCGGAACCCGGACCGGGCGGCCCTCTTCTCGGCGCCGATCGTGTCCGCCCTCATCCGGTTTCCGCCCGTGCGGCTGGTGTCGGGAGCGCTCAACGGGTTGGCCAACCTGATCCTGCCCAGCGGGAACCGTCGCGCCGAGACGTACGTCTCCGAGCGGGAGCTGCTGGCCATGGCCGACGTGGCCGAGGAGGAGGACGTGATCGAGACCGAGGAGCGCGCCCTCATCCACTCGATCATCGAGTTTGGCGACACGGTCGTTCGCGAGGTGATGGTGCCCAGGCCCGACATCGTCGCGGTCGACGTGTCCGACCGCGTCTCCAATGTCATCGAGGTGGGCATGCGCGCCGGGTACAGCCGCATCCCCGTGTACGAGGGCAACGTCGACAACATCATCGGCGTGGTCTACGGCAAGGACCTGATGCGCGCCGACCTCGACGAGCGCAGTGACACAGAAATTCGCACACTGGTGCGCGAGGCGCACTTCGTCCCCGAGACCAAGCGGGTTGCCGAGCTCATGCGCGAGATGCAGGACCAGAAGTTCCACATGGCGATCGTCATCGACGAGTACGGCGGCACGGCCGGGCTCGTGACCTTGGAGGACCTGATCGAGGAGCTGGTCGGCGAGATCGTCGACGAGTACGACGTCGAGGACCCGCCTATCGAGCCGCTGGCCAACGGGGAGTACAGGGTGAACGCCCGCATGCCCGTCGACGAGGTGAACGAGTTCCTCCACGCCCGCCTCCCCGCCGGGGACTGGGACACGGTGGGAGGCCTGGTGTTCAACCTCCTCGGCCACGTGCCCACCGAGGGCGAGAGCGTCGAGGTCGACGGCCACCGCCTGGTCGCCGACAAGGTCCAGGGCCGCCGCATCGGCCGGGTCCGCATCGCCAAGCTGAGCGGCAAGCCGGCCAAGGCGGCGGACGCCCGTCCGACCTAAGCACGCAATGCGAACGGGGTTCGCGGGTCTGGTCGGAAGGCCCAACGTCGGCAAGTCCACGCTCGTCAACCGGATCCTCGGCTCCAAGGTGACGATCACGTCGGACAAGCCCCAAACGACCAGGTTGCGCATCCGGGGCGTGCTCAACCGGCCGGACGCACAGGTCGTCCTCGTCGACACTCCGGGCATCCACAAGCCGCGCACCGTGCTCGGCGAGCGCCTCAACGACCTCGCCGCAGGTGCCATCGGCGACGTCGACGTCGTCCTGTTGGTGATCGATGCCACCGCGCCACTCGGTGATGGAGACCGGTTCGTGGCCAAGCGGCTCCCAACGGACGCCATCCTGGTCGTGAACAAGATCGACATCGCCTCACCCGCCCAGCTGCTTGCACAGCTCCAGGCGGCGGCCAGCCTCGAGATGGCCGAGTACCACCCGGTCTCGGCCGTCTCCGGCGAGGGCGTCGAGGACCTGGTCGCCGCGGTCGTGGCACGGATGCCCGAGGGACCCGCCTACTACCCACCCGACGTGGCGGCCGACGTCCCCGAGGCGGTGTGGGTCGCCGAGCTCGTACGCGAGCAGCTCCTGATCCACGCTCGCCAGGAGCTCCCGCACTCGATCGCCTGTCGGGTCACGGAATGGGAGTGGCCCCGCATCCGCTGCGAGATCCTCGTCGAGCGAGAGTCACAGAAGGGGATCGTGATCGGCCGGGGCGGTGCCGTGCTCGAGGAGGTCGGCCGCGCCGTGCGGGCCCAGCTCGAGCCGGGGGTCTACCTGGAGCTGTTCGTCAAGGTCGACAGGGACTGGCAGCGCCGTCCTCGCGCGCTCGAACGCCTGGGGTACTGATGGCCCCGCTGTCCGATCCAGCTTTGACGTCGAGGAACGCCGCCACGTCCTCACGCTGCCGGGTGCGGGTCATGGGCGGGAGGGCCCGTACCAGCTCCCAGCGATAGGTGGCGGTGGCCAGACGGGGGTCGAGCACGGCGACCACGCCGCGATCACTCGCGGACCGGATGAGCCGCCCCACCCCCTGGGCAAGGAGGGTCGCCGCTCGGGGAAGGTCGACCTCCCGGAAGGCGGCGGCGCCGAATCTTTCCCGCCGGGCCTCGAGCAACGGCTCGTCGGGTCGCGGAAAGGGGATGCGGTCGATGACCACGAGCGAGAGCGCGGGCCCGGGCACGTCGACCCCCTGCCAAAAGCCCATGGTGGCGAAGAGACAGGACGACTCGTCCTTGGAGAAGGCCTCGACGAGTGCGGGCTTGGGCAGCTCCGCCTGGGTCATGAGGCGAAATGGGAGTCGCTCTCGCAGCGCCTGCGCGGCCGCCTCCATGGCGCGCCAGCTGGTGAAGAGGGCGAGTGTCCGGCCCCGGGCGGCATTGATCAGCGCCTCGAGCTCCTCGTGGAGGGCATGCTCGGCGCCCTGTCGGCGACGGTCGGGTAGGTGGGTGGCGCAGTACAAGAGGGCGTTGGTGGCGTACGGGAACGGGCTACCAGTGTCGAGTTGGTCGCTCGCCCCGTGAGCCACGCCCAGCCGGCGCCCGATGCCGGGCGGGATCGTGGCGCTGGTAAGGACGACCGTGGCTCGATCCCATAGGGCGTCACCGAGCGCGGGCCCGATGTCGAGCGGCGCCACCTTGAGCACCGGCGCGTCCGGGAGTCCCTCGGCCCATGCCACCTGGTCCGGCCCGACGGTGGACGCCGTGGAGACGTCAGCAGCGAGGTGACCGGCTGCGAGTGTCGCCCGTGTCCTCGCTGCATCCCTCTGGTCCCCGCCCTGGTCGGTGTCCACCTTGCGCAGTGCCGAGCTGACCCGCGTCAGCCGCCCGGCCGCGACTTCGAGGGCGCCGACCAGCCGGGGATCAGACTCGGGCGGGATGCGGCGGCCGACGTGCGGGGCCAGGGCCGCGTCGAGGCCGTCGGCCGCTCCCGCCAGCTCGTCGGCGAGGGCCAACTCGTCCCGCGGCAGCACGGCTCGGGCCAGGCGGGCCAGAGCACGAAAGCGGCCGGCGGCCACCTCGGCGCCGAAGGCGGCGATCATGACGTCTTCGACCTCGTGGGCCTCGTCGAAGATCACCACGTCGTGCTCGGGGAGGACCACGCCACCGCTGGCCAGGTGGGCCCCGTAGAGATGGGTGTTGACGACGACGATGTCGGCGGCCGCTGCCTGCCGTCGGGCCGCCTCCGTGAAACACTCCTCGCCTGACGGGCACTCGAGCGCGCCTGGGCACTCTCGTGGTCCGACGCTGACCATCGCCCACGCCCGCGGGGTGGGCTCGAAGTCCAGCTCGGCCCGATCGCCGCTCGCCGACCGGGCGCCCCAGCTCACGAGCCGTCGTACCTGGGCGGCCAGCCGGCCGCCTCCACCGCTCCCCCACCCGCCGACATCTTCCAGCCCCAGCTGCTCCCCACCGCCTGCCACCTCGGCGGCGCGCTGTCGGCAAAGGTAGTTCGATCTCCCTTTGAGGACGGCGAACCGGAAGGGCCGACCGAGGTGACGGGCGAGGAACGGCAGGTCTTTGGTGGCCAGCTGGTCCTGCAGGGCCTTGGTAGCGGTGGCGACGACGACCTTCTTTCCCGACAGGATGGCCGGGACCAGGTAGGCCAGGGACTTGCCGGTGCCAGTTCCGGCCTGTACCACCAGGTGACGGCGAGCACCGATTGCCCGCTCCACCGCTCCGGCCATAGCCAGTTGCCCATCCCGGGCCTCCCCGCCTTGGGGCAGCGCGGTGACCACTCGCTCCAGGGAGCGCGACCCATCTGGGCTGGACACCCGACGACTCTAGCGCGAAGTAGCAAGGGAAGACACTGATAGTACTGAAATTCCTATCTGTCGCCGGTGGGTTGCCCGTCCTGTCAAGCCTGTACCGACGAGGCAGGAATCGATCATCGGCGAGCGGAACACTCGGTCATGGACCCGATAGCAGGCACGGGGACGGATAGCGCGACCCCGCGACGCAGGTCGAATGGCGCCGAAGTCGCACCGGTCAGATCACCGTCGCCGAAGTCGAGCGGCCGCATCGACCAGGCGGGAGAGGCCCGGCTCGCCAGCATGGAGTCCCTGCGGGCGCTGGCGGCCCTCGCCGTGCTCGTCGGACACGTCTACGGCACCGCCTACCTCTGGCGGTCGACCATCTACGCCAACGTGCTGCACCGGACCATCCTCGGCGGCGGGTTCGCGGTGTTCCTGTTCTTTGCCCTGTCGGGGTACCTGCTGTACCTGCCGTTTGCCCGGCGTGACTTCGCTGGTGGGAACAGCATCACGCTCGGTCGCTACCTCGGCAACCGGGCCGTCCGCATCCTTCCGTTGTATTACGCCGTCCTCATCATCGTTCTGTTGACCACCCGACACGGGGGGACCCTCGACCAGTGGTGGCGATTCGGCGTGTTCGCGGAGAGCTTCTACCCTCACACCCTCGGCACCGTCGACGGCCCGATGTGGTCGCTCGTCGTCGAGCTGCACTTCTACATCCTGCTCCCGGTGCTCGCGGCCGGCATCCGGTTCGCGGCGCGTCGCTCCTACGCGCGGGCAGGGATCGTTCTCGCCGTCCTGGCCGTCGCCAGCCTGGCGGCGCGGATCGCGCTGGTCGAGCACCCGGCCCATCACGACCCTCGCTGGGAGTACTCGCTCCCGACCACGTTCTTGTTCTTCGTGTCGGGCTTGGCGCTGGCGCTGCTTCGCGTGAGGTGGGACGGTGGCCTTCCGTCGTGGTTGCGCGGCCCGCTGAGCAACGGCAACACGTGGCTATTGGCTTCGGTGCCGCTGTGGCTGCTCACCTTCTGGCGCTACGACCTCGACCCAGCCGCCGCCGCCGCCAGCTTCCTGGTGGTGGGTGCGGCCGGCCTTCCCCTTCGTCGTGGTCGGATAGTCCAGTGTCTCGACTGGCGCCCGCTGGCGCTGCTCGGTACGGCCTCCTACAGCCTCTACCTCTGGCACATGCCGATCGTGCAGGAGGTCGCGGGGGCCGGATGGTCCCCTCGGGGCTTCCTGCCCCTGCTCGCCATCCTGGTGCCGCTCTGCATCGTCGTGGCGCTGGTCAGCTACACCGTGATCGAGGAGCCGTTCCTCCGGCTCCGGCGCAGCTGGTCGGGACGGTCTCGGCCCGCTCCGGCGCCGGTGGTGGCGCCGGCGGTCGGGACCACATAACAAGAGCACCGCTCGGTCGCCTGGTCGCAGGACACCGGCGGGCGGAGCCCGCGAACGGCCGAAATTCATGTCGTAGGGACCGCAAGTTCTGGCCACCTCGGTCGTTGGGACAGTTGTCATGGTCGCTTCACCCGATGCAGTTGACACTCGCAACCCTCTCGCTCTTCCACCCAGGTCCCGGCCCCGGCGCGACGATGTGATCCTCGGAGACGGCATGAACCCTGCCATCCCGGCTGATCGACCCGGAGCCGACCACGGGCGCCATCGGCTGTCGATCGTGCTACCTGCCTACAACGAGGAGGCCAACATCCTCGAGGCCATCAGTCGAGCGACGGAGGTCACCGAACGGCTGTGCGCAGACCACGAGATCATCGTCGTCGACGATGGATCGGCCGATGGGACGGTGGGGATCGTTCGCGGTGCAGCCGAGGGCGACCCGCGGATTCGCCTGGTGCGTCACGCCCGCAACCTCGGCTATGGCGAGGCGCTTCACACCGGCTTTCGCTCGGCCCGCTTCGAGCTCGTTCTCTATACGGACTCCGACAACCAGTTCGACCTCAACGAGCTGGAGGGCTTCTTGCCGTGGATCGAGCGGGCAAACGTCGTCGCCGGCTACCGGATCAAGCGCAGAGACCCGTTTGTGCGCCTCGTCACCGCGCTGATGTGGAACCAGCTGGTCCGAATGCTCTTTCGTGTATCGGTTCGGGACATCGACTGCGCCTTCAAGCTCTTCCGGCGGTCTGTCTTCGACGAGATCGATCTCGAGAGCGTGGGAGCGATGGTCAACACCGAGCTCATCGTCAAGCTCCAACGTTCGGGAGCCGGCGTCATCGAGCTGGGGGTTCATCACTTCCCACGCAAAGCCGGTGTGGCACGAGGAGTTCACCCCAGAGTCGTGGGAAGGGCCCTGTACGAGCTGGCGACGATGTACCGGCGCCTCAACCGCGTCGACGCGGAGTCGGGACAGATCCGACCACCTGAGACACCGCGGATCAGGCGACCATCTCGTCCTCCTGGCGCTCGACACGCGATCACGCGATGAGCGCCCGGGTCGTCGTGATCGGGGGTGGGATCGGAGGCGCAACTGCGGCGCTGCGCCTCCGGCAGTCGGGTATCGAGGTGGTGTTGCTCGAAACGGGACCGGCGCTCGGTGGCCTCGTCGTCAGCTTCGCGGTGGAGAGCACGCCGCTGGAATGCTTCTACCATCACGTGTTTCCGCATGAGCGCGATATCGCCGAGCTGATCGAGGAGCTCGGTCTGTCGCATCGGCTGGACTGGCTCCGGAGCAGCGTCGGCGTCTTCACCGAGGGGCGGGTGTGGCCGTTCACGACCGCGACGGATCTCCTGCGCTTCGGGCCGCTCTCGGTTCGTGACCGCTTCCGAGCCGGGGCCGGGGCGCTGCGCCTGGGGCGCGTGCGGGACTGGGAGCGGCTGGACCGTGTGCGGGCGCGGGACTGGCTGGCGAGCCTGACCGGGCCCCGCGCGACGGAGATCGTCTGGGACCCATTGCTCGCCCAGAAGTTCGGGGCCGCGGCCGGCGAGGTCCCGGCCGCCTGGATGTGGGCACGGTTCCAACAGCGAGCGGGAGCACGGGGTTCGAGGCGTGGGGGGGAACGCCTCGGATACCTCCGGGGCGGCTTCCGCCAGCTCTTCGAGGCCCTCGACGCCCGACTACGCCAGCTGGGCGCCGATGTTCGTACCCGTACTCCGGTCGGCCGCGTGCTGATCGACGACGGCTCGGCGGCGGGCGTCGAGCTGGCGTCGGGCGAGCGCGTGGGGGCAGATGCCGTGCTCTACTGCGGCCAGCTGCCGGCGATCAGCCGGCTCGTTCCTGCCTCGCTGGCGGACCCGCGGTGGTCCGCCATCGGCGGGCTGGGGGCCCTGTGCGTCGTCGTGGAGCTGTCACGCCCCCTCCAGAGCCTCTACTGGGTCAACGTTTGCGACGCCGAGCTGCCCTTCGGCGGGATCATCGAGCACACCAACCTCGTGCCGGCTGCCGACTACGGCGGGCGACACATCGTCTATCTGAGCCGGTACTTCACCGCCGACGAAGCACTGGCCTTGGTCGATCCGCACGCCGAGGCCCAGCGGTGGGTCGACCTGCTGGCAGACCGCTTCCCGAGCTTCGATCGCAGCCAGCTCCTCGCCGTCAACGCCTTTCGGACACCCTACGCAGCGCCCCTGGTGCACCGTGGCTACCTGCGGGCGATCCCACCTCGCCGCAGTCACATCCCGGGGCTGTACCTGTCGACGACCGCCCACATCTACCCCCAGGACCGGGGAATGAGCGACGGCGTCCGACTCGGCACCCAGGCGGCGGGCGAGATCGCCCGTGACCTCCAGCGGGTGACCCCCAGCCGGCCTGGCACCTCCGACGTCGGCCAGCTCACCGCCTGATGCGGGCCGTCTGATGCCCGCCGCCGTCGGGACAGGGGCCGCTACGGGGCTCTCCTGCCCGGTGTGCGGCGGCGTTCGCCACGTCGAACGCTTCGCCTCGCCACCCGCCGCCAGCGAGCAAGGCGTCGATCCTGCGGCATTCCGGCCCAGCACGGCTGCGTTCGGTGCAGCTGTGGGAACGATCGTTCGTTGCAAGGGATGCGGACACGGCTTCGTGGCGGCACCCCCTCCGTCTGGCGCCGTCAGAGATGCCTACTCTGCGTCCGCCGACCCGGTCTCGCTTCGTGAAGAAGCGGGTCAGGTCGAGACGGCCCGCCGTGCCCTCGCTCGGATCGGGACGGTCGTCACGCCGGGACGGGTATGCGACGTGGGTTGTTGGACGGGGTCGTTCCTGGTGGCCGCCGAGGAGGCGGGGTGGCAGGCAGTCGGCCTGGAGCCGTCACGGTGGGCGTCCGCGTACGCGAGACGGCGGGGTCTGCGCGTGCTCACGGACGAGCTCTCGAGTCAGGTCCTGGAACGCGAGAGCTTTCGTCTGGTCGTGCTGGGAGACGTGCTCGAGCACCTGGAGGACCCCGCTGCCGCGCTGACGCGTGTGGCCGAGCTGCTCGAGCCCGGCGGCGCCCTGTGGCTCACCGTCCCTGACGCCGGCAGTCGACCGGCCCATATCCTCGGCTCGCGCTGGTGGTCGGTGCTTCCCATGCACCTGCAGTACTTCACCCGGTCCTCGCTCGACCACCTCCTGCGGGTCACCGGCTTCGACCCCAGATGGCATGGCCGCCATGCCAAGGTCTTCACGGCCCGCTACTACGCCGAGCGGCTTGGTGGCTACCACGCGAGCATCGCCAGGGTGGCGGTGACGCTGGTGGAGCACGCCGGGCTCGCCGACCGCCTTGTCGTACCTGACTTCCGAGACCGGCTGGCGGTGCTGTGCATCAAGCCACGGTGACCGCCGCCGCTGTCCTCGTCGTCGAGGTCGCGGCGGTCACCGCCGTGGCCGTCCGCATCGCCAGGCGAGTGGTTCCTGGCACCGATGAGACGTTGGATCGGGCGACGGTTGGTCTGCTGGTCGCGCTGGTGCAGGTGATCGGTCTGCTTCAGCTGCTCGGTGCGATCGGCCTGCTCGACCGATGGACTGTGCTCGTCGGACACGTTGCGCTCGCGGCTGCCATCCTGCGCGTCGTCCCTCCGGCTGAGCGCAGCGACCGGTGGCGAGGCTCGATTGCGTTGCCGACGGCATTGACAGCCTCGACGGGAGTGGTTCTGTGGTCCCTCGCCGCGGCGCTGAGCCTGCGGGGACCGTCACAGGAGCCCGACACCGTGCAGTACCACGTGCCCAACGCCGCGTGGTGGCTGCGAACGGGATCGACGTGGGCTCTTCCACCCACCACGCCGGGCTACTTCACCAACGCCTACCCGAGCAACGGCGAGCTGACCGGTCTGTGGCTCATGCTCCCGGCTCACAATGACGCCCTCGCCTCCCTGGCTCCGCTCGTCTTCGCCGTCCTCTGCGTCTGCGGCTCGGCTCTCTTGGCGAAGGAGCTGCGAGCGCCGGCATGGTGTGGTGGCCTCTTGGCGATCGCGGTGCTCGGCTCACCGGTGTCGTTCTCGACCCAGGTGCGCAGCCTCGAGGTCGATCTCTTCGCGGCCGGCGCGGTCGTCACGGCAGCTGCGCTCGCTCTCCGGGCGGTCCGGGAGCCGACGAGGGCGAGGTGGGTCGTGCTGGCAGGCCTCTCCGTCGGCGTGGGCATCGGGGCCAAGGACACTGCCCTCGTCCCTGGCCTGGCGGTCCTGGCTCTCATGGTGGTGCTGATGCCGAGAGGCCGGCGCCTGGCGGCGTTCGGTACCGCAGTCGGAGCGGCGGCGGCGCTCAGTGGCTTCTGGTTCGTCCGCGACTGGGTCGACACGGGCAATCCGATCTTCCCGCAGGGCCTCGTCCTCGGGGGACACCGCATCCTGCAGGGCGCTCGAGGACCGCTCACTTACTACCGCACCACGTTGCTCCAGCATCTCGAGCACGGCGACACCGCGGTGATCGGACGGTGGACCCGGCTCGTGGCCCAGGACTACGGGCCGGCGGCGCTGGTCCTGCTGATCGGTCTGGCGACGTCCGTGTGGATGGCGTGCGGCGGTCGCCGCCGACGCGTCCTCGCTGTGCTGATCGTGGTGTGTGTGTCGGTCATCGCCTACCTGGCCACTCCCTATACGGGTGGCGGTCCCGCCGGCGTGTCGGCGCTCGTGTCCTCTCAGCTGCGCTACGCCTTGCCGGCCGCACTGCTCGCCGTGGGAGTGGCTGCGACCCTGCCGGGCTGGGCCATCGCCGCCATCGCCGTACCAGCGCTGGGCTACGACGGGTATCGCGCCCTCCAGGGGCCTGGATTTCGCCATGACCTCACTCCGCACGCCGGCGTCGTCGCCGTGGTGGGCGTACTCGTCGTCGCCCTGATGGTGGGGTGGCTCGCGCTGGCAAGGGATGGCGGAAGGTTCCGAGACCGCGGCGTCGCACTGTTGCGGCGGCGGGTGGCCCTCTCCGTCGCGGCAGGGACGGCGGGGGCGGGTCTGCTCGTCGTCTGCTGCGCGTTCGTGCTGGCGGGAGTCCCCCGGCTCAGCGGCACCGACGCGCTCGCTGCGGTCCTCGGTCGCGAGGGCCGGCCGGGGGGTCCGGTCGTGCTGCTCGGCAGCACCGATGTCCGCCCGGTGCTCGGGCCGGACCTGCGGCGCGACGTGGTGTCCATCGGAGGTGGCGGTGCGGTCCACGAGATACCGCTTCGTGATGCCGGCCAGCTCGATGCCCGGATCCGCCAGCTCGCTCCCGCAGCCGTCGTCGTGGGAAGCGGCGGGCGGGACGTGCCGCCGGGTTGGGTGTCGCCCGCCGGCTGGTCGAAGAGAGCGACGATGGGGGACTTCACGATCTACGCGCCGGCACCGTCGAGCCCGTGAGAAGTGGACGACCGCACATGATCCACGGATGGGGATCTGGAACGCCGTTCGTGCGGGATCGCGATACTTGTGCATGCGAGCCGGGATCTTCACCGAGCCCCAGCAGGGCGCCACCTACGACCAGCTGCTGGGCCTGGCCCGGACAGCCGAGGAGTGCGGCTTCGACGCCTTCTTCCGGTCGGACCACTACCTGTACATCCCCGGGGTCACGGGCGGCACGGGCGAGCCGGGGTCGACGGACGCGTGGATCACCCTGGCAGGTCTGGCACGGGAGACGAGCCGCATCCGGCTGGGCACGCTGCTGTCGCCGGTCACGTTCCGTCTTCCCGGACCACTGGCGATCTCCGTGGCCCAGGTCGACGCCATGAGCGGTGGCCGGGTGGAGCTCGGCCTGGGTGCGGGGTGGTACGACGGCGAGCACACGGCGTACGGCATTCCCTTCCCTCCGCTGGGCGAGCGGTTCGAGCGACTCGAGGAGCAGCTGGCGATCATCTCAGGGCTGTGGAGCACGCCGCCGGGCGGGCGCTTCACGCTCCAGGGGCGCCACTACGCCTTCGAGAACAGCCCCGCCCTCCCCAAGCCGGTCCAGCAGCCCCACCCGCCGATCGTGCTGGGCGGGGGTGGTGCCAAGAGGACACCCCGGCTGGCGGCCGGACACGCCGACGAGTACAACGCGCCCTTCCATTCGGCCGCCGACAGCAAGCGCCAGTTCGACCGGGTGCGGGCGGCGTGCCAGCAGCTGGGTCGGGATCCGGCGGGGATCGTGCTGTCGGCGGCGGTGACCGTGTGCTGCGGGTCGGACGAGGCGGAGGTGGCCCGGAGGGCGGCGGCCGTGGGACGGGACGTCGACGAGCTCCGTCGCAACGGCGCCAGCGGCACCCCCGCCGAGGTGGCGGAGCGGCTGCGGTCCTACGGCGAGGCCGGTGCGGACGCCGTCTACCTCCAGGTGCTGGATATCTCCGACCTCGACCACGTCCGGCTCCTCGCCGATCAGGTCGTGCCCCAGCTCGAGGGGTGACCCCCGAGCTGGTGCCCCGGAGGTAGGTTCCGAGTGTGGACCTCGACGGCATCGACACCAGACGTCTTCCGGTCCATGTCGGGTGCGTCATGGACGGCAATGGCCGGTGGGCCCAAAAGCGGGGCCTGCCGCGGACCGAGGGCCACGCCGCCGGTGAGGAGGCCCTCTTCGACGCCATCGAGGGCATGCTGGAGCTCGGCATCGGCTGGTTCACCGTCTACGCCTTCTCCACCGAGAACTGGCGACGGCCCCCGGACGAGGTTCGCTTTCTCATGAACTTCAACCAGGACCTGCTGATCCGCCGGCGGGACGAGCTCAACGGCAAGGGCGTGCGTATCCGCTTCGCCGGGCGCCGGGACTGGCGCGTGCCCCGTCGCCTTCTCCGTCGCATCCGGGAGTCGGAGGAGCTGACCCGTGACAACCGCCGGCTCACCTTGACCATGGCCTTCAACTACGGAGGCCGGGCCGAGATCGTCGACGCCGTGCGCGGACTCGTCGACTCGCGTGTGTCGGCGTCTCGGGTCGACGAGCGGGCCATCCGCGGCCACCTCTACTATCCCGACGCGCCCGATCCCGACCTGGTCATCCGCACGTCCGGAGAGTTCCGGATCTCCAACTTCCTGTTGTGGCAGCTGGCCTACAGCGAGCTGGTCTTCAGCGACGTGCTCTGGCCCGACTTCCGCCGCCAGCACCTGTTCGAGGCCGTGCGCGAGTTCCAGCGGCGCGACCGCCGGTACGGGGGGGTCGAGGCGTGAACCTCCGGCTGGTAGTGCCCCTGGCCGTGATCGCCGTGTTCCTGGCCGTGGTCCTCGTCGCCTTCCTCGCGGCCGAGGGCTTCTCGGCTGCTCTCGCCCTCATCGTGGTCGTGTTCGCCCTGATCGCCTTCATCATCGTCGGCGGCCTAGTTCGATGAGCCTCTACCGCGACCAGGGGGTCGTGCTGCGGACCATGCGCCTGGGTGAGGCCGACCGGATCGTGACCCTGGTGACCGCCGGCCACGGCAAGGTGCGGGCCGTCGTCAAGGGGGTGCGCAAGACCAAGAGCCGCTTCGGCGCCCGGCTCGAGCCCCTCAGCCACGTAGCCCTGCTGTGCTGGCAGGGTCGCGAGCTCGACGTGGTGACGCAGGCCGAGGTGCTCGACCACTTCCGTATCCTACGGGAGGACCTGAGCCGGCTCTCGCGGGCCACCGCCATGCTCGAGGCCGTCGATCAGGTCGCCCAGGAGCGACAGGCCAACCCCCGCCTGTACGAGATGCTCGTGGGCGCCCTGCGCGCACTGGCGGAGCGCGACGCGCCGCTGGTGGTCGCCGCCTTCTTCTGGAAGCTGCTGGCCCTGGAGGGCTACCAGCCCCTCCTCGACGCCTGCGCCGTCTGCGGCGCCGAGGAGCCACTGGTCGCCTTCGACGTCGGCGAGGGCGGGACGCTGTGCCGGTCCTGCCGGCGGGGCGTGGCCGTGAGCCCCCAGGCGCTGGACCTCGTGCGGCGGATTCTGGGAGGAGAGCTGGGCCGCGCCCTCGACGAGCCGGCCGGCCCTTCGACCCGAGAGGTCGAGCACCTGGCGTCACAGGCCCTCGAGCACCACCTCGAGCGCCGTCTGCGGACCCTACGGCTGCTCGAGCGAGCCTGACGCGGCGGGTCGCGCTTCCCAGCGCCAGGCGAACGGCGGCCCGGGCAGGGACCCCCGTGCAGGTAAGCGGTCGCGCCGCTGCGAATAGTCATCTGAAGCGACGAGCTGGGGGCCCGAACACCGAAGCGCGACGAGGCTGCCGATGGGCGAGATCACATGACTCAGCGACCAGTCATGGCGACAGCCGGCAGGGCACTCGTTGGCCTCGGGGCGCTCGTCCTGCTGTTCCTCGCCTATCAGCTGTGGGGGACGGCCTTCGCCGAGTCCCACAGCCAGGGTTCCCTCCGGCGTCAGCTGGCGGCCCAATTGCAGGCGGGCCGCCCCACCTCTCTGACCCAGACGTCGGCTAGGCCTGTCCCGCCGTCGACGAACGGCGTCGCTAGCCCGCCACCGCGAAACTGGCCCCCGGCCAAGGGCGGTCCCGAGGGTCGGGTCACGATTCCCGCCATCGGAGTCGACCAGGTGTTCGTTGAGGGTACCGGTACCGCCGAGCTGCGCCGAGGGCCCGGTCATTACACGGGCACTCCGTTGCCGGGACAGGCCGGCAACGTCGCTCTGGCCGGCCACCGCACGACATATGGTGCGCCGTTCAACAAGCTGGACAGGCTCCACCCCGGCGACAAGATCATGGTCACGACCGTGCAGGGCTCGTTCCAGTACGACGTTCGTCACTCGTTCGTCGTCAAACCATCGGCTGTGTGGGTCATAGGTCCGGCCTCGAGCAACCAGCTCACGCTGACGACCTGTACACCGCGTTTCAGCGCCAGCCGGCGGCTCATCGTCCAGGCTTCTCTGGTCGGGTCTCCGACGTCGGCTCCTCCCACCTCTCAGCTCTCGGAACGGGCAAGCCAGTCTCCACCGGCCACGACGGGTCCTTGGGTATCGTTCGGTGGCTGGGGATTGGCCGCGGGCGCGATCATCGTCGTCGCCTCATTCCTGGCGCGGCGTCTGCGGCGGCGCTGGCCCGTCTATCTGCTCCTGGCGCCCCTCTTCTTCGCCGCGTTGGCCATGTTCTTTGCTTCGGCCAGCGCCCTGCTCCCGGACATGGTGTGAGCGCGGGCACTTCGGCACGTCAAGCGGACAGCCCAGCCGTGGGTTCGTCCCAAGGGTCAGTGAGCGACACCGCGGCCCGAACGGCCTCGATGCTCTGGGAGAGCTGTCGGTACGAGCCGTCGGCTGATGCTGTTCGGGCGATGGTCGAGGGCGGCATCGACCCCGCGAGGGCAGCGACTGCGGCCGTGGATCACGGCGCGGCCGCGCTGCTCTGGCGCGCCCTCGACTTGGGCGGCTGCCCTGGCGCGCTTCACGACTTTGGTCAGACCCTGCGGGCCGAGGCGGAGCTGCTGCGCTTTCAGGCTGCCCTGTTCCTCCCGGCGGCCGTCGCCCTCGCGGTCGAGCCGCTCGTCGAGGCCGGTCTCGAGCCGGTTGTCTTCAAGGGACCTGCCCTCTCAATGCGATATCCGGCGCCTGGACTGCGCCCCATGGGAGACATCGACGTCATCCTCCCGAGGGCGGATCACAGCAAAGCGCTGGCAGCGCTCCGCCGCCATGACTGGCAGGTCGTGCGCGCCTTCGACCGACTCCATTACGACACCATCCTCGCCCACCCCGATGTTCCGGGTCTCGATCTGGAGCTTCACCACGAGCTGTTCTCCTGGCACGACCGGCCCAATCGGCTTCGAGCTGACGACTTGTGGAACCGCCGGGTCGCTATCGACTGTCTGGGAACGCCAGCCTTCGGCCTCGCCGTGGAGGACGAGGTGATCGCGTTGGCCGCCCACGCAGGGAAGCCCTATCACTGCTTCGGCCGGCTGATCTGGACCGCGGACCTCGCGGTCGTGGCGGCCGACGCCACCGCCCACAGGGAGATCGACTGGGAAATGGTGCGCCACCGGGCGGCGCGATCTCGTTGCCAGACCGTGTTGGCCGTCGGCCTCCTGCAGGCTGGTCGCATCGGAGTGGACTCGCCCGTCGAGCTCAAGGAGATCACGGGCTCGGCTGCTCGCAGAGCCGCCCTGGCACCGCTGCTTGGCGAGGAGTGGCCGCTCACCCCACTCGAGGCCGGACTTCGCCACCGCCTCCGGTATGCCCTCGCTGACGACGCCCTGCGCCGGGCCCTTCTCTTCGCCGGCGACCCGGTCCACGAGCCCGTCGGGAGATGGCCGAGGCACTACGCCAGCGCGGCGTTCCGTGCCGTCCGGCGCTGGTGGCGCCTGCGTGGCGCTCGTTCTGCTTGAACTGCCACGCCGGCTTGGCCGTCCCGCAGCCCCAGGATGCGGCGCGGGGAGGAACTGGACCAGGGGGGTCGAATTGACTGGGACGACGTGCCCTCGAGGAGGTCACAGCCCCAAGGGGGGCGAGACGATGGACGTGGACGATTCGCGAGCTGGTGGCTCCCCGCCTGATGACGAGGGTAAGCAGCTGGGCGGCGGAGCCGACCGGCTGAGCCGCCGCCAGGCGCTCCATCGCCTGGGCCTGGGCGTCGCCGGCGGGGCCGCGGCGTGGGCCGCACCGGAGATCCTCATCGGCAGGCCGACAGCCGCCGGAGCGGCCTCCGACGCACCCGAGGGCGGCGGAGTCCGGCAGACCGGTTCCGGGCACTCGTCCGCCGGGCAGTCGTCCGCCGGGCAGTCGTCCGCCGGCGGCTCGGTCTCCGGGGCAGCGGCTCCCGCTCCTGCTACCGGACAGGCCGGCGCCGTCACCGGGTCGAGCGCCTCCCCGGCGGACGCATCGCCGAGCGATGGGGGCGGTGGGCAACTCGCGTTCACCGGTTTCAATGCAGAACGGGCTGTCGAGCTGGGGACAGGGTTACTGGTGGGCGGCTGGATGCTGACCCGATGGAGTGGCCGCCGGGACGGGGACGCGACCGACGACTCGTCGGCGGGTCGGCCGCCCCAGCCGTCCTAGCGAGCTGTCGATGACGATCCAGGTCGCAACCGCCGATCACCGAAGTCTCGGGGGCCTTCGAGAACTGCCGTGGGCCACGACTTCACTGCGGGCCCTCGCATTTTGCTTCGAGGTGCGCTGCAACGAGGCCGGCCTGGCCGACCGCGTTGCGTCGCTGCTCTGCGCTCTTCGGGCTGGCGGCGCCGTCGATCACTGCTACGACCTCGTCGTCGGACCCGACGGTCGCGTCGAGGTCTCCCTGGACGGGCGGGTGCTCTCCCTCGCTGACAGTCGGTCGCACGCCGTGGCGTGGCTGCTCTGGCACATCAGTCAAGCGGCAGTCGAGGCCACACGAGGTGACCTGCTGATCCACGCCGGCGCGGTCGAGACGGCGGCGGGTGCCCTCCTCCTGCCGGCCCCCCCGGATGCGGGCAAGACGACCCTGACGGCCGCTCTGGTGCGAGCCGGTCTCGGGTATCTGACCGACGAGGTGGTGGCGATCCCCTCGGTGACGAACGATGTCCGGCCGTTCCCGAGGCCACTCACGCTCGAGCCGGCGTCGTTCGCTGCGCTGGTCGACTTCGATCCGGGAGCAGCCTCCTGGTCAACCGGGCAGGACGCTCCGAGGTGGTATCACGTCCCAGCGGCGAGGCTCGGGCCGGCAGTGCTGGGCCTCGCCTGCCCGCCCCGGGTCGTGGTGTTCCCCCGCTATCGGCCCGGCGCGCCGACGCGACTGCAGCCCATCGGCGCAGCCGACGCCGTCCTGGGGCTGGCGACGAACGCCTTCAACCTCGACGAGCATGGGGGTCGGGGCTTGAGGCAGCTGGCGGGGCTCGCCGAGCAGTGCGCCTGCTTTCGCCTCGACGTATCGGATCTCGCCGACGCCTGTCGAGTGGTGCTCGAGGTGGCACCGAGACCATGAGCGGCGAGAGCCCGGTTCTGGCGTCGAGCGGCGGCTCCGTGGGCCTCGATGGGGGCTACATGCCGGTGGTCTGTCGTCACGCGTCGTCCATCCAGGTCGAGGACAAGACGTTCGTGTACGACGAGCGCCTCCACACCATGATGGTGCTCAACCCGGCGGCCGCGGCGATCTGGTCAGGGTGCGACGGCGCGAGGACCGTCGAACATCTGGCCGAGGATCTGTCCATTGCCTATGGAGAAGATCTCACCCAGGTTCGGTCCGACGTGATGGCCACGGTGGCCAAGTTGTCCGATCTGGGCCTGGTGGAGTGTCGGGCGCCGGTCGTACACGACGAACACCGGCCGCAGGGCTGAGGCGCATCCCGGCGGTTTCAGCCCAAAAGGGCTGATGGGGACACCGAGAGCCTCCGGTATTCTCGGCGCGTGCCTTTCGACGACCTCATGGAGCGCGTGGTCAACCTCTGCAAGCGCAGGGGCTTCGTGTTCCCGTCGGCGGAGATCTACGGCGGGTTCCGATCCACCTACGACTACGGGCCCCTCGGCGTGCTGGCGCTGCGCAACGTCAAGGACGCCTGGTGGCGGTCCGTGGTCCAGCTGCGTGACGAAGTCGTCGGCATCGATGCGGCCATCCTGACCAGCCCCAAGGTGTTGGAGGCCTCGGGCCACCTGACCAACTTCACCGATCCGCTCGTCGACTGCCGCAATTGCAAGGAGCGCTGGCGGGCCGACGAGGTCGGCGGCGTGTGCCCGAACTGTGGCTCGACCGACCTCACCCAGCCCCGGCCGTTCAACACGATGTTCAAGACCCACGCCGGTCCCGTGGAGGACGAAGGGGCGGAGGTCTATTTGCGCCCCGAGACGGCCCAGGGGATGTTCGTCAACTTCAACAACGTGCTCCAGACCACGCGCAAGCGGCCGCCGTTCGGCATCGCCCAGATCGGCAAGTCCTTCCGCAACGAGATCACCCCCGGGAACTTCGTCTTCCGCACCCGGGAGTTCGAGCAGATGGAGATGGAGTACTTCGTCCCTCCGGCCGAGGCCGACACCTGGTTCGAGTATTGGTGTGCCGAGCGCATGGCGTGGTACCAGGGTCTGGGCATCCCCGAGGACCGCCTCCGTCTCCGCGAGCACGACGCCGAAGAGCTGTCCCACTACTCGGCCCGCACGTCCGACGTGGAGTTCGCCTTCCCCTGGGGTTGGGGCGAGCTCGAGGGCATCGCCAACCGCACGGACTACGACCTCAAGGCGCACGCGGCAGCGTCGGGCGAGCGGCTCGAGTACTTCGAGCCGTCGACCGGCGAGCGCTACGTCCCGTACGTCATCGAGCCCGCTGCCGGAGCTACCAGGACGATGATGGCCTTCCTCCTGGCTGCCTACGACGAGGACGAGGTGGGCGGCGAGCATCGGACGGTGCTCCGCCTCCATCAGCGGATCGCCCCTTATCAGGTGACAGTCCTCCCCCTTTCGAAGAAGGAGACACTCACCCCGGTGGCCCGCAAGGTCCTCGCCCTGTGCCAGCCCCACTTCATGTGCGACTACGACGAGACGCAGTCGATCGGGCGCCGCTACCGCCGCCAGGACGAGATCGGCACGCCCTACTGCGTCACGGTCGACTTCGACACCCTCGACGACATGGCCGTGACCATCCGCGAGCGGGACAGCACCGAGCAGGTCCGGGTGCCCATCGACGGCCTCGTCGACGAGCTGAGGGCCCGGCTCTCGATCGCTTGACGACCTCGTCAACCCGCCACTAGACAGCCGCTCATTCTATAGCTGGGGAGCTGGGTCATGGGTCGTGCCGGGGTGGTCGTGTCCGGTGGCTGGCGGCTGGCCGGCGTCCTGGGGCTCGTGGGGGGGTCGTGGTTATTGTTCCCGGCCTTCGGGGGCGGCATCTACCTCGCCGGCGGCAAGGTCACGAACAGTTGCTCAAGGGTTATGCAAGCGACGATCCAGCGGCTGAGGCGGGGTTCCGTTGGACGGTGAAAGAGTATGGCTATCCGGATTGGTGCACGACTCCGATGCACGCAGTCAACCACTTCTTTCGCCAGGGGGGTGAGCATCGCCACGCGTTTGATTTCCGCACGTTGGCAGACGCTCTGTCTACGGTTGGCTTCGTGAATGTCAAGAAACGAGATTGGGATCCCGGGCGAGACGACGAGTTGCGACGTGAGGGCACTCTGTACGTCGACGCGATGAGGCCACAACCCGAAAGCTGCGACGCCGAGCCGGAACCGCCAAGGAGGCACGAGGTACAGGCTCGGTGAAGATCGCCCCCGGCGGTGAATAGCGCCGCATTTCGCGGACGTGGGTTCCACGCGCCCCTCGGGGCGCCGTTCACGTCGCCGGCGGCCCCGCCCTGGCCCACCCCGCCAGGCTGAGGCCTTAGGCTCTCCGCCGGGAAACCGTGCAGGAGGGCCGGATGGGCTACGTCTTCGATTTCGACCACAAGCACCACAAGCCGCCTATGGAGATGAAGGACCTCCTGGGCGGCAAGGGCGCCAACCTGGCCGAGATGACATCGGTGCTGGAGCTGCCGGTCCCGCCGGGGTTCACCATCTCCACCGACGCCTGCCGCGCCTACATGAGCGGCGGCTGGCCGGAGGGCCTCACCCAGGAGGTCGAGCGGGCCCAGGCCCGGCTCGAGAAGGCCATGGGCAAGCACCTCGGCGATCCGGCGGACCCCCTCCTCGTGAGCGTGCGCTCCGGAGCCAAGTTCTCGATGCCGGGGATGATGGACACGGTGCTGAACCTCGGCTTGAACGACGAGTCGGTCGAGGGGCTGGCCAAGCAGACCAGCGACGAGCGTTTCGCGTACGACTCGTACCGTCGTTTCGTCCAGATGTACGGCCGCATCGTGCTCGGGCTGCCGGGGGAGGAGTTCGACCGGCTCTTCGACGCGGCCAAGGAGCTGGCCAACACGACCTCGGACGCCGACGTGCCGCCCGAGCTCCTCCGCTACCTGGTCACGTCCTTCAAGCAGATCGTCGAGCGCGCCACGGGCGCGCCGTTCCCTCAGGACCCGGCCGAGCAGCTGCGGGGGGCCATCGAGGCGGTCTTCGGCTCCTGGAACGGCCCGCGGGCGGTCACCTACCGCAATCGCGAGCGCATCCCCCACGACCTGGGCACCGCCGTCAACGTGCAGGCCATGGTCTTCGGCAACCGCGACGACAACTCCGGTACCGGCGTCGGGTTCACCCGGGACCCGGCTACGGGCGCTCAGGGCGCCTACGGCGACTTCCTCGTCAACGCCCAGGGCGAGGACGTGGTGGCCGGCATCCGCAACACCGAGCCGCTCGCCGCCCTCGAGGGGCGGTTCCCCAAGATCTACAAGGAGCTCCTGTCGTTCTTCGAGCGCCTCGAGCTGCACTACCGCGACATGTGCGACACCGAGTTCACCATCGACCAGGGCAAGCTGTGGATGCTCCAGACACGGGTGGGCAAGCGCACGGGGGTGGCGGCGCTGAAGATGGCCGTCGACATGACCAAGGACCGCAGCATCGAGCTGACGCGGGCCGAGGCCGTCAGCCGCATCAACGCCGACCATCTCGATCAGGTTCTCCATCCCCGGTTCGCCTCGGCCGACGTGCGCGTGCTGACGAAGGGCCTCGGGGCCTCGCCGGGCGCTGGCGTGGGGCGTGTCTGCTTCACGGCCGACGGCGCCGTCGCCGCCGCAGGGCGGGGTGAGAAGGTCGTGCTGGTGCGTACCGAGACCTCGCCCGAGGATGTCCACGGGATGATGGCTGCCGAGGGCATCCTCACAAGCCGCGGCGGGCTGGTCAGCCACGCCGCGGTGGTCGCCCGCGGCTGGGGCAAGCCCGCCGTGGTCGGAGCCGAGGCCGTGCGGATCTCTGGCACCCGATTCTCGGTCGGTGACGTGACGGTCTCGGAGGGCGACTTCATCTCTCTCGACGGGACCAACGGGGAGGTCGTGCTGGGCCAGGTGCCGCTGACGGCGGCAGCCCCGCCGGCCGAGTTCACCACGGTGCTCGGGTGGGCCGACGAGATCCGCCGCGGGCGCCTGGCTGTGCGCACCAACGCCGACA